>NZ_JBIWKI010000002.1:0-362170 GCF_044765565.1 Streptomyces sp. NPDC102437 | reverse complement strand
CTGACGGGCTGCAGCACCTCCTGGCGAAGAGCCGCTGGGAGGCCGACGAGATACGCGACGACCTGCAGGGATACGTCGCCGAACACCTCGGCGCCGACGACGGCATCCTGATCATCGACGACACCGGCTTCGTCAAGAAGGGCATCACCTCAGCTGGCGTGCAACGGCAGTACTCCGGCACCGCCGGACGCACCGAGAACTGCCAGATCGGCGTCTTCGCCGCCTACGCCACCACCCGCGGCCACGCTCTCGTCGACCGCGAGCTCTACCTCCCCAAGTCCTGGACCGACGACCCCGAACGCTGCCGCACCGCCCGCATCCCCCCACACCGCCTGTTCGCGACCAAGAACGAACTGGCCCGCACCATGGTCCTGCGAGCGCAGGCCGGCCCGCTGCCCGTCGCCTGGGTCGCGGCCGATGCCGCCTATGGGCAGGACTCCCGCTTCCGACGTTTCCTGGAAGACGCCGGCCTGTCCTACGTCGTGGCCGTGCCGAAGTCCCAGCAGGTCCACGGCCCCCGCATCGAGCACCTCATCGGCCAGGCCCCCGACGAGGCATGGCAGCGGCTCTCCTGCGGCGACGGCGCCAAAGGGCCGCGACTCTATGACTGGGCTGCTGCCCGCCTGCCAGCGGTCTGGGAGTTCGACGGCGACGAGCCCACCCGGCAACGCTGGATGCTTGCCCGCCGCAGCATCACCAAGCCCGACGAGCTCGCCTATTTCCTGGCATCCGCTCCCTTGGACGCGACCGTCGCCGATCTCGTGCGGATCGCCGGATGCCGCTGGAAGATCGAGGAATGCTTCCAGAGCGCGAAGAACGAATGCGGCTTGGACCAGTACGAAGTCCGCCGCTACGTCGGCTGGCACCGGCACATCACCCTCGCCATGCTCGCCCACGCATTCCTGGCAGTCACCGCCGCCCAAGAGCGCCAAAAGGGGGAGCCGACCACGACACACCCGACCTCGTGGACCTCACCCCCGCCGAGATCCGCCGTCTACTGGCAACTACCCGCCGGCGCCCTGCTCGACAGGGCAACCACGCCATGAACTGGTCCAGATGGCGCCGCCGACACCAGGCCCGGGCCCGTCGCTGTCACTACACACGGCGCGGCCACTCGTTCGCGGGACAGGCCGGTCGAACCCGCCCCGCACTCGGCACCACGCCGCTACAATCCCCACGCTCAAGCCGTTGACCAGGACATACACCGAAGTCCGGCTGGAGTACTAGGCCTGTGCCTCGTCCAGCGCCGGGTAGTCGACGTAGCCCTTCGCGTCGCCGCCGAAGAAGGTCGACGGGTCCGGGGTGTTGAAGGGGCCGCCGGCCTTCAGCCTGGCGGGCAGGTCCGGGTTGGCTATGAACAGGGCGCCGTACGCGATGAGGTCGGCGATCCCGTCGTCGATCAGCGAGTGGTCGTCCGGGCCGGTCGGGCCGTCCGTCAGCGCGTTGAGGACGAACGCGCCGGAGAACTGCTTGCGCAGCGCGAGGGTCAGCTCGCGGATCTCCACCGCCTCCAGGACGTGCAGATAGGCGAGGCCGAGCGGCTCGATCTCCCGTACCAGCGCGGTGTAGAGGGCTTCCGGCGCGGGCTCGTCGATGTCGTTGTAAGGGTTCTTGGGCGAGATCCGCAGTCCGGTCCGCTCCGCGCCGATCTCGGCGGCGACGGCCTTGACCGCCTCGACGGCGAACCGGATGCGGGCCTCCTCCGAGCCGCCCCACTCGTCGTCGCGCAGGTTGGTGTTGGGGGCGAGGAACTGGTGGATGAGGTAGCCGTTGGCGCCGTGCAGCTCGACCCCGTCGAAGCCCGCGTCGACCGCGTGGCGGGCGGCCGTCGCGAAGTCGGCGATGGTCTGGCGGACCTCGTCGCCGGTCAGCTCGCGCGGGGTGGTGAAGTCCTTCATGCCCGTGCCGGTGAAGAGCTGGCCGGCGGGCCTGACCGCTGACGCGCTGACCGGGGTCAGCCCGTCCGGCAGCACGTCCGGGTGGCCGATCCGGCCCGCGTGCATCAGCTGGGCGAAGATCCGGCCGCCCGCCGCGTGCACCACGTCGGTGACCTTGCGCCAGGACGCGACCTGTTCCGCGCTGTGCAGTCCCGGGGTGGAGGGGTAGCCCTGGCCCACCACCGACGGCTGGACGCCCTCCGTGATGATGAGGCCCGCCGAGGCGCGCTGGGTGTAGTACTGGGCGACGAGATCCGTGGCGGTGCCGCCCTCACCGGCCCGGCTGCGGGTCATCGGAGCCATCGCGATGCGGTTGGCAAGCCGGGTGCCGGACAGGTCGATGGGGTCGAACGCGGTGGTCATCGGGGCTCCCTAAGCATTTATGTGGTCGGCCAATTATCTGCGTGGGCGCCACTGTAGCCCATTACTTGGCCGACCAATGTAAAGTGTGCGGAAAGCCGCCGGAACCCGGCATCGGAGCCGGGCCGGGGCGCCCCCCGAGGAGCTCCCATGAAGGCCGGACCCGCCGGATCAGCCGGACCCGCAGACCCCGCCTGTCCCGGCCCGCCGAGCGCGGCCCTCGGCGGCCCCGTCAGCCACGCACTCTCCCGGGTCGCCCGGCTGCACCGGACCGCCGCGGGCAGGCTGCTCAAGGGGCTCGGGCTCTACCCGGGCCAGGAGTTCCTGATGATGTGCCTGTGGGACGCCGGTGCCGTGCGTCAGGCCGAGCTGATCAAGGCCGTCGACCTCGATCCGTCCACCGTCACCAAGATGCTCCAGCGGCTCGAACAGAGCGGGCACGTGTGCCGCCGCCCCGACCCGGACGACCGGCGGGCCGTCCTGGTCGAGGCCACCGACGAGAGCTGCGCGCTGCACTTGGACGTCCAGCGGGCCTGGGTGGAGCTGGAGGACCACACCCTCGCCGGTCTCGAACCCGCCGAACGCGAGGAGCTGACCCGGCTGCTCGCCAAGGTCGAGGCGAACCTCTGCCGGGAGGCCGGGGAAGCCGGGGAGTGCGGGGAGGTCGGGGAGTGCGGGGAGGCCGGGGACTGCCCCGGACCCCGCTGATCCCCGGCGGGCGGCGTCAGCCTGCGAGCACGTCCAGGGCCCGGTCCACATCGGCCTCCGTGTTGTACAGGTGGAAGGCCGCACGCAGGCTCCCCGCCCGGTTCGAGACCACCACCCCGGCCCGCGCGAGCTCCGGCTCCCGCGCGCCGAGGCCGGGCACGGCCACGATCGCCGATTCCCCCGGCACCGCCTCGTGCCCCAGCCCGGCCAGCCCCGCCCGCATACGGGCCGCGAGCCCGGTGGCATGGGCGTGGACGGCGTCCACACCCACCTCGTTCAGCAGCGCGAGGGACTGCTCGGCACCGTGGTACGAGAGGAAGGCGGGCGGTTCGTCGTAGCGGCGCGCGGTCCGGGAGAGCTCCCCGACCGGGCCGTACGTGCTGTTCCAGGGGTCCTCGGCGGCGTACATGCCGGCGAAGACCGGCGGCAGGGTCCGCTGCGCCTCCTCGGTGACGGTGAGGAACGACGCGCCGCGCGGGCAGAGCAGGAACTTGAAGCCGCCGGTGACGGTGTAGTCGTACTGCCCGGCGTCCAGCGGCAGCCAGCCGGCCGACTGGGTGGCGTCGAGCAGCGTCCGGGCACCATGGACGCCGGCCGCCGCCCTTACCGCCTTCAGGTCGGCGATCCGGCCGTTGGACGACTGCACGGAGGAGAGGGCGACGAGCGCGGTGTCCGGCCCCACCGCGTCGGCCAGCCGGTCCAGCGGGACGTAGCGCGTCCTGAGGTCGCCGCGGACCGCGAAGGGGCTGACGACGGAGCTGAACTCGCCCTGAGGCGCCAGTACTTCGACTCCCGGAGGCAGCGCGGCGGCGATCAGCCCGACGTGCACGGAGACCGAGCTGCCGACGGCGACCCGGTCGGCCTCGACCCCGCAGAGCCGGGCGAAGCCGGACCGGGCCGCTTCCACCGCTTCGAAGTCGCCGGAATCGGCCCGGCTGCCGGAGCCGACCGCCTCGGCGAGCGTCCGCACCGCCGCCACGGCCCGCCGGGGCAGCAGCCCGCAGGTGGAGGTGTTGAGGTAGGTCGTCCTCGGTGCGAACTCGGCGTTCACCGCACGGCTGAGCGAAGTAGTCTCCATGCGCCCAGCCTGCGGCCCCCTCACCTCCTGGTCAATCACGAAGAGTTGAGGGGAACACCCGAGCAGTACTCATCCGTGCCGCCGGGGACGGGCCTCAGGCGTTGCCGCCGGCCTGCGGGACCTCGCAGGCGCCGTCCATGTCGCACGCCGCGGCGTCCTGGCCGATCGCGGTGAGCGGGCGGTCCTTCCACGCCTGCTCCAGCGCCTGGGCGAAGACCTCGGCGGGTTGACCACCGGAGATACCGTAACGCCGGTCGAGCACGAAGAACGGCACCGCGTTGGCGCCCAGCTCGGACGCCTCCCGCTCATCGGCCCGCACCTCGGCCGCGTACACCTCCGGGTCGGCGAGCACGGCCCGCGCCTCGTCGGCGTCGAGCCCGGCCTCGACGGCCAGCTCGACCAGTACACCGGCGTCGTAGACGGACCGCTCCTCGGCGAAGTTCGCCCGGTAGGCGAGGTTCAGCAGCTCGTCCTGGCGGCCGCGGGCCTTGGCCAGGTGGAGCAGCCGGTGGATGTCGAAGGTGTTGCCGTGGTCACGGCCCTCGGTGAGGTAGCCGAGCCCCTCGGCCTGCGCGTTGGCCGCGACGTTCGCCTCCATGGCCTGAGCCTCTTCGCGGGTGCGCCCGTACTTCTGCGCCAGCATGTCGATGACCTGTGCGGTGTCGCCCTTGGCGCGCCCGGGGTCGAGCTCGAAGGACCGGTGCACGACCTCGACCTGGTCGCGGTGGGCGAACCCCGCCAGGCCCTTCTCGAAGCGGGCCTTCCCGATGTAGCACCAGGGGCAGGCGATGTCGCTCCAGATCTCGACGCGCATGTCTCTTCTTCTCTCCGTGTCCTCGTACGTACCGCTCAGGGCGCGGAGCCACCCTCCGCTCCCGTCCACAACACAGGAGCGGACTTCCTCATTCCCTGGCCGCGGGCATCGGCCCGCAACGGCCCGTCGAGTCGAGCGTCACGTTCGCCGCGCCAGGTGTGGTGGCGCCACCACTGGTGGGGGCTCATCGCAGCCGCGTAGGATCCGGTCGGCCTTGAGAAGGACCTGTCGGCCCTGCCCGGGCGTGGAGGCCACGAGGTCGGGCCCGGCGAGCAGCGCCTCGATGTCGGACACCGCACGGCCGGCCTTGAAGGTCTCCCCCGTCCGGACGGTCATCAGCTTCCGTCCCGCAGGTCGTCCGGACCCCTCGTGCGGAACGCGATCCGGTCGAAGGACGCCTCGCAGCCCTCGCCCGTCGGTGACTGGACCAGGAAGCCGATCGAGGCGTCGGCCGCGCGTTCCGGCTCGCCGAGGGCGAAGACGCGGACGAAGGTCCACTTCTCGCCGTCGGTGGAGGCGTGGAAGGCGAACGCGTTGCCCGTGCGGCTCAGGCGCAGCCAGCAGCTGTCGCCGTCCACGGTGAAGGAGTTGACGTCGTCGGAGTGGCCGCGGGTGACGACCGTGCAGACGGTGGGGCGGTCCGGGGAGAGTTCCAGGCAGATCTTGGCCCACTCCCTTTCCCCGACGTGGAGGTAGAGCACCCCGGCGTCGAAAGCGGCCTCGAAGCCGACCCGCACCCGGGCGACCAGCTGGAAGTCGCCCCTGGGCGCGGGGCCGAGGAGGCGGGGGGCGTCGCTCGCGGAGTCCAGGGCTTCGCCGCCCGGCGGTACGAAGCGGTCCTGGCGGGCGCCGGCACGGCCGGTGAGAGTGCCGTTCTCGTACGTCCAGTCGCCGCCGGGGCCGAACTCGTCCAGTCCGAAGGGAAGTTCGGGGAGGTGCGGGGTCATGCGCGACGCCCGTCCACTCGGCGGGGAAGGCCCTGGGGGTTGTCCTCGCGGAGCTCCGGCGGGAGCAGCGCCTCGGGGGTGGTCTGGTAGGTGACCGGGCGCAGCCAGCGCTCGATCGCGGTGGCGCCGACCGAGGTGGAGGTGGAGGTGGAGGACGGGTAGGGGCCGCCGTGGTGCTGGGCGGGGGCGACGGCGACGCCCGTCGGCCAGCCGTTGACGAGGACCCGGCCGGCCAGCGGGGTGAGGGCCGCGAGAAGTGCGGGGGCGTCGGCGTCGGTGCCGTCCGTGGCGGTCTGGAGGGTGGCGGTGAGGTTGCCGGGGAGCCGGGAGAGCACGGCGGTGATCTCGTCGTGGGAGGTGTAGCGGGCGACGACGGTGACGGGGCCGAAGCACTCCTCAAGGAGTTCGTCGTGCGGGCCCTCGGCGGCGAGGAGGTGCGCCGGTACGGTGAGGAAGCCGGCCGAGACGGTGTGGTCGCCGCCCGCGCCGGGGGTGACCGGGGCCTGGACGCCGGGGAGTCCGGCCCGCTTCCGTACTCCCGCGAGGAAGGCGTCACGCATCCGGTGGTCGAGCAGGACCGCGGCCTCGGTGTCGCTGACCGCGGCGGTCAGCGACTCCAGCAGCCGGTCGCCCGCCTCGCCGGCCGGGGCCAGGACGAAGCCGGGCTTGGTGCAGAACTGGCCCGCGCCCATGGTCATCGAGCCCGCGAGCCCGGCGCCGATCTCCTCGGCACGCTCGGCGGTGGCCGCCCCGGTGACGACGACGGGGTTGAGGGAGCCCAGCTCGCCGTGGAAGGGGATGGGGCGGGGGCGGGCCGCCGCGGCGTCGAACAGGGCGCGGCCGCCGCGTACCGAACCGGTGAACCCGGCGGCGGAGACCAGCGGGTGCCCGATCAGCTCGACGCCGGCGTCGAAGCCGTGCACCAGGGTCAGTACGTCCTCGGGCAGGCCGGCCTTGACCGCCGCCCTGCGCAGTACGGAGGCGCACAGTTCGGAGGTGGCGGGGTGGTCGGGGTGTGCCTTGACGACGACGGGGCAGCCGGCCGCCAGCGCGCTCGCGGTGTCACCGCCGGGTACGGAGAAGGCGAGCGGGAAGTTGCTGGCCGCGTAGACGGCGACGACACCGAGCGGGATCTTGTAGCGGCGCAGGTCGGGCCAGGGCGGGGTCCGGCCGGCGTCCGCGTGGTCGATGTGGATGTCGAGGAAGGCACCCTCGTCGACGACCTCCGCGAAGGCCCGCAACTGGGCGGCGGTGCGGGCGAGTTCACCGGTCAGCCGGGCCGGCCCCAGCGCGGTCTCGGCGTCGGCCGCCTCGATGACGTGCTCCCCGGCCTCGGTGAGCAGATCGGCCGCGATGCGCAGGAAGGCGGCGCGCACGGTGCGGTCGGCGAGCGATTCACGTACCGCGTGGGCGGCTCGGACCGCACGGTCGACCTCCTCCGCTGTAGCCTCCACCGCAACCTGCTCGCGCGGGTTCCCGGTGCGGGGGTCGACGCTCCAGACTGGTGCTGCTGCCACCGTGATTCCTTCCGCTCCACTGCCGTACATGCCAGAAATTGTTCGGTATTCTGAACAGAGTTCCTGATCGTGAATATGCAGCGACTCTATTTCCGGGCGTTCAATGTTGGCAAGGAGCCACCGGGTTCCGGAAGTCGTCCGGTTCGAGCAGTTGTCGGGTGCAAGAAGTCTCAGGGTTTCGCAAGTGGGCTGGAAAGGGCGTAGGGCGATGTCGGTTGCCGAATCTGGTGGGGCACAGGTCAAGTCCGCCGTACGGACGGTGGAGCTGCTCGAATACTTCGCGGGGCGGCCCGGCATGCATTCGCTCGCCGCGGTGCAGGAGGCCGTCGGCTATCCCAAGTCCAGCCTGTACATGCTGCTGCGCACGCTGGTGGAGCTGGGCTGGGTCGAGACCGACGCGACGGGCACGCGGTACGGGATCGGCGTGCGGGCCCTGCTGGTGGGCACCTCGTACATCGACGGCGACGAGGTCGTCGCGGCCGCCCGGCCCACCCTGGACCGGCTCTCCGACGACACCACGGAGACCATCCACCTGGCCCGGCTCGACGGGACGAACGTGGTGTACCTCGCCACCCGGCAGTCCCAGCACTATCTGCGCCCCTTCACCCGCGTCGGCCGCCGGCTGCCCGCCCACTCCACCTCGCTCGGCAAGGCGCTGCTGGCCACCCACAGCGACGAGCAGGTCCGCAAGCTGCTCCCCGAGACGCTGCCCGCGCTGACCGGGCACACCATCACCGACCGCGAGAAGCTCATCGAGGAGCTGCACACCGTCCGCGAACAGGGCTACGCGGTGGACCGCGAGGAGAACACCATCGGACTGCGCTGCTTCGGCGTCGCCGTCCCGTACCGCACCCCCGCCCGCGACGCCATCAGCTGCTCGGTGCCGGTCGCTCGGCTCACGCCCGCGCACGAACAGATGGTGAAGGACGCGCTGTTCGACGCCCGGGACCGCCTCACGCTCGCCACCCGGAGGCTCTGACCGTGCGCATCGCCCTTCGCGAGGTCCGGGCGGACGACCTGCCCCTGTTCTTCGCGTTCATGTCCGACCCGGAATCTGTCAGAACGGCCGCCTTCACCAGCGAGGACCCCACCGACCGACATGCCTTCGACGCCCACTGGCAGCGCATCCTGGCCGACGGCTCCGTCGTGATGCGCACGGTGCTCGCGGACGGGGCCGTGGCCGGCAGCACCGGGGTGTACGGACCCCCGGGCGACCGCCAGGTCACCTACTGGATCGACCGGGCGCTGTGGGGCCGCGGGCTGGCCACCGCCGCGCTGTCGGCGCTGCTCGACGTCGTACCCGAACGCCCGCTGCACGCACGGGCGGCGGCCGACAACACCGGTTCGCGCCGGGTGCTGGAGAAGTGCGGGTTCACCGTCACCGGCACGGACCACGGGTACGCCCACGCCCGCGGCAAGGAGACCGAGGAGCTGCTGTTCACCCTGCCCGGATGACCGGGCGGCGGTCCGCCGCCGTACCGGGGCACGCCGGTCGGGTATGAGAAACCGGTGAGAATCGGCGTATTCGGGAACGGTGCGCTACGCCCCGCTCGTCGTCCGGGCGGGATGAACAGAACAATCAGGCGAACCTCGGTCTTCTGCCTCCTGCTGGTTCTCGCCCTGATGGGGCGGGCGACCTGGGTGCAGGCGTACCAGGCGAAGGCGCTCGCGGAAAACGACCACAACCGGCGGAAAACCATCGCGCAGTACGCGCAGCCGCTCGGCGACATCATCGTGGCCGGTAACCCGGTCACCGGATCGAAGAGGACGGAGGGCGGTGACCTCGCGTACAAACGCACCTACACACAGGGCGAGCTCTACTCTGCCGTCACCGGCTACAGCTCGCAGGCGTACGGCGCGACGCAGCTCGAAGGGATCTACAGCCATGTGCTGGACGGCACCGACGACCGGCTGAAGAACCCGATGGACGCGGTGACGCGCAAGCAGGCGGCGCCCGGCAACGTCCTGACGACGATCGACCCGGACGTGCAGAAGGCCGCGTACGAGGCGCTCGGCGACGACAAGGGGGCGGCGGTCGCGATCGACCCGAAGACCGGCCGCATCCTGGGCATGGTCTCCACCCCCTCCTACGACCCGTCGAAGATCAGCGGGACGACGGACGGCGAGGCCTGGCGGAAGCTGCTCGACGACGAGGACAAGCCGATGGTCAACCGTGCGCTGCGGCAGCCGCTCGCGCCCGGTTCGACGTTCAAGCTGGTGGTGGCGGCCGCGGCGCTGGAGGACGGGCTGTACGGCTCGGTCGACGAGCGCACCGAAAGCCCCAATCCGTACACGCTGCCCGACACCAGCACCGTCCTGAGCAACGAGAATCCCTCGGCGCCCTGCGAGAACGCCACGTTGCGCACCGCACTCCAGTACTCCTGCAACAACGTCTTCGCGAAGGCCGCCGTCGACCTCGGCCAGGACAAGGTCAGGACGATGGCGGAGAAGTTCGGCTTCAACACCGACAAGCTCGATGTGCCGGTACGGGCGTCGAGAAGCGTCTACCCGACCGGTATGGACCGCCCGCAGACGGCGCTCACCGGCATCGGTCAGTTCGAGGTCACCGCGACGCCGTTGCAGATGGCCATGGTCTCGGCCGCCCTCGCCAACGGCGGCGAACTCGCCGCTCCGCACATGGTGTCCGCCGTGACCGACTCCAAGGACAACCCGCTCCAGGAGTTCGCGGACGGCGACACCGAGCGGGTCGTCTCCCAGTCCACCGCCGAGCAGCTGCGCAGCGCCATGGTGACCGTCGTCGAGGAGGGCACCGGCACCAACGCCCGGATCGCCGGGGCCGAGGTGGGCGGGAAGACCGGCACCGCGCAGAACGGCGTGGGCAACAGCAAGATCCCGTACGCCTGGTTCACCTCGTACGCGAAGGACGCGTCCACCGGCAAGGAGGTCGCGGTCGCCGTGGTCGTCGAGGACTCGGGCGCGGCGCGCTCCGAGGTCAGCGGCAACGGCCTGGCGGCGCCGATCGCCCAGAAGATGATGAAGGCGGCGCTGGCGGGCTGACGGACGGGAGGGAGCCGTCCGCCCGGCCGTCCGGCATCTGCCCTGGGCCGACGAGGGACGGCCCCGCTCGCCGGAACCGCGATAGGGCATCCTCCCGATGCCGCCGGGCCCCCTCGGTCAGCAGCCTTGTCCCATGACGAAGGCGCTGGTCGGGAGGGTGCGGTGGGTACGGTGACGGGGTCGGCGACGGTGCGGGTGCTGCGGGACCGTACGGCGGGGCTGTTCCTGGCGGCGGTCGTCGTCTCGGGTTTCGGGACCTCCGCGATGTGGCTCGCGGCCGGGGTCTGGGTCAAGTCGCTGACCGGGTCGGACAGTCTGGCGGCGCTCGCCGTGTTCGCCATGTGGCTGCCGGTGCTGGTCGGGCCGGCGCTCGGCACGATCGCCGACCGGCTCCCGGGGAAGAAGCTTCTCGTCGGGTCGAATCTCGTCATGGCGGCGCTGCTCGCCTCGTTGACGGCGGTGGACTCGGCCGGCCGGGTCTGGCTCCTGTTCGCCGTGCTCGTCATGTACGGAGCGAGTTTCGTGCTGATGGACGCGGCCGAGTCGGCGCTGGTCGCCGGGGCCGTCGACACCCGGCTGCTGGGTGATTTCAACGGGCTTCGGATGATGGCGGGCGAGGGCATGAAGCTGCTGGCTCCGCTGGCGGGTGCCGGGCTGTACGCGCGGTTCGGGGGCGGGGCCGTGGCGTTGCTGGACGCGGCGTCGTTCGTGCTGGCGGCCGGGGTCTGCGCGCTGCTGCCGGCCCCCGCGCGGGCGGCGGCCCGGACCGGTCGGCGGGGCGAACTCACCGCGGGCGTACGGCAGGTGTGGGGTTCGCCGGTGCTGCGGCCGCTGGTGCTGGCGGGATCGGTGACGATGCTGTGCGCGGGGCTCAACGGGGCCGCGCTCTACGCTGTAGTGGACGACTCCCTGGGGCACTCTCCCGCGTACGCGGGAGTGCTGTACGCGATGCAGGGCGCCGGGTCCGTCGCGGTCGGACTGCTGGCCGGTCCGCTGCTTCGGCGGCTGCCGGAGCGGGTGTTCACGGCGGCCGGGATCGCGCTGTTCGCGGTCGCCGTGGGAGCGCGGGCGCTGCCCTACGACGCGGTGGCGCTGGCGGCGAGCGCGGCCGTCGGGCTCGGGCTGCCGTGTGTGCTGATCGCCGCGATGACGGCGGTGCAGCGGGAGACCCCGCCGTCCGTGCTGGGCCGCACCGCCGCGACGGCCAACACGCTGCTGATGGTGCCGAACGCGGTGGCCCTGGCGCTCGGCGCGGGTCTGATCGCGCTGGTGGACATCCGGGTGCTGCTGCCACTGGTCGGCGCGGCGGCACTGGCGACCGCGGCCCTGCTGGTGAAGGGCCGGCGGGGAAGGCTGACGGACTCCCCCACCGGCCCGGCTCATTCACCGGCCTGATGGCTGTCCCGCAGTCCCTGGTGGATCGGCGTGCGACGTCGGACGCGGTGCATCGCAAGGCGGAGGGACGCCCGAATACTGGCTGGATTCGGGCGTTCCGACAACGCGGCGAGGGATGTGGTCTCCCCTGCGCAGCCGAGAGCTTGGGGAAGTGGCTGTCGTCGCACGCCCGCCGGGGACTACGGGAGCGCCATCAGGCGTGAGAGCGCTCCGGCGACGGCGCGGAGGTCGGGGACCGAGGCCAGTCCAGCATGGTACAGCCGCAGCTGGCCGGCGCCGAGCGACGCGGCGTGCGCGGCGTCCCGTTCCAGCGTGGCGGGGCTGCCGCCCATCCCCGTGACCACGGAGAAGTTGGCCGCGAGCACTCCGTCACGGCCGGCGAACGGGCCGAGCGCGGCCTCGCGCACCGCGTCGCCGCCGGTGCAGGGCAGCACCACACCGTCCGCCACGGAGAGGATGTGCTCCGGGTCGACACCGACGTTCGCACCGGTGCGGTGGGGTTCGGGGTCGGCGTGCAGCAGCACCTGGAACCCCGGTTCCGCCACCGCCCGCACGGCGGCGACCGCCGATTCCTGGAGCGCACGGGCGACCTTGCCGCGCCACTGGAGGGTGGCGTCGGCGAGGTCGGCGCCGAGGAGCTTCTCGATGCCCGCCCGCCCGGTCTCCGGGGAGCCGGCACCGGCCCAGACCGCTTCCAGCGCACCGCGTACGGCCGATGCCAGGGCGTCGGGGTCCAGGCCGTGTCCGGCGTAGCCGGTCCGGCAGTCGGGGCAGAAGCAGAGCGACATCAGATACTGCGCCGCGTCCCCAAGACCGACGCCCGCGATCTTGTCGTGGGCGTGCAGATGCGCGAAGCCGTACCAGCCGCAGGACTCCAGCTCGGTGCCGCGCGCACCGCCGCGCACCGCGGCCTCCGCCGCCAGGGCGGTCAGGTACTCGCGGACCCGGACCCCGGCGATGCACGGCGCCCAGGGGTAGCGGTCGCCGTACGCGTTGACCACGGAGGTGTCCGGCTGTTCGGCGCCCAGCCGGGAGTTGTGCGCCAGGACCACCCAGGTGTGGACCTCCAGACCGGCGGCGGCGAGGGCCTCGGCGGCCTCGGCGAACGGATCGTCCGAGGCCACCCAGGACTGTTCGTAGGGGCGGAGCGGGCGCCCCGCCCACCGGGTGGCGTCCGGCGGGTAGAGCACCGCGGCGTGCTCGGCGGTGACGATGCGGTGTCCGGGGTGGCGCGGGGTCAGCGCCCGGGTGGAGTGGTAGGCGGCGGCGAGCGACACCTGCTGGACGCCCAGGTCCGCGATGCGGGCGGCCGCGTCCGGGTCGCCGATCACGTCCCAGGGGTAGAGGAAGGCCGAGGTCTTCACCCGCGCCGCTCCTGCCCGTGCTTCTCCAGCAGGGCCCGGCCGCGCGCGATGATCGCGGCGAGCTCCTCGACGTGGGCGGCGGGCGGCTCGGTGAGCGGGGTGCGGACCTCGCCGACCTCCAGGCCGCCCAGCCGGACCCCGGCCTTGACGAGCGAGACGGCGTAGCCGCGGCCCTTGGCGCGCAGCTCGACGAGCGGTCGGTAGAAGTGGTCGAGGAGCGCGCCCGTCAGCTCGTCGTCGCCACTCTCCAACGCACGGTAGAAGGCCAGCGCGATGTCGGGCGCGAAGGCGAAGACGGCGGAGGAGTAGAGGGCGACGCCGATGCCCCGGTAGGCCGGGCCGGTGAGTTCGGCGGTGGGCAGTCCGTTGAAGTAGAGGAAGTCGCTGCCCGGCAGTTCGGTGCGCACGGCGCTGACGATGCGCTGCATCAGGTCGAGGTCGCCGTAGCCGTCCTTGAGGCCGATGATGCCGGGCGTCGCGGCCAGCGCGACGACGGTGGCGGGGGTGAAGACGGCATTGTCGCGCTGGTAGACGATCGTCTCCAGCGAGGTGGCCGCGGCGAGCGCGGTGTAGTGGCCCAGCAGACCCTCCTGGTCGGCGACGACGAGATACGGGGGCATGGCGAGGAGCCCGTCCGCGCCGGCTTCCTCGGCGAGCTCCGCGTACTGGATCGCAAGCGCCGTGCCGTACCCGGCGCCCGCGACGACGGGCACCTCTCCGGCGGTCTCCTCGACGGCCGCGGCGACGACGCGGCGGAACTCCTGGGGCGTGAGCGCGTGGAACTCACCGGTGCCGCAGCAGGCGAAGACCGCTGCCGCCCCGGCGTCGACCCCGGCGCGCACATGCGCGCGGAAGGCATCGAGGCCGACGGCGCCGTCCGGTCCGTACGCGGTGACGGGGAAGAAGAGCGGCCCGGCGACACGGCCGAGTCGGGCGGCAAGAGGGGCTGAGGTCACTGGCGCTCCCTGAGCGAGTTCAGGCGTGCACAATTATGATTGACGTCCATATTCATGAACGCTCACACGCTAAGGCAGCCGCCCCGCGCAGGTCAAGGACGGGAACACCTCTGGCGGCCGCCCCTGAGGGCGGAGCCTGCAGCTCCGCGCGAGCGGCGTCCCACCCCGCCCGCGCACTTGACTCCGAACCCCGGGACTTCTTAGCTAGTCCATGCATATGAATGCTGTCCATGGAGGAGATCCGCGCATGCCCGCTCCCCGCACCGTCCTGCTCACCGGCGCCGCCGGCGGCCTCGGCACCCTGATGCGCGGCCTCCTGCCCGCGTACGGCTACGGGCTCCGCCTCCTGGACGTCGCCCCCGTCGAGGGCGAGCCGGACGCGATCTCCGCCGACCTCGGCGACCGGGAGGCGCTGCGCGAGGCCGTGCGGGGCGTCGACGCGGTCGTCCATCTCGCGGGCATCTCCCTGGAGGCCTCCTTCGACAAGATCCTCAGGGCGAACATCGAGGGCACGTACAACCTCTACGAGGCTGCCCGCGAGGAGGGTGTGCGGCGCATCGTGTTCGCCTCCTCCAACCATGTGCTCGGCTACACCCCGCGTCCGCTGCCCGGCGACCCGCTGATCCCCGTCGGCGCCCCGCGCCGCCCCGACACCTTCTACGGGCTGTCCAAGTCGTTCGGGGAGGACCTCGCCCAGCTGTACTGGGACCGGCACGGAATGGAGACCGTCTCGGTGCGCATCGGCTCCTGCTTCCCCGAGCCGACCTCGGTACGGATGCTCTCGGTCTGGATGAGCCCCGCGGACGGCGCCCGGCTCTTCCACGCCGCGCTCACCGCCGAGGACGTCGGACACACCGTCGTGCACGGCTCGTCCGACAACACCCGGCTGTGGTGGGACCTGACGACGGCCCGCTCACTGGGGTACGAGCCGCAGGACGACTCCGAACCGTACGCGGCCCGGCTCATCGCCGAGCAGGGCGAACTGGACCCGGACAACCCCGACCACGCCCACCTCGGCGGTCACTTCTGCACCGACCCGCCCATCTGGCCGCGCTGACAGGGGGCGGGAATCGGCGAGTGGGCCGGAGTGAGCCGGGGGCCACGAAAAACCGTGCGACACGGCGCCCGCACGGCGGGCAGGATGCGGAGCCATGCCGAGACCTTCCGGATTCCTGTACGAGCAGCACGGCGACGCGAGCGTCACCATCACCCACCACGGCCGCCCCGCGGGCACCCTGCGCGGTGGGAGGGCGGAGAAGTTCCTGGCCGAGGTGGAGTCGGGGGACGCGCAACTGGTGATGGCCCGCTGGACGGGGGCGTACAAGCACGGCAACGAACGCACCGCCCGCAACCACCCCCGCAACCGCTGACGGACCGGCGAACGCAACCGACGGGGCTCGGCAGACGAACGCGGCCTGCGGAGCACGGCGCAGGAAAGCCGCACAGCCGAGGCAAAAGGTGCAGGACGAAGGCAAAAGGTAAGGGAACGGCAAAGCGAGGTCGTTCGTTACCCCGAGCATGACCGCTATGACCCCCGGCTCGAACATCCCTCTCTCCGCCGCCCGCGTGGC
Source organism: Streptomyces sp. NPDC102437 (assembly GCF_044765565.1). Lineage (NCBI taxonomy): Bacteria > Bacillati > Actinomycetota > Actinomycetes > Kitasatosporales > Streptomycetaceae > Streptomyces > Streptomyces sp. NPDC102437. Next base: position 346,505 of record NZ_JBIWKI010000002.1, on the reverse strand, counting down.
AGTGGACGTCTCCGCACCGGTGCGGCTCGACGTTTCGGGCCTGCTGCTCACCGCAGACGGCAAGGTGCGCTCCGACGACGACTTCATCTTCTACAACCAGCCCAGCGGCCCCGGTGTGACCTACCGCTCCGGCGGCGGCACCGCACCGGACGCGATCGTGGTGGACACCACCGCGGTCCCGCCCGGCATCGAGAAGATCGTCGTCACGGCGAGCCCGGACGCTGCGGGCCAGACCTTCCAGGGCATCGAGCCCACCGCGACCGTGCGCAACGCCGACGACGGCAGCGCGCTCGCCACGTTCACCCCGCCCCAACTGGGCGCCGAGACGGCGCTCGTGGTCATCGAGGTCTATCTCCGCAACGGCGCCTGGAAGGCCCGCGCGGTCGGCCAGGGCTATGCGAACGGGCTGGCCGGCATCGCCACGGACTTCGGCGTCTCGGTCGAGGAGGAGCCCACCCCGGCGCCCGTGGCGCCCCCGGCACCCGCCGCCGCCCCGGTCGACCCCCGGATCGTCGCACCCCCGGTCCCCTCGGCACCGCCGGCACCGCCCGCCCCGGCGCCCGCACCCGCCACCGGGAAGATCAACCTCGACAAGGGGCGGGTCAGCCTCCAGAAGAACCAGACGGTGTCCCTGGTCAAGGGCGGCCGGCCGCTGCTCTCCCAGGTCAAGATGGGTCTGGGCTGGGAGCCCGCGTTCCGGGGCAAGGACATCGACCTCGACGCCTCCGTGATCGCCTACGGTCCCAACCGGAACCACCTGGACAGCTGCTACTTCGGCAAGCTCTCCATCCTGAACGGCGCGATCAAGCACTCGGGCGACAACCTCACGGGCGAGGGCGCGGGTGACGACGAGGTGATCGTCGTGGACCTGGGCCGGATCCCGGCGGAGGCGACCGGCCTGGTCTTCACGGTCAATTCGTTCACCGGCCAGAAGTTCACCGAGGTCGCCAAGGCCTACTGCCGACTGGTCGACGCGGCCACCGGCGAGGAGCTGGTCCGCTTCGACCTGACCGGCGCCGAGCCGCAGACCGGCGTGATGATGGCCAAGCTGATCAAGCAGTTCTCCGGCGAGTGGGAGATGACGGCGATGGGCGACTTCGTGAAGTCGCGCACCGTCCGCGGCATGGTGAAGCCCGCCGCCCAGGCGCTGTAGGCGCGGCAGCGGGTTCCGGAAACGGATTCAGGGGCACCTGTCGGGTGCAGGTGCCCCTGAATACGGAGAGCGTGACGGGAAAAACGGGCGCGCCGCGCGCGTGCTCGCCGCCTCTCTCAGAGCTTGGTCAGCTTGGAGTACGGGCTCAGGATCCTCCCCTGCCGCCCCGAGAAGTCGATGAGTACCGCGTCGTTGTCGCCCTCGACCGCGAGGACGCGGCCGAGTCCGAACTGATCGTGCGACACCCTGTCGCCCACATCGAACAATTCGACCGGTGGGGCCGCCTGGGCCGGGCGGTTGAAGGGACTGGAGGGCAGGTGGCGCCGGGATCCGGCTGACTGTTTCATTACCTTGAGTATGCGCCCTGGGGACGCCCGACGCCATGCCCGTTCACCGCAGGGGCCCCACTGATACCGGATTCGTGATCAGCGGATCCAGGGCCAGTCCGCGTCCCGGCCCGCTTCCAGCAGCGGCACCATGCGGAACGCGGCGTCCGAAAGACCCCCGAAGGTGTGGCGCATCCCGTCGCCCGAGGGGGCGTGTCCGACCCGGTACCCGGCCAGGTTCCAGGTGTAGACGGGCACGGTGTCGGGCACCGCCGCGGTGGCGTCCGCGGCGTACGAGAACGACGCCTGCTCGTCGGTGACGATCAGCACCCGGTCATGGCCCCGGTAGTGCCGGCGCACCGCCGCCGCGGTGTTGGTGCCGCCGAGGTCGCCGAAGCGCTCCAGGACCTTCAGTACGGACTCGCTCCGGCGATATGCCACCGATGCGCTGTCCGTACCGAACTGCACCAGATCGGCATCTGCCGCCCGCAGTGCCAGCGCCGTGCCGAAGATCGCGGCCGCGTCGGCCCGGTTGAGCTGCGAGCGGTCCGAGAGCGGCGACCACATCGAGCCCGAGCGGTCGACCAGCACCAGCGTCCGCCCCGGCAGGGCGGGCACGTTGTCCAGCGAGTGGCCGAGCGCCTGCTCCAGCGGGTGGGCCCAGCGCAGCGAGGGCGCGTGCTGGTAGGCGGCGAGGTAGCGGAACGGGAACTGCTGGGACGCGGCGACCGCGGCCGGGTCGCAGATCCGCTCCGCCACCTGCGCGGCGACCTCGTCCGACACGCCCGCCTCGTCGAAGTTGCGCAGATTGCGGATGAGCGCCATCGCGCCCATCGACGGGATCATCGCTTCCCAGGCGGTGGCGTCCATCGGCCCCTGCAGCCAGCCCGCCAGGGCCTCCCAGGTCATGCCCGCGGCGGCCAGCCGGTCCGCCCCGCCGGCGCTCTCGACCACGGCCCGCCGCTCCCCGACGGGCAGCTCCATCAGCGCGCGGTGGGCGTTCAGGACCCGGTCCGAGACCGGCACCACGGCCGCCTCGGGGTGGTGGCGGCGGTCGAGGGCGTACCGGAACAGCTCGCCCTGCCACGGCTTCTGCGGGTCGGGCGAGGCGTGCACCAGGTTCAGGATGTCTCCGAAGCGGTAGCCCTTGGACGCGGTGTCGTACTTCAGCAGCGCCCTGCCGTTGTAGAGCCGGCGCACGGCGTCGGCGATGCCGCGCTTGACCGGCTTGGGCACGGCGCGGCCGTAGCGGGAGGTCCAGTACCCGAGGAGTTCCCCCGGCTCGTCGGCGCGCAGCAGGACGGAGTCGACGACCTGGCGGTTGGTCGGTCCGTCCTCGGCGCCCGCATCCAGTCGCGCCTTCACGTACTCGGCGGCGCCGACGATCGAGGCGGTACGCATCCGGCCGTCGCGGCGCAGCCAGTGCAGCAGGCCGGCGGTCCACTCGGGATCGCCGACGGCGAGCACCCGCACCAGTTCGGCGAAGCGCTCGTCGCGCTGCTCGCCGTCCTCGTAAAAGGTCTGCTGCGAAACGAAATTGGCGACCGCGAGCAGGAAGAGCTCGGAGCGGTTGTCGCGCAGATATCCCCGGCCGCCCTGATGGGTCGGCGCGGTGCGCCCGGTCGTCCGCACGGGCGAGGTGGCGCGAGGCGCGGTGGTGCGGGTGTTGAAGCGTGCCATGAGAATTCCCCCGAATTCGTTGGGGGTAGGCACAGAGGAAAAGAGTGCCCGAGATCAGGAGTCGGCGACGGGCTTACTGATGCTCTACCCGATTGAGCTACCGGCCGTGGCCGGGCGGGACTCGAACCCGCAACCCTCAGTTCAATGGAAGTATCCGTCGCCTGCGCACCGGGCACCCCCCGGCGTCTGTGCCTCCCGAGATCAGAGTCGGCGGCGGCGGGTTCGTGGGAGGAAGTAGCCGCAGCCTGCGCACCGGGAGGTGCCATGCAGTCGTGCTGATGAAGTTGTGGTGCCCGGAGTTCAAGGTCGGCGGAACCGACGAAGGTGCTCTGCCGACTGAGCTACACCGGACCGAAATCCGGTGGCGGGACTCGAACCCGCGACATCCCCATTATCAGTGGAAGTAGGTCCTGCCTGCGCACCTGGGCACGGACAGAACTCTAGAGGGGTGCCCGGCCGGCGCGCGAGGGAATTACGCGCGCCGACCTGAGAGGGCCATTGCCGGAAATCCGGCGACGGGCAGTCAGCCGCGGTTCGGCTGGCGCTTCCACGGGCCGGTGATGGCGAGCATGATGCCCGGCGTCTGGATGTTGGCGTACAGCGTCCTGCCGTCGGGCGAGAACGTGACACCGGTGAACTCGCTGTACTCCGGCTCCTCCTCACTGCCGATGTTCAGCTCGTTGCGCGCGATGGGGTAGGTGCGGCCGCTCTCGGTCGCGCCGAAGAGGTGCTGGACGCCTTCGCCGTCCTCGGCGATGACCAGTCCGCCGTACGGCGAGACGGTGATGTTGTCCGGGCCGTCGAACGCGCCGTCCTTCGACGGGTCGGCGTTCACGCCGAGGAGCACCTTCAGCGTCAGGGTGCGGCGCTTGGGGTCGTAGAACCAGACCTGGCCGTCGTGCTGGACGGGGCTCTCGGAGCGGGCGAACGAGGAGACGATGTAGGCGCCGCCGTCGCCCCACCACATGCCTTCGAGCTTGCGGGCCCGGGTGATCGCGCCGTCGGCGAACTGCTTGCGCACCGAGACGGACTTGGCGTCACGGTCGGGTACGTCGACCCAGTCCACGCCGTACACCGTGCCGGTCTTCGTGGCGCGGGACAGGTCGTCGACGAACTTGCCGTTGCTGTCGAAGCACTTGGTCGCCTGGAGGACACCGGCGTCGTCGGCGAGCGTGCGCAGCTTGCCCCGGCCGTGCCGGAAGCCGTGCGGCGGGACCCAGCGGTAAAGGAGTCCGTTGGGGCCGGAGGCGTCCTCGGTCAGGTAGGCGTGGCCCTGCTTGGGGTCGATGACGACGGCCTCGTGGGCGTACCGGCCGAACGCCTTGATCGGGTGCGGGTCACGGTTGGCGCGCCGGTCGTACGGGTCGACCTCGAAGACGTAGCCGTGGTCCTTGAGCAGGCCGTTCTTGCCGGCCTTGTCCTCGGTCTCCTCGCAGGTGAGCCAGGTGCCCCACGGGGTGGCGCCACCGGCGCAGTTGGTGGAGGTGCCGGCGATGCCGACCCACTCGGCGGTACGGCCGTCGCGGCGGGTCTCCACGACGGTGCAGCCGCCGGCCGCGACCGGGTCGTAGACAAGGCCCTCGGTGAGCGGCACCGGGTGCTCCCAGCCGGCCCGGGTACCGCTGAGCTCGTGGTTGTTGACGAGCAGGGTGACACCGCGCGGGCCCTCGAAGGTGGCCGTGCCGTCGTGGTTGGAGGGGGTGAACTCGCCGCTCTCCAGCTTGGTGACCCCGCAGTGGGTGATGACCTGGTACGAGAAGCCGGCGGGGAGCGCGAGTATGCCCTCGGGGTCGGCGACCAGCGGCCCGTAGCCGGGCTCGCGGTCGTGGCCGTGGCCGTGGTCATGGCCGTGGCCGTGCTTCGGGTCCCCGGCGGCGAGGGCGCCCGGCGCGGTGGCCAGTGCGGCGACGGTACCGGTCAGCGCGATGCCTGCACCGGTGAGGGCGGACTGCTTGGTGAATTCCCTGCGCGTGATGGGCATCACGTACTCCTGGGGCAATCGGGCGGTTGTTGGCGCGCCCACAGTCGCGCCCTTGCGCCAACACCAGTTGAACTGCGGGCGACGCCGAGGGGCATCCTTCCTGTGCAGTTGGCCTGAAGGGATGTCCCGAAGTCGCCGTCCACCCCGGACCGGGCCGCTAGTGCCGCCCGTTCCGCCCGTGCCGTACCCGGCCGGAGGTCAGGCCCCCTTGCGCGACCGGGCCTTGAACGCCGCCTTGCGGGCCTCCTTGGCCTTCTTCTTGTCGCTGTGCAGCCGTCCCATCGCTTCGAGGACATCGGCGGTCGCCGGGTGCGCCACCCGCCACGCCTCGTCGAAGAAGCCGCTGTGCTGGCCCGCCAGGCCCTCGACCAAACCCTGGAGCTCGCCCAGGTCGCCGTCGGTCTCCAGCTGGGCCGCGATCGTGTCGATGGCGAGCCAGAAGATCATCGGCTCCGGCGGGGCGGGGACGTCCGCGGCACCCAGCTCCGCGAGCCAGACCCGGGCGAGGCCGCCCAGCTCGGGGTCGTCCAGCACCGCGCGCACCGCGGGCTCCGCCCCCGCTCCGACCAGGGCGAGAGCCTGCTGGCAGTGCAGCCGGCGCAGCGGTGCCTGCTGGTCCGTGCCGCGCGACGCCGCCAGGAGTTCGGCCGCCGCCCCGTCCGCACCGCCGCGCCGGGCGAGCCACAGTTCGACCTCGCTGCGGGCCGCCGCCTCGGGGTAGTACGCGACCCCGCCGAGCAGCGCGTCGGCGCCCTTGTCCGCGAAGTCGCCGATCGCCGGGGCGTCCACCCCGGCCTCCAGCATCCGGCTCCGCAGGCCGTAGAGGCCGAGGGGGGTCAGCTTCACCATTCCGTACCGGCTGACGTCCTCGTCGTCGGCCGGCGGGGCGGCGTCCTCGCCCTCCTCGACCAGCAACGCCTCGTCCACCGGGCGGTATTCGACGATGCCGATGGGTTCGAGTACCCGGAACTGGTCGTCCAGGCGCATCATCGCCTCGGACACCTGTTCAAGGATGTGGTCGGTGGGTTCGCCCATGTCGTCGGGGACGATCACCGACGCGGCGAGGGCGGGCAGCGGTACGGGTACCGGGTCCGTGCCGCCGTGGCCGTCCCCGACGGTGAGCAGGTACAGATTTCCGAGGACTCCGTCGAGGAACTCCGCCTCGACCTCCGGGTCCCAGTCCAGGGATTCGAAGTCGATCGAGCCGTCCTCACCGACGAGGTCGGCAAGGTCGTCGAAGACGGGCGCGGTGGCGTCGGCGTGGACGGCCTCCAGGCCGTCGAGCCAGATCGACAGGACGTCCTTCGGTGAACCACCGGTGACGAGCGCCAGGGCCTCACCGGCGGTCGCGGTCCCCTCAGCGTCCGGTCCGGCATCCTCGCTGGGGTCCTCGACGTCGACGAGCCCCGCGTCGACCGCGAGCCGCCACGCCTCGCTCGCCTCCGCCGCCCCGTCCTCGTCGGCCGCCAGGCCGATGTGCTCGGCTGCCGCGGGCAGTTGGGCGTCGACGAGCTCGCCACCGGCGCCGACCCGCGTCTCCGGGCCCGCCCAGCGGGCGAGCCGGACGGCGCGGGCGAGCAGCGGCGCGGCGAGCGCGTCCCGAGCCAGCTCGGCCTCGGTGCGCAGCCGTACGGGCGGCAGGGTGGGGCGCTCTGCGGACATCAGATGGTTCTCCTCGGGGACGTACGGATCGGGCGTACCGGACATGCGGGCCGGACCTGCGGGCCGGACGTACGGATCAGGCGTCCGCACATACGGGCCGGGCGCACCGGACGTACGGACCGGGCATGCTGCACGTACGGATCGGGCGGCCCAAGCGTAGACGCATTTCGCCCCATGCCGCCCGGTTCATGCAACGGACAGCGGCAGTACACCCGGCAGACCTTGACAACCCCCTTGCGCACACAAGAGATTGACGCGCGTAGATCTCCGCCCCGACCCTCGATACCCCCGGAGCCCGTGATGCCTGCCGCATCGTCCAGAACCACCGCTGTCTCCGCCGTGGTCACCGCCGCCCTCGCCGCCGGTCTGCTCTCCGGCGCCGCGACCACCTCCGCGTCCGCCTCCACCGCCGGCCTGCCCGTGGACGGCCAGGTCCGGATCCACGACATCCAGGGCTCCACCCGGATATCCCCGCTCGCCGGCCAGCAGGTCGCCGACGTGGCGGGCATCGTCACGGGTGTGCGGACGTACGGTACGAAGGGCTTCTGGTTCCAGGACCGGAACCCCGACGCCGACCCCGCCACCAGCGAGGGCGTCTTCGTCTACACCGGTTCCGCCCCCACCGTCGCGGTCGGTGACGCGGTCACCGTCTCCGGCACGGTCACCGAGTACGTCCCGGGCGGTCTCGACTCCGGCAACCAGTCGCTGACCGAGATCAGCAAGCCCACCGTCACCGTGGTGTCCTCCGGCAACGCCCTGCCCTCGCCGGTACGGGTCTCGAAGCGCTCGGTCCCCTCCCGGTACACCCCTGAGGGCGACCCCGCCGCCGGCGGATCCATCAACGCGCTGCCCCTGCGGCCGTCCCGCTACGCCCTCGACTACTACGAGTCGGTCGAAGGCATGAACATCAGCGTCGGCACCTCGCGGGTGGTCGGCGCCACCGACGCGCACGCCGAGCTGTGGGTGACGGTGAAGCCGCGCGAGAACGACGCCCGCCGCGGCGGCACCGTCTACGGCTCGTACGGCTCGCAGAACACCGGACGGCTCCAGATCCAGTCGCTGGTGCCGCTGGCCCAGCAGCCCTTCCCCAAGGCCGACGTGGGCGATGTGCTGACCGGTACGACCGAGGGCCCACTCGACTTCAACCAGTACGGCGGCTACACGCTGACCGCCCGCACCATGGGCACCGTCACCGGCGAGGGCCTGCGCCGGGAGACCACCCGCAAGCAGCGCGGCGGCGAGCTGGCCGTGGCGACGTACAACGTCGAGAACCTCGACCCCGGCGACCCGCAGGAGAAGTTCGACGCGCTCGCCGCCGCGGTCGTCGACAACCTCGCCTCGCCCGACATCGTGGCGCTGGAGGAGATCCAGGACAACAACGGCGCGAAGAGCGACGGCACGGTCGCCGCCGACGCGACGGTGAAGAAGTTCATCGACGCGATCGTCGCGGCGGGCGGTCCGGCGTACGACTGGCGCTCCATCGACCCGCAGGACAAGAAGGACGGCGGCGAGCCCGGCGGCAACATCCGTCAGGTGTTCCTCTTCAACCCGGAGCGGGTCTCGTTCACCGACCGGGCCGGCGGCGACGCGACGACGGCGACCGAGGTCGCCCGGGAGCGGGGCCGCGCCGCTCTGACGCTCTCCCCCGGCCGGATCGACCCGGCGAACCCGGCGTGGCAGGACAGCCGCAAGCCGCTCGTCGGAGAGTTCAGCTTCCGCGGCCGTACGGTCTTCGTCGTCGCCAACCACTTCGCGTCCAAGGGCGGTGACGAGTCCATCTTCTCGGAGCACCAGCCGCCGTCCCGTTCCTCGGAGGTCCAGCGGCACGCGCAGGGGGCGGTGGTCAACACCTTCGTCAAGAAGCTGCTGAGCGTCCAGAAGAACGCGGACGTCCTGGTCGTCGGTGACATCAACGACTTCGAGTTCTCCGGCACGGCCGAGGCGCTGACCGCCGGGGGCACGCTGTACCCGGCGGTCAAGTCCCTGCCTCGCTCGGAGCGTTACAGCTACGTCTACCAGGGCAACAGCCAGGTTCTCGACCAGATCCTGACCAGCCCGTCGATCGACGACTTCCAGTACGACAGCGTGCACATCAACGCCGAGTTCGCCGATCAGAACAGCGACCACGACCCGCAGGTGCTCCGCTTCCGCCCGTAGCGGCGGGCCCTACGCGCCCGCGCTCGGCCGGATGCTGAGCGCGGGCGTGTACCGGTTGACCCCGCCGCCGCTCACCCCCGGGTACGACCGCACCCGTTCCCACTGCGGCGTGCCCGACCCGATCCCGGCACCGGGCGCGGCCGACGCGTCGATGTGGGCGGCCGCGCTCTCCCATTCGGCGTAGTTGAGCACCCGCGTCCCGTCGGTGCTCACGTGGAAGTGGCCGGAGATGCCGCCCGGGGCGGGCGCCGGGTCGGTGCCCAGCGCCTCGAACACGGTGTCCACCCAGTCCCGTTGCCGAGCCTTGTCCGCGCCGTCGAACTCCACGTCGACGATCACGACGCAGCCCGGCTCCCGTCCGTCGCCCTCGCGGGGCGGCGTGGAACGGTAGAGCTCCAGGGTGTGCAGTCCGAGCCGCCGGATGCCCGGCACGGCGGCGTCGATGTCCGCGTTGCGCTCGTCCCTGCCGTGCCGGAAGAAGTCCTGGTATGCCTGTTCACCACTCCACTGGCTGTAGTGGAACAGGGTCCTGCCGTCCTCACCGGCGTGGACGGTGTACGAAAGAAGTCCCGGATGCGGCCAGTCCCGGCTCTCCCACGCCTCGCGAATGGCCTCGACCGTCCGCCGCATGCGCTCCGGGGTGCCCACGTCCCAGGTGCTCGCCTTGACGAGTCCGGCGTCGTTACGGGCAAGATCGGGACCGGATTCGAATCGCACGCTCATGACGGGACCTCCCTGGCGGGCGCACCGGGTGGCGCGCCGTTGCGGACCACCCTGATACGTCAAGTCCGCTCGAGGTCAACAGCACGCCCCGTCGATACCGTCGGACCCACCGACAGCACAACGAACGGAGTACCGCATGGCACCGCATCTCAGGACGATCGGCCGCGATGAGCATCTGGCGTTCGTCGCGAGCCGGCCGGCCGTGAGCCATATGCAGGTTCCGTCGTGGGGCGATGTGAAGCCCGACTGGCGTGCGGAGAGCATCGGCTGGTTCGACCGGGACGGCACGGGGGAGCGGATCATCGGGGCCGGGCTCGTCCTGTACCGGCCGATCCCCCGGGTGAAGCGCTATCTGGCCTATCTGCCGGAGGGTCCGGTCATCGACTGGCACGACGGCGGTCTGCGTGAGTGGCTGGATCCGATGCTGGCGCATCTGAAGGCGCAGGGCGCGTTCTCGGTGCGGATGGGCCCGCCGGTGGTCGCCCGGCGCTGGGACGCCCGGACGGTGAAGGACGCCATCGCCGACCCGGCCGCCGGCCGCCTGCGCGACGTGGAGCCGGACGCGCGGGAGCCGCGGGCAGGCGAGGTCGTGAAGCAGTTGAGCGCACTGGGCTGGCGGCGCGGCGAGGAGGAGAGCGAGGACGGTTTCAGCGCGGGGCAGCCCCGGTACGTCTTCCAGGTCCCGTTCGCCGGGCTGTCGCTGGAGGAGATCCGGGGCAATCTGAACCAGCAGTGGCGGCGCAACATCAAGAAGGCGGAAAAGGCGGGCGTCAAGGTCGTCGAGGGCGACTACGAGGACCTCCCGGCCTTCTACGAGCTGTACCGCGAGACGGCCGGGCGCGACCGCTTCATCCCCCGTCCGCTCGGCTACTTCCAGCGGATGTGGACCGCGCTGCGGGCCGAGGACCCCGACCGGATGCGGCTCTACCTCGCCCGGTACGAGGGCGAGACGCTCTCCGCCGCGACGATGCTGACCGTCGGGAACCACGTCTGGTACTCCTACGGCGCCTCGACCGGCCGCAAGCGCGAGGTCCAGCCCAGCAACGCCATCCAGTGGCGCATGATGAGCGACGCGCACGAGCGGGGCGCGGCCGTCTACGACCTGCGCGGCATCACCGACACCCTGGACGAGAGCAACCACCTGCTGGGCCTGCTGCGCTTCAAGGTCGGTACCGGCGGCCGGGCCGCCGAGTACATCGGCGAGTGGGACTACCCGCTCAACAAGGTGCTCCACAAGGCGTTCAGCCTCTACATGGCGCGCCGCTGACCGTACCGGGCCGGCGGGCCGTGGGCCGGGCGCCGGGTGCTCCGGCGCCCGTGCCAGACTCCGGAACGTGATCCTTCGCACCGCCACCCGCGCCGACCTGCCCGCCGTCCTCGCCCTGCTCGCCGACGAGGAACGGGTCGTCGATCCGGCCTCGGTCGTGGTCGACGACGCGTGCGAGGGGGCCTTCGCCGCCATCGAGAGCGACCCGCGCAACGAGATGCTGGTGCTGGTGGACGGCGACACCGTGCTGGGCTGTGCGCAGGCGACGTACATACCGGGGCTGGGCAGGGGCGGCGCGGAGCGGGTGCTGATCGAGGCGGTACGGGTCAGGGCCGACCGGCGGGGCGGCGGGCTGGGCCGGGAGCTGATGAAGCAGGCGGTGGACCGGGCCCGGCTGCGCGGGTGCGGGCTGGCGCAGCTGACCAGCGGCAAGCGGCGCGCGAACGCGCACCGGTTCTACGAGTCGCTGGGCTTCGCCCGCAGCCACGAGGGCTTCAAGCTCGCCCTCTGACCCCGCGCCGCCGCTCCGCTACGGGGCGGCCCGCCACGCGGTCATGTTGAGCTCGTCGAGCAGCCGTACGTCGCTGCCCTCCAGCGGGAAGGTGCGCCCCTCCAGTCCGGGCGCCGGTGCGATCTCCAGGGCGTCGCCCTCGATGAGGTCGCCGCCGGTCGGGGTGGAGACCCAGGCCAGGAGCGAGCGCACGGTCTGCCCCGGCTCCAGCATGACCTCCTTCGGCCCCCGGTCGGTGCCCATGTAGGAGGAGCCGGGGTTCACCGGGACGGCCAGCGGGTCGCCTGCCTCGTCCAGGGCCCGGACGGACGGGTAGCCGTGGACCCGGTACGGCTTGCTGCCGCAGTTGGTGAGGGTGAGTCCGACGGCCCGGTGGCCGAGCGCCGCCTCCACCTCGCCCATGTCGACGACGACGCCGGAGGACGGACAGCCGGCCGGGACGGTGGGCGTGGGCGCGGGCCCCTGCGCGCCCGGCCGGTCAAAGACCCCGACCGAGACGCTGGGGAACGGCGTCGGCAGCTTGTCGGCGTGCACCCGGTAGGGATCGCTGGGCGTCGGCTCCGGCTCGCCCTCGCCCGCCGGCACGAGGAACCCGGCGCATCCGGAGAGCGTCAGCCCCAGCACCCCGGCCAGCAGCCCGGCCGCCAGCGGCCCCCGACTGCCGGTCCCCGCCCGCGTCAGTCCTCGCATGCTCACGCACCCACCCCGGTCCCGGCCTGCCGTACAGTCGTTCGATCATGCCAGACTCGTGGGCGCGAACCCGCGACTGTTCAGTCCTGCTTGCCGCTCACCCCAAGCAGATCTAAGTGGACCTTCGCGGTCCGGTCGGCCGACACTTCGAGGATGACCTCACCAGCGCCCCCCTTCGGCCGCGCGCTCTGCGCCATGATCACGCCGTTCACCGAATCCGGCGAGCTGGACCTGGACGCGGCCGGGAAGCATGCCGTCGCCCTGGTCGCCGACGGCTGCGACGGACTGGTGCTCAGCGGCACCACCGGCGAGTCCCCGACCACCACCGACGCCGAGAAGACCACGCTGCTGCGGGCGGTCCGGGCGGCGGTCGGCGACGGTGTACCGATCGTCGCCGGGGTCGGCAGCGCGGACACCCGGCACACGATCGCCCTCGCCCGGCAGGCCGAACAGGCGGGCGTGGACGGCCTGTTGGTGGTGACGCCGTACTACAGCCGGCCGCCGCAGCCCGCCGTCGAGGCGCATTTTTGGCGCGTCGCCGACGCGAGCGGCCTTCCGCTGATGCTGTACGACATCCCCGGCCGCACCGGCACCCGCATCGAGCCGGAGACCCTGCTGCGGCTCGCGGAGCACCCGCGCATCGTGGCCGTGAAGGACTGCGCGTACGACCTGCTGGGCTCCACGAAGGTGATCGGCGCGACCTCGCTGGCGTACTACTCGGGCTGCGAGGAGCTGAATCTGCCGCTGTACGCGGTGGGCGCGGCGGGCTATGTCAGCACCGTCGCCAATGTGGCGCCCCGTGCGCTGCGGGCGGTCCTGGACGCGTTCGACGCAGGGGACACCGCGCGGGCCGCCCGGCTCAACCGCCTGGTCCTCCCGCTCGCCGAGGCGATGATGGCCTCCGGGCTCCCCGGCACGGTCACCGCCAAGGCGCTGCTCGGCGCCGGACCGGTCCGCGAACCGCTGCAGCCCGCCGGACGCGGGGCGACCGACGGGCTGCGGAGGGCTTACGAGGAACTGCTGCGCGCCACCGATTGAGAGTGTCCGGCAGTAGGCAGCGCGGGCGCCGCGAGGCCTACTCCCGGACACTCTGAGGCCGGGCGGCCTCAGTTGTGGCTGTGCAGGACGTCGTTGAGGCCGTCCCAGACCGCGTTGTTCGGGCGGGCCTCGACGGCGCCGGTGACCGAGTTGCGGCGGAAGAGGATGTTCGAGGCTCCGGAGAGCTCACGGGCCTTGACGATCTGGCCGTCCGGCAGCGTGATGCGGGTGCCGGCCGTGACGTAGAGCCCGGCCTCGACGACGCACTCGTCGCCGAGCGCGATCCCGACGCCGGCCTCGGCGCCGATCAGGCAGCGCTCGCCGATGACGATGCGCTCCTTGCCGCCGCCGGAGAGGGTGCCCATGGTGGAGGCGCCGCCGCCGATGTCGGAACCGTCGCCGACGACGACACCGGCGGAGATGCGGCCCTCGACCATCGACGTGCCGAGGGTGCCGGCGTTGAAGTTGACGAAGCCCTCGTGCATGACGGTCGTGCCGGCGGCGAGGTGCGCGCCGAGCCTGACCCGGTCGGCGTCGGCGATCCGGACGCCCTTCGGCGCGACGTAGTCCGTCATCCGGGGGAACTTGTCGACCGAGGTGACCTGGAGGTGCAGGCCCTCGGCGCGGGCGTTCAGCCGCACCTTCTCCACGTCGTCGACGGCGACCGGGCCGAGCGAGGTCCAGGCGACGTTGGTGAGGAGGCCGAAGAGCCCGTCCAGGTTCTGGCCGTGCGGCTGGACGAGGCGGTGCGAGAGGAGGTGCAGACGCAGGTACGCGTCGTGGGCGTCCAGCGGCTTGTCGTCGAGCGAGGCGATGACCGTACGTACGGCGACGACCTCGACACCGCGGCGGGCGTCCACGCCGATGGCCTTGCCGGCGCCCTCACCGAGAAGGTTGACGGCCTGGTCGGGGGTGAGCCGTTCGGTTCCGGCCGGGCCCGGCTCGGCGGTGAGCTCGGGGGCGGGGAACCAGGTGTCGAGAACGGAACCGTCGCCGGCGATGGTGGCGAGGCCGGCGGCGACGGCGCCGGTGGTGCGAGCAGAAGTCGTGTCGGTCATGACACGAAACCTAACCGGCGAGGCACCACCGGGGCCAACCGGTCTCGCCGGGTGGGCAGGTCCGGCCCTGGAGCCCGGACCTGCCAGGTCAGCCAGGCTGTGTCTGCCGTTCGGGCACCGGTACGGCGGCCGCCTCGCGCACCGGTCCCCGCAGCCGCACAGGGTCTTTCGTTCGGATCAGGCCGGATCAGGGAGCGGGGTCCGGTGCGTGCGATCGCAAGGCGGAGGAGGGAGTCGACGCGGCGCGTCGGCGACCGACGACAACGCGGAGGGGGTCCCCCTGGCCCTTGAGGCCTTGGGGGAGTGCGTGCCGGACCCCGCGAGCCCGGCGGGATCCGAACGAGAGGCCCTGGCAGCCAGCACCGCCGCCCCCGCGCCGCAGGCCAGCACCGCGCAGGCGGGCCAGAGCAGTCCGGGCGCGTGGGCGTAGAGCGCACCACCGAGCGGGGGCGCCAGCACCTGGCCGCTGATGGAGGCGCCCGCGTACAGGCTCTGGAAGCGGCCCTGTGCGTGGTCCGGTGCCTGGTCGGCCACGTAAGCCGTCGCGGTGGTCTTGTAGAGGATCTCGCCGGCGGTCAGTGCCGCCATCATGGTGACGGCGGACAACACCCCGGCGCCGGGAATCAGCACCGCGTAGCCCAGCCCCACCAGCAGCAGCCCGGTGCCCACGATGGACAGCGGCGCCCGGCGGCGCAGCATGTGGGCGGCGGGGAGTTCCAGCAGGAGGATGAGCCCTCCGTTGACGGCCAGCAGCCAGCCGTAGAACTGGTCGCCGTGGCCGTGTTCGGCGAGGAAGACGGGCAGGGTCGAGTATTGCTGCCGGTAGACGAGGTCGACGCAGAGGATCGCGGCGAGCAGGACCAGCACGGCGGGCCTGGCCCGCAGCTCCCGCCAGAGGCCCGGCGCGCCGGGGTCACGGTCCGGCCGGGCGTGCGCGGTGCCGCGGGCGGGGAGCACCGCCGCCGCGTACCCGGCGAAGAGCAGGGTCCCGAGTCCGTCGGCGACGAACAGCCAGCCGTACGAGAAGTGGGCGGCGATCAGCGCGCCGAGCGGCGGGCCGACGGCGAACGCGGCGTTGCCCGCGGCGCGTACCAGGGCGAAGCTCTGGCGCCTGCCGCCCTCGGGGACAAAGACCGCGACGAGCGCGGAGTTGGCGGCGCGCACGACGCCCGCCGCGTACTGCGCGAGCGGGAGCACCCCGTACATCGCCGCGACAGGCAGGACCGGCAGCGCGGCCAGCGCCGCCCCGCTGACCAGGGCGCCGGTCAGCAGCATCCGGCGGTGGCCGTAGTGGTCGCCGAACCAGCCGCCGGTGAAGTTCCCCGCGACCAGGCCGAGGCCGCCGATGCCCGCGACGACTCCGGCCTGCGGGACGCTCAGTCCGCGCGCCCCGGTCAGATAGACGAAGAGGTAGATGAAGGTGAAGCTGGCGACCCCGTTGAGAAAGGAACCGAAGGCCAGCAGCCGTACGGTGCGCGGCACGTCCCGCACGACCCCGAAAAAGCTCATCCCCAGCACCCTCCCCAGTGAGTTCCTTTTGGGAACGGACTATGGCATCGTGGTTTCCTGCAGGTCAAGCCGGTAAGCGGCGAATACGGGAGACGGACGGAGGAGCCGATGCCCCAGCGCACCAGCCTGGCCGACGCCGACTGCGCGATCGCCCAGGCGCTCGACGTCGTGGGCGACTGGTGGACCCTGCTGATCGTGCGGGACACGGCGCGCGGGGTGCACCGCTTCGACGCGCTCCAGCAGGAGCTGGGCGTGTCCCGCAAAGTGCTGACCGAGCGGCTGCGGCTGCTGGTCGACGCGGGGGTGCTCTCCCGGGAGCCGTACCAGGACCGGCCCCCCCGGTACGAGTACCGCCTCACCCCGCGTGGACGCGCGCTGCTGCCCGTACTGATCGCGCTCCAGGACTGGGGCGACACCTGGGTACTGGGAGAAGGGGAAATGATGGCGACGACCGCGGAGGCCTCGAAGGAGGCGGCCCGGGTGCACGCCCTGGTGGGCACCCGCCTGCCCGAGCTGCGGCTGCTGGACCTCGACGGGGCACCGCGCGACCCGGTCGCCGGCACCCCGTACACCGTTCTGTACTTCTTCCCCGGCGCCTACGCCCGCCGGGACGCCTATCCGCCGGGCTGGGCCGAGATCCCGGGCGCGAGCGGCTGCACGCTCGAATCATGCACGTACCGCGACCAGTTGGCCGAGTTCACCGCGGCGGGCGCGACCGTGCATGGGGTCTCCACCCAGCGCCCGGACGAGCAGCGGGCCTTCGCGGACGCGGAGCGGCTGCGGTTCCCGCTGCTGTCCGACGCGGAGCTGGAGCTGACGGCGGCGCTGCGCCTGCCCACCTTCCGCGCGGGCGGCATCAGCCGGCTGAAGCGGCTGACGCTGGTGGTGGGCCGCGACCGGACGGTCCGCGAGGCGCTGTATCCGATCACCGACATCGAGGCGAGCGTCCGGGCGGCCCTGGCGGCGGTACGGAACGGGGGCCCGGCCGGCGTGTGAGGGGCACGCGATCGACGGAGCGGTCATCCGTTCCGTCGATCGGGGGCGGAGCGATCAGCCGGCGCACGGGGACGGAGCCGATACCCGGCGTTCGGCGCGCGGATCGGTCAACCGGCGCCCGCGGCCGGATCCGTCAACCGGCGATCCGCCGCAGCATCTCCCGTGCGTACGCCTCGTCGTACTCGCCGCCGGTGAGCAGCACCTGCAGACAGATCCCGTCCATCAGCGCGATCAGCGCCCGCGCGGTGACCGGATCGGTGCGCCCGGACAGCAGCTCGGCGGTGCCGTCGGTCCACTCGGCGGCGACGGGCCGCAGCGCGGGCCTGCGGAGCGCGGCGAGATACAGCTCGTACTCCAGCTCGGCCCGCCCGCGTCCGCCGGAGAAGTACTCCCCCAGCAGCCGGGCCAGCTCCTCGGCGAGGTCGGCCGCCGGATCGGCCAGCGCCTCGCTCTCCCGCATGACCTCGGCGAAGTTCTCGTTCGACCGGCGCAGCGCGGCGATCAACAGCTCGTCCAGCGAGGCGAAGTGATACGTCGTCGAGCCGAGCGGCACATCGGCCTCGGCGGCGACGGAGCGGTGACTCAGCCCCGCGATGCCCTTGGCGCCGACCACCCTGATCGCGGCATCGATGATGCGGTCGCGCCGCTCGGGGTCGTAACGGCGCACCATCAGTGGGCCCCGCCCAGGTTCAGCACCACCACTCCGGCGATGACCAGCGCTATGCCCGCCAGTTTGACCGGGCTGCCGGACTCCCCCATGAAGAGGATGCCGATGGCCGCCACGGCCGCGGTGCCGATCCCCGCCCAGATCGCGTAGGCGGTGCCCACCGACAGCGTCTTCAGTGTCTGGGCGAGCAGTCCGAAGGCCACGAGGTATCCCGCGACGGTGATCAGCGAGGGCCAGAGCCGGGTGAAGCCCTCGCTGTACTTCATGGCCGTCGTGCCGGCCACCTCCGCCGCGATCGCCGCGGCCAGCAGTCCGTATCCCATGTGTACGAGTGTACGCATCGCCGCCCGAACGACGGTACGAGCGCTTTCGGCCAGCGGGGACGCTACGGTGTCCCGACCAGCACACCGGACAACGACACATGACGGAGCAGCAGTGGCGCAGGACGCAGGGTGGGGCGGCGGAGCACCGTACGGAGGGCCCCCGGGTCCGCCGGGATGGGGTGGCTGGATGCCACCGCCGAAGCCGGGGGTGATACCGCTGGTGCCCCTGAAGCTCGGGGACATACTCGGCGGCGCCTTCAGCACGATGGGGCGCTACTGGAAGCAGCTGTTCGGCATCGGCGCGGCCGTGTACGGCGGGGCGGTGGTGCTCATGGCCGCCACGGCCCTGATCGCGTACTCCGCGGTCAGCGACCAGCTGCACACCGTCATCTCGCTCAGTGCCGAGGAGGACCCGAGGTCCTCGGAGGTGGTGCCGATCGTGGTCGCCTTCGGTGTCGTCTGGCTGGTCGCCATGATCGCCTTCGCGGTCGCCACGGCCATGATGTACGCGACCGTGCCCGCGATCCTGCAGGAGGCGGTGCTGGGCAGGCCCACCACCTTCTCCTTCATCTGGCGCCGGGCCTGGGCCCGCGTGCCGGCGGTGTTCGGAACGGTGGTCCTGACCCTCCTGATCGTGATGGTCCCGATGGTGCTCCTGGTGGTCGGCATCTTCGCGGTGATCATCGGCTCCATCACCCTGGAGTACGGGGGCAACCTGGCGTTGTGGACCGCGCTCGGCTTCCTCGGTGCCCTGGCCACCGCCCCGCTCGCGATCTGGCTCTGGGTGAAGTTCTGCCTGGCACCCTCGGCCGTGGTGTTCGAGGGGCAGTCCCCGGTGGCCGCCCTGCGCCGCTCCGCGCAGCTGGTGCGCGGCGACTGGTGGCGGATCCTCGGGATCACCCTGCTGGCCCTCGGCATGGCCTACGTCGCGAGCTACGTCATCCAGATGCCGTTCTCGTTCCTCGGCATGTTCTCCGGCGTGATCGGCGGATCCACCCTGGACGAGGACCCGAACCCGGCCGCGATCGCCTTCGCCATGAGCGGCTATCTGGTGATCATGGCGCTCGGGCAGCTGATCAGCCAGTTCATCGCGGCGACGTTCCCGCAGCTGGTGACCGGGCTGCTCTACGTCGACCGGCGCATGCGCACGGAGAACCTGGGCCCGGCCCTGGCGGAGGCGGCGACCGCCGCACCGCCGCCGCCGTACGGACCGTAGGACCGCGCCCCGGGCCCGCCTGTCCGGCCCGTCAGCCGCCGACGGTGAACCGGACGGCGCGGGACTTCTTCCACTCGGCGTGGTCGAGATCCTTCGCCTCCGTGCCGTCCCCGTACAGGTCGGCCGAACCGGCATCGGTGATCAGCTGCGTCCGGGCGCCCGGAACGGTGAGGTCGGGAACGTCCACGACGGCCTCCCAGCCGCCCGCGTCGGCGGTCGGCAGCTCGGCCCGCTTGACCGGGGCGTGCGAGGCGACCCCGTCCCAGGCGTAGAGGGCGTACGGGTCGGAGTTGTCGTCGGCCGCCCAGGAACCGGCCACGATCAGGTACTGGTCGGCGGCGTTCTTGCGGATGTCCCGGATGCTGAGCCCGCCGAGGTCCAGCTCGATCGGCGCGCCCATGACCGCCTTTACCCCGCTGCCGGCCACCTCGTCGAAGTTGGTGACCGGCACGATCAGGGCCTTGCCGCCTGCCTTCGGCGGGACCAGTGGTGCCCGGAAGCCGAGGTACGCGGTGGTCGTCGAGCCGGGCGCGAACTCCAGACCCTCGATGTTGAACCCGTCGATCTGCTTGGGTACTTCGCCGTCGGCCGTGCCCGCGGCGAAGCCGAGCCGGTTGCCGTTGGCCTTGTCCCAGGCGACGAGATCGCCCCGGAGCTTCCCGTACTCGCCGCCCACCGTCAGCGCGGTGGCCGCGCCCGAGCCGGTCACCGTCGTGGTGAAGACGGTGTTGCGGTCCAACTTGTACTCGCCGTCCTTGTTGTTGCCGAGCGATCCGGTCCAGTAGATGGTGTCGCCGACCCGGGCCGCGCCCTCGATGTCCACCTCCTTGTCCGCCCCGAGCTCCGGACCGACGTCCCAGCTCTTCACGGGCGCGCCGGATGCGGAACGGTCGTACAGGCGAAGCGTGTTGGACTCGTCGTCGGCCACGACCATGTACCCGCCACCGACGTCGACGGCTGCCGAGGCGTCCGAGGAGCCGGTGAGGTAGCGGGTGTCGGCGGCGTTCTGCACGGCGGCCGAGGCGGCGTAGTAAAGTTTCCTGGCCGCGGTCTTGCCACCGAGCCCGGTGACCTTGACCGTGAGGTCGGTGTAGCCGCGCCCGTGCGCGGCGACGGAGAGCTGCCGGGTGGCGCCCGTACCGGTCACGGTCACGTCCCCGGTGCCGGCGACGGACGGCTTGGAGCTGGCGGACGCCGTCACGCCGAGCGCGCTCGCGTCGGCCCCGCTCTGCGCGACGGTGACGGTGACCGCGGGGTCACCGCCGGCACCGACGGCACCGGAGAGGTAGGAGGCCGAGAAGGCGATCGTCGGCGTTCCGTAACTCGCGGCGTGCGCGGGGGCGTTGATCCCCAGCGCGGCCAGCAGGAGCACTCCGCTCGCGGCGGCGGCCATCCTGCGGTCGGGGAGCGAAAGCTGATGCAGCACGGCATGCCTCTCGTCGGCGTGGTGTCGCGGGTAGGTTCCGCTACCCGTGCCAACGAGGAACACACCTCGTGAGTACGGCAGGTGAAACAACGACGAAAAACGGCCCCCGGCGCGAAGCCGGGCAGCCGTTCGTCGTCGGCAATGGGCTCAGACGTTGAAGCCCAGGGCGCGCAGCTGCTCGCGCCCGTCGTCCGTGATCTTGTCCGGACCCCACGGCGGCATCCAGACCCAGTTGATCCGCAGTTCGTTGACGATGCCCTCGGTCGCGGACTTCGCCTGGTCCTCGATGACATCGGTCAGCGGGCAGGCCGCGGACGTCAGCGTCATGTCGAGGGTGGCGATGTTGGCGTCGTCGATGTGGATGCCGTAGATCAGGCCCAGGTTGACGACGTCGATGCCCAGCTCGGGGTCGACGACGTCGTACAGCGCCTCACGGACCTCCTCCTCGGAGGCCGGCTTGGTGGTCAGTACTTCCGGCGTACCGTGATCGCTCATGCCGTCTTCCCTTCGGACAGCGCTTTGGCCGTCGCGTCCTTCCATGCCATCCAGCTCAGCAGCGCGCACTTCACGCGGGCCGGGTACTTCGAGACGCCGGCGAACGCGACCGCGTCCTCCAGCACCTCCTCCATCGCGTCGTCCGGCTCCAGCTGGCCCTTCGACTGCATCAGCTCCAGGAAGGTCTCCTGGATCTTCTGCGCCTGGCCCAGCTCCTTGCCGACCAGCAGGTCGTTCAGCACGGAGGCGCTGGCCTGGCTGATGGAGCAGCCCTGACCCTCGTACGACACATCGGCGATGGTCTCGCCGTCGTACTTCACCCGGAGAGTGATCTCGTCGCCACACGTCGGGTTGACGTGGTGCACCTCGGCGTCGCCGTCCCGCAGGCCGCGCCCGTGGGGGTGCTTGTAGTGGTCCAGGATCACTTCCTGGTACATGGAATCAAGCTTCACCAGTCAACCCTCAGCCGCTCGCCCATTATCCGAAAAAGTTCCGTACGTGCTCCAGACCGTCCACCAGGGCGTCGACCTCGGCGGGCGTGGAGTACAGATAGAACGACGCTCGCGTGGTCGCAGGAATTCCGTACCGCAGGCAGACCGGCCGTGCGCAGTGGTGTCCGACCCTGACCGCGATGCCCTGCTCGTCGAGCACCTGGCCCACGTCGTGCGGGTGGATGTCGCCGAGCGTGAAGGAGATCGTGGCGCCGCGGTCCTCGGCCGTCGCCGGGCCGATGATCCGCAGGTCCGGGACCTCCAGGAGCCGCTTCACCGCGTACTCGGTGATCGCGTGCTCGTGGCGGTAGATGTTCTCCATGCCGATCGCCGAGAGGTAGTCCACGGCCGCACCGAGGCCGACGGCCTGGGCGATCGGGGGCGTACCGGCCTCGAACTTGTGCGGCGCGGGGGCGTACGTCGACGAGTGCATCGACACGGTCTCGATCATCTCGCCGCCACCGAGGAACGGCGGCAGGTCCTCCAGGAGCTCCTGCCGTCCCCAGAGCACGCCGATGCCGGTCGGGCCGACCATCTTGTGACCGGTGAAGGCCACGAAGTCTGCCTGCAGCGCCTGCACGTCCAGCACCATGTGCGGGGCGGCCTGCGAGGCGTCGATGCAGACCAGCGCGCCGACCTGCTGGGCCCGGCGGATGATCTTCTCGACCGGGTTGATGGTGCCCATGATGTTGGAGACCAGGGTGAAGGAGACGATCTTCGTCTTCTCCGTGATGATCTCCTCGATGTTGGACAGGTCGAGGCGGCCGTCGTCGGTGATGCCGAACCACTTCAGCTTCGCGCCCGTGCGCTGCGAGAGCAGCTGCCACGGCACGATGTTGGAGTGGTGCTCCATCTCCGTGGTGACGATCTCGGTGTCGTGGTCCACCCGGTAGGGCTCGTCGGCCCAGCCGAGCATGTTGGCCACGAGGTTGAGCGACTCGGAGGCGTTCTTGGTGAAGATCACCTCGTCGCGGCTGGGTGCGTTGATGAACGCGGCGACCTTGTCACGGGCGCCTTCGTACAGCGCCGTGGCCTCCTCCGCGATCGTGTACACACCGCGGTGCACATTGGCGTTGTGCCGCTCGTAGTACTCGTTGAGTGCGTCGAGCACCTGGCGCGGCTTCTGCGAGGTCGCAGCGCTGTCCAGGTAAACGATCTTCTTCCCGTCATGGACCGTACGATCCAGCAGGGGGAAGTCCTTGCGGATCGCCTCGGTGTCGAGGAGGCCCGGCAGCTGTGTCACGCGGAAGCGCCACCCTTCACATATGCCTCGTAGCCCTCGTTCTCCAGCTTGTCGGCGAGCTCGGCGCCGCCGGACTCGGCAATGCGGCCGTTGGCGAAGACGTGCACGAAGTCGGGCTTGATGTAGCGGAGGATCCGCGTGTAGTGCGTGATCAGCAGGGTGCCGACCTCGCCGGTCTCGCGGACCCGGTTGACGCCCTCGGAGACGATGCGCAGGGCGTCGACGTCCAGACCGGAGTCGGTCTCGTCGAGGATCGCGACCTTCGGCTTGAGGAGCTCCAGCTGAAGGATCTCGTGGCGCTTCTTCTCACCGCCGGAGAAGCCCTCGTTGACGTTGCGCTCGGCGAACGCCGGGTCCATCTGGAGCCGGCCCATCGTCTCCTTGACCTCCTTCACCCAGGTGCGCAGCTTGGGCGCCTCGCCGCGGACGGCGGTGGCGGAGGTGCGGAGGAAGTTGGAGACCGAGACACCGGGGATCTCGACCGGGTACTGCATCGCGAGGAACAGGCCGGCGCGGGCCCGCTCGTCGACGGTCATCTCCAGGACGTCCTCGCCGTCCAGGGTCACCGAACCGCTGGTGATCGTGTACTTGGGGTGACCCGCGAGGGAGTACGCGAGGGTGGACTTGCCGGACCCGTTGGGGCCCATGATGGCGTGGGTCTCGCCCTGCTTCACGGTCAGGTCGACGCCCTTGAGGATCTCCTTCGTGGCGTTGTCGGCCTCGACGGAGACGTGCAGGTCGCGGATTTCAAGCGTTGCCATGGGTGACTCAGGACTCCTGGGTGACGGAGACGAGCACATCGTCCCCTTCGATCTTGACGGGGTATACGGGGACGGGGCGCGTCGCGGGAAGGCCGGACGGCTTGCCGGTGCGCAGGTCGAAGCTGGAGCCGTGCAGCCAGCACTCGATCGAGCAGTCCTCGACCTCGCCCTCGGACAGGGACACGTTCGCGTGCGAGCAGATGTCGTTGATCGCGAACACCTCGCCCTCGGTACGGACGACGGACACCGGGACGCCGTCGAGCTCCACCCGCTTGGGGGTGTCGTCCTCCAGCTCACTCAGCGCACAGGCTTTGACGAAGGCCATCAGACGGAAGCCTTCAGCTCGGCCTCGATCTTCTCCAGCAGCCGCGCCTCGACGTCCGGCAGACCGATCTGCTGGACGAGCTCGGCGAAGAAGCCGCGCACGACGAGCCGGCGGGCCTCCTCGGCGTCGATGCCCCGGGACATCAGGTAGAAGAGCTGCTCGTCGTCGAAGCGGCCGGTCGCCGAGGCGTGGCCGGCGCCGACGATCTCGCCGGTCTCGATCTCCAGGTTCGGCACGGAGTCGACCCGCGCGCCGTCCGTGAGGACGAGGTTGCGGTTCATCTCGTAGGTGTCGGTGCCCTCGGCCCTGGCCTGGATGAGGACGTCACCGATCCACACGGCGTGTGCGCCGTCGCCCTGGAGCGCGCCCTTGTAGGCGGCGTTGGACTTGCAGTGCGGGGTGTTGTGGTCGACCAGGAGGCGGTGCTCCTGGTGCTGGCCCTTGTCGGTGAAGTACAGACCGAAGAGCTCGGCCTCGCCGCCGGTGCCCGCGTAGTTGACGCGCGGGTGGAGGCGGACGAGGTCACCGCCGAAGGTGACGACGATCGACTTGAACGAGGCGTCCCGGCCGACCAGCGCGTTGTGCTGGCCGACGTGGACCGCGGTCTCGTCCCAGTCCTGCACGGAGACGACGGTGAGCTTCGCGCCGTCACCGAGGACGTACTCCACGTTGGCGGCGAGCACCGCGTCACCGGTGTGGTCGATGACGACGACGGCCTCGGCGAAGGCGCCCAGCTCGACGACCTGGTGGCCGTAGGCCACGCCGCCCTCGCCGTGCACCGCGATGCGGATCGGCTCGGTGAGCACGGCCTCCTTGGCGACCGTGACGACGGACGCCTGCTCGAAGGACGTGTACGCCTGGGCGGCGACGCGGTCCACCGGGGTACCGGCCCTGCCCAGCCGGGAGTCGTCGCGGCCGACGGTCTCGACGGTGACGCCCTCGGGGGCCTCGATCGCCACCTTCACACCGCCGCCGGTGGCGACGGCCGTGCCGTCGTGCAGCCCGCGCAGCCGCTCCAGCGGCGTGAACCGCCACTCCTCCTCACGGCCGTGCGGGACCGGGAAGTCCGCGACGTCGAAGGACGGGGGCGCGCTCATGCGCGTGGCGACGGTCGACTCGGCGGCCACCGCGATGGATCCGGTGGTGGTGGAGCCCGCCGGGATGTTCTGAGCCTCAGCCATGGCTGTCGTAGTGCTCGCTTTCTCTGTCGAAATCGGGGGTCGGTCGTCGGGCCTGCTAGCCGACCGAACCCTCCATCTGCAGCTCGATCAGCCGGTTGAGCTCGAGGGCGTACTCCATCGGCAGCTCCTTCGCGATCGGCTCGACGAAGCCGCGCACGATCATCGCCATCGCCTCGAACTCCGTCAGGCCGCGGCTCATCAGGTAGAAGAGCTGGTCCTCGGAGACCTTGGAGACGGTCGCCTCGTGCCCCATCGACACGTCGTCCTCGCGGACGTCGACGTACGGGTAGGTGTCGGAGCGCGAGATCGTGTCGACCAGCAGCGCGTCGCAGAGCACGTTGGACTTCGCGCCCGGTGCGCCCTCGCCGATCTCGATCAGACCGCGGTAGGAGGTACGGCCGCCGCCTCGCGCCACCGACTTGGAGACGATGTTGGAGGAGGTGTTCGGCGCCATGTGGACCATCTTGGCGCCGGCGTCCTGGTGCTGGCCCTCGCCCGCGAAGGCGATGGACAGGGTCTCGCCCTTGGCGTGCTCGCCCATCAGGTAGACGGCCGGGTACTTCATGGTGACCTTGGAGCCGATGTTGCCGTCGACCCACTCCATGGTCGCGCCCTCGTAGGCCACGGCGCGCTTGGTGACCAGGTTGTAGACGTTGTTCGACCAGTTCTGGATCGTCGTGTAGCGGCAGCGGCCGCCCTTCTTCACGATGATCTCGACGACCGCGGAGTGCAGCGAGTCGGAGGAGTAGATCGGGGCGGTGCAGCCCTCGACGTAGTGGACGTAGGCGTCCTCGTCGACGATGATCAGCGTCCGCTCGAACTGGCCCATGTTCTCCGTGTTGATACGGAAGTAGGCCTGGAGCGGGATGTCGACGTGGACACCCTTGGGCACGTAGATGAACGAGCCGCCGGACCACACGGCCGAGTTCAGCGAGGCGAACTTGTTGTCGCCGACCGGGATGACGGTGCCGAAGTACTCCTTGAAGAGCTCCGGGTGCTCCTTCAGCGCGGTGTCGGTGTCCAGGAAGATGACGCCCTGCTCCTCCAGGTCCTCACGGATCTGGTGGTAGACGACCTCGGACTCGTACTGCGCGGCGACACCGGCGACCAGGCGCTGCTTCTCCGCCTCCGGGATGCCGAGCTTGTCGTAGGTGTTCTTGATGTCCTCGGGCAGGTCCTCCCAGGACTCCGCCTGCTTCTCCGTGGACCGCACGAAGTACTTGATGTTGTCGAAGTCGATGCCCGACAGGTCGGAGCCCCAGTTCGGCATGGGCTTCTTGTCGAAGAGGCGCAGGCCCTTGAGGCGCAGCTTCAGCATCCACTCGGGCTCGTTCTTCTTCGCCGAGATGTCGCGGACGACCTCCTCGGAGAGCCCGCGCTTGGCTGCGGCGCCTGCCGCGTCGGAGTCGGCCCAGCCGAATTCGTACGTACCCAGACCCTCGAGCTCAGGGTGGGCAGTCTCCGTAGGGAGCGTCATGCGGGGTTCCTCCCGGCCGTGCTTGCAGATGCTGAATTGGTGGTCTGTGGTGCTGAGTGGCCGCTGCGCGGAATGTACGTCGTGCACACGCCGTCGCCGTGGGCGATGGTGGCCAGACGCTGCACATGCGTCCCGAGGAGGCTGGAGAAGAACTCCGTCTCCGCCTCGCACAGCTGCGGGTACTGCTCGGCGACATGTGCGACCGGGCAGTGGTGCTGGCACAGCTGCTCGCCCCGCTGCGGACCGGGCGCGCTACGCGCCGTAGCAGCGTACCCGTCGACGGACAGGGCCTTGGCCAGCGCTTCGGTGCGGGCCTCGGGGTCCGCGGCCTCGACCGCCGTGCGGTACGCCTCGGACTGGGCCTCGATCCTGGCGCGGGCGAAAGCGGTGACCGCTTCCTCGCCCGCGGTCTCGGCGATCCAGCGGAGGGCGTCCGCCGCGAGCTTGTCGTAGGACTGGTCGAAGGCGTCCCGGCCGCAGTCGGTGAGGGCGAACACCTTGGCCGGGCGGCCACGGGTCCGCGCCCCGTAGACCCGCTGCTCACGGGCCTCCACGACGCTGTCGGTGACAAGGGCGTCGAGATGGCGGCGGACCGCTGCCTGGGTGAGGCCGAGGCGCTTCGCCAGATCGGCGACGGTGGACGGGCCGTGGTCCAGGATGGAGCGCGCGACCCGGTTGCGCGTCGAGCGCTCTCCGGTCGCGAGTTCCTCCTGCGGAGCCTCGCCAACGTATTTCACAACGCCATTGTTGCGTAATTCATCCGGCCCTGACAACCACGGTCCGGAACGATCAACGGTGCCGTTCATCACTTAGGGTTACCTAATCCGGCCCCGGGAGACGGGGGCCGTTCCACCCCTGCCTAGACTTACCCGCCATGAAGAGCGAGTCGGCCGTACAGGTCCGCGGCCTGGTGAAGCGGTACGGCCCCAAGACCGCTGTGGACGGCCTCGACCTGTGTGTGCGCACCGGCGCCGTCACCGCCGTCCTCGGCCCCAACGGCGCCGGCAAGACCACCACGATCGAGACCTGCGAGGGCTACCGCCGCCCCGACGCCGGCACGGTGCGGGTCCTCGGCCTCGACCCGGTCGCCGACGCCGCGAGGCTCCGCCCCCGGATCGGCGTGATGCTCCAGTCGGGCGGCGTCTACTCCGGGGCGCGCGCCGACGAGATGCTCCGCCACATGGCGAAGCTCCACGCCCACCCGCTGGACGTCGACACCCTGATCGAGCGTCTCGGCCTCGGCGGCTGCGGCCGTACGGCCTACCGGCGACTCTCCGGCGGCCAGCAGCAGCGGCTCGCCCTGGCGATGGCGGTCGTGGGCCGTCCCGAACTGGTATTCCTCGACGAGCCGACCGCCGGCCTGGACCCGCAGGCCCGCCGCTCCACCTGGGAGCTCGTGCGCGAGCTGCGCACCGACGGGGTGTCCGTGGTCCTCACCACGCACTTCATGGACGAGGCCGAGGCGCTCGCCGACGACGTCGCCGTCATCGACGCGGGCAAGGTCATCGCCCAGGGCAGCCCCGAGACGCTCTGCCGGGGCGGCGCCGAGAACACCCTGCGCTTCACCGGCCGCCCCGGTCTCGACATCGGCTCGCTGCTGAAGGCGCTGCCGGACGGCTCCGAGGCGGCCGAGCTCGTCCCGGGCGCGTACCGCATCTCCGGGGACGTCAACCCGGAGCTGCTGGCCACCGTCACCTCCTGGTGCGCCCAGCACGGAGTGATGCCGTCGGGCATCTCCGTGGAGCGGCACACGCTGGAGGACGTCTTCCTGGAACTGACCGGCAAGGAGCTGCGCGCATGAGCGCCGGTACGTACACCCCCCGGCCGGGCGCCGCCCCGCTGGGCCGCATGATCGCCGCGCAGGCCGCCCTGGAGACGCGGATGCTGCTGCGCAACGGCGAGCAGCTGCTGCTGACCGTGATCATCCCGACGCTGCTGCTGGTGCTGTTCAGCGCGGTCGACATCGTGGACACCGGCGCGGGCGAGTCCGTGGACTTCCTGGCGCCGGGCATCCTCGCGCTCGCCGTGATGTCCACGGCCTTCACCGGCCAGGCCATCGCCACCGGTTTCGAGCGGCGGTACGGGGTGCTCAAGCGGCTCGCGGCCTCGCCCCTGCCGCGCTGGGCGCTGATGACCGCGAAGACTCTCGCGGTGCTGGTCACCGAGGTGCTCCAGGTGGTGCTGCTGACGGTGATCGCGTTCGCGCTCGGCTGGTCGCCGCACGGCAACCCCGTCACCGTCCTGCTGCTGCTCGTGCTCGGCACGGCGGCCTTCTCCGGGCTCGGGCTGCTGATGGCCGGGACGCTCAAGGCGGAGGCGACACTCGCCGCGGCCAACCTGGTCTTCCTGCTGCTGCTGGTCGGCGGTGGGGTCATCGTGCCGCTGGACAAGTTCCCGGACGCGGTGCAGTCGGTGCTCGGACTGCTGCCGATCGCGGCGTTGTCGGACGGTCTGCGGGACGTGCTCCAGCACGGCGCGGCGATGCCCTGGGGCGACCTCGGCGTCCTTGCTGCGTGGGCGGTCCTGGGGCTGGGCGCGGCGGCGAGGTTCTTCCGCTGGGAGTGAGCCCGGCGGCCTCCCGCACGTGAGCGCGCGGACGCACTCCGTCGATGTTTCGGGGTAACTCGTCCCCCTCGTGAAAGCTTGCACAAGCCGCCGCCTACGATGGTGCGCGTGCCCAAGCTGACCCGAGCCGAAGTCGCTCAAGCCGCGCGGAACCCGCTCCTGTACATCGCCGAGCGATGGACCCCCTCCCCCCGTACGGTCCGCCGTGCGGCCATGTCCGCCGTGGTCATGGCCGTGCTCATCGTGGTGACCGGCGGCGCGGTGCGGCTGACCGGCTCCGGCCTCGGCTGCCCGACCTGGCCCAAGTGCACCGACGAGAGCCTCACGGCGACGAGCGAGATGGGCTTCCACGGCGCCATCGAGTTCGGCAACCGGATGCTGACGTACGTACTGTGTGCGGCCGTCGGGTGGGCGATCATCGCCGCCCGGTCCGCCAAGCCCTGGCGGCGCAGCCTGACGAAGCTCGGCTGGGTGCAGTTCTGGGTGGTCATGGGCAACGCCGTGCTCGGCGGCATCGTGGTGCTGGTCGGTCTCAACCCGTACACCGTCGCGGCACACTTCCTGCTCTCCACGGCGCTGCTCACCGTCGCGATGGTGACCTGGCAGCGGGTCGGCGAGGGCGACGAGGCACCCCGGCCGCTGGTCGGCAAGGCGGTCTCCCAGCTGACCTGGCTGCTCGCGGTCGCCGCGGGGCTGCTGGTCGCGGTCGGCACCGTGGTCACGGGCGCCGGGCGGCACGCGGGCGACTCCAGCGACGTGCACCGCATCCCGATCGACTGGAAGATGATCGCGCAGCTGCACGCCGATCTGGCCTGGGTCGTGGTGGCGCTGACCGTCGCCCTCTGGTTCGTACTGAAGGCCGTGGATGCGCCGGCCGGCCCGCTGCACCGCGCCCGTGACCTCTTCCTGGTGCTGATGGCCCAGGGCGTGATCGGGTACGTGCAGTACTTCACCGACACGCCGGAGATCCTGGTCGGTCTGCACATGCTGGGCTCGTGCCTGGTGTGGATCGCAGTCGTGCGGGTGATGCTGTCGCTGCGCGAGCGCCCTGTGGCCGTGGCCGCGGTGCCCGGCCCCGCCGCCGAGCAGCCGGAGCCCGCGGCGGCCGGCTGACCGCGGCGGCCACTGCCCCCTGCGCCGTACAACGACGATCGCCGGACGGGTTCCTTCTCGGAACCGTCCGGCGATCGTCGTTGTACGGGCAAGTGCTGGTCAGGCCTTGTCGGAGGGGCCGCCGATCTGGATGCCTGCCATCCGCGTCCACTCGTACGGGCCGGTGCGGACCTTCGCCGCGAACTCCCCGTCGAACTCGTCGTGCATCGTGATCCCGGCCTTGCGCGCGGCGCTCTCGGCGACCGCGTACGAGGGGGCGACCAGATCGCCCCAGCCGCCATCCTCGCCCACGAGCACGATGCGGGCGCCCCGCTGCCCGATGTAGGCGAGCTGTCCCTCCGCGCCGCCGTGCGCCTTGGCGAAGGCGCCGATCTCCTTGGCGAGCTTCGCCGCCCTGCGCTCCGCGCGGGCCGCCTGCTTGCCGCTCTCCACCTGGGTCTCTGCCGTCTCAGCCATGTTCAGGATGCTACCGACGGGTAGCTCGACGCGCGACGGGCGGGGTACGTGGCTTGGGCCACGTACCCCGCCCGTCGGCAGGAATCGTCAGCGGGAACCGGGCAGCGGGACTACCTCAGGAAGGGGTCGACCGCCACAGCGACGAAGAGCAGGGAGACATAGGTGATGGACCAGTGGAACAGCCGCATCTCCTTGAGCTTGGCCCCGGTCACACCGGCCTTGGCCCGGTTCTGCAGGCCGTGCGCCTCCCAGAGCCAGAACCCGCCGGTCAGCAGCGCCACCACCGTGTAGAACCAGCCGGTGTAGCCCAGCGGGGTCAGCAGCAGCGAGACGGCCACCATCACCCAGCTGTAGATGACGATCTGGCGGGCCACCACCCGGTTGGACGCGATGACCGGGAGCATCGGGACACCGACCCGCGCGTAGTCGTCCTTCACCTTCATGGAGAGCGGCCAGTAGTGCGGCGGCGTCCAGAAGAAGATGACGGCGAAGAGGATGACGGCCGCCCACGACATGGAGTTCGTCACGGCCGACCAGCCGATGAGGACCGGCATGCAGCCCGCGATGCCGCCCCAGACGATGTTCTGCGAGGTGCGGCGCTTGAGCAGCATCGTGTAGACGACGACGTAGAACAGCAGCGCGCCGAGCGACAGCGCCGCCGACAGCCAGTTGACCAGCAGGCCGAACCAGACCGTCGAGATCGCGGCGAGCGCGAAGCCGAAGGCCAGGCACTCGCGCGGGCTCACCATGCCGGTGACCAGCGGGCGCTGCGACGTACGGTCCATCAGCGCGTCGATGTCGCGGTCGATGTACATGTTCAGCGCGTTGGCACCGCCCGCGGAGAGATATCCGCCGACGGTGGTGGCGAGCACGAGCCACAGGTCGGGCACGCCCTGAGCGGCGAGGAACATCACCGGAACAGTGGTGATCAGCAACAGCTCGATGATCCGCGGCTTGGTCAGCGCCACGAATGCCTTGACACGGGCCCCGAACGGGCGATGGCCCCCTGGGCTGGGAGTCAAGGCGACCCCTGCGGGTCGGGACTCGACGGCCGTCACGCACACCCCTGACAGAGAAATCCCAGCAAGCTCCGGGCGTGAAGGCCCGGTAAAGACTTGCGCGAACCAGACCACTGTAGACGTTGGGGACAGGCCCTCCTTCGCGGGGGTGGGTCGTGTTGAGGAGGCGCGGAAGCGGGGGTCCCGCTGCGCCGTGTCGCGGCACCCGGGCCGCGGTTCCCGCCATCGTGATACTGCGCGTGACCAGCGACCCCGCCGACCGGAGCGGCACAGAAGTAGGAGGACACGCTCATAGGAGGGCCCATAAGTAAGGAGAAGCGCTCATCGGAGTGGCACAGAAGTGAGCCGTCGCGCTCATACGGGAGGCGAACTCAGCGGGCCGCCTGCACCCTGGAAAGCAGCGGAAAATGCTTGTTCCGACGGGGGTAGGCTCGACAACGCCCGGTGCGGTCACAGTCACCGGTTTACAACAGTGGAGAGGAGCCCTGACTCAGGGTGAGCACCAAGCCGACCACCACAGATCTCCAGTGGACCGAATTGGACCAGCGGGCCGTGGACACTGTCCGTGTCCTTGCAGCGGACGCCGTACAGAAGGTCGGAAACGGCCACCCTGGTACGGCCATGAGCCTCGCTCCCGCCGCGTACACCCTCTTCCAGAAGGTGATGCGCCACGACCCCGCCGACGCGGACTGGGCCGGACGCGACCGGTTCGTTCTGTCGGCCGGTCACACCAGCCTGACGCTGTACATCCAGCTCTACCTGGCCGGGTACGGCCTCGAGCTCGATGACCTCAAGGCCTTCCGCACCTGGGGCTCGAAGACCCCCGGTCACCCGGAGTACGGCCACACCACCGGCGTCGAGACGACCACGGGCCCGCTGGGCCAGGGTGTCGCCAACGCGGTGGGCATGGCGATGGCCGCCCGCTACGAGCGCGGCCTGTTCGACCCGGACGCGGCCCCCGGCACCTCCCCCTTCGACCACATGGTCTGGGTCGTCGCCGGTGACGGCTGCCTCCAGGAGGGCATCTCCGCCGAGGCGTCCTCGCTGGCCGGGCACCAGAAGCTCGGCAACCTGGTCCTGCTGTGGGACGACAACCACATCTCCATCGAGGGCGACACGGAGGCCGCGGTCTCCGAGGACACCCTGAAGCGGTACGAGGCGTACGGCTGGCACGTCCAGCGCGTCGACCAGCTGCCCAACGGCGACCTGGACCCGGCGGGTCTGTACGCGGCGCTCCAGGCGGCCAAGGCCGAGACCGGGCGCCCGTCGTTCATCGCGGCCCGCTCGATCATCGCCTGGCCCGCTCCGCACGCCCAGAACACCGAGGCCTCGCACGGCTCGGCGCTCGGCGCCGAAGAGGTCGCGGCGACCAAGCGGGTCCTGGGCTTCGACCCGGAGAAGACCTTCGAGGTCGCCGACGAGGTCATCGCCCACACCCGTGAGGCGCTGGACCGCGGCCGCGAGGCCAAGGGCGAGTGGGAGAAGAGCTTCGCCGCGTGGCGCACCGCCAACCCGGAGCGCGCCGCCGAGTTCGACCGGATCTCCTCCGGCGAGCTGCCCGCGGGCTGGGAGGACAAGCTCCCGGTCTTCGAGCCGGGCAAGGGTGTCGCCACCCGCGCAGCCTCCGGCAAGGTGCTCCAGGCACTCGGCGAGATCATCCCCGAGCTGTGGGGCGGCTCCGCCGACCTCGCGGGCTCGAACAACACCACGATCGACAAGACGTCGTCGTTCCTCCCGGCGGGCAACCCGCTGCCGGGCGCGGACCCGTACGGCCGCACGATCCACTTCGGCATCCGCGAGCACGCCATGGCCGCCGCCATGAACGGCATCGCGCTGCACGGCAACACCCGTATCTACGGCGGCACCTTCCTGGTGTTCTCCGACTACATGCGCAACGCCGTGCGCCTGTCCGCGCTGATGCACCTGCCGGTGACGTACGTGTGGACGCACGACTCGATCGGTCTCGGCGAGGACGGCCCGACCCACCAGCCGGTGGAGCACCTGGCCTCGCTGCGCGCCATCCCGGGCCTGAACATCGTCCGCCCGGCCGACGCCAACGAGACGTCCATCGCCTGGCGCGAGATCCTGCGCCGTTACACCAAGGTGTTCGGCAAGGGCGCCCCGCACGGCCTGGCGCTGACCCGCCAGGGCGTTCCCACGTACGAGGCGAACGAGGACGCGGCCAAGGGCGGCTACGTGCTCTTCGAGGCCGAAGGGGCCGACGGGCAGAGCGCGGAGCCGCAGGTGCTGCTGATCGGCACCGGCTCCGAGGTGCACCTCGCGGTCGAGGCGCGCGAGGAGCTCCAGGCGGCCGGCATTGCGACCCGGGTCGTCTCGATGCCGTCGGTCGAGTGGTTCGAGGAGCAGGACCAGGCGTACAAGGACAGCGTTCTGCCGCCGTCCGTGAAGGCGCGCGTCGCGGTCGAGGCCGGCATCGGTCTGACCTGGTACCGCTACGTCGGTGACGCCGGCCGGATCGTGTCGCTGGAGCACTTCGGTGCCTCGGCCGACGCCAAGGTCCTCTTCCGCGAGTTCGGCTTCACCGGCGAGCACGTCGCCGCCGCCGCGCGGGAATCTCTCGCCGCAGCCGCGCGCTGACGCCGATATACGACTAGTAGGAGATGCAATTCTCATGACAGACGCACTCAAGCGCCTCTCCGACGAGGGCGTGGCGATCTGGCTCGATGACCTGTCGCGCAAGCGGATCACCTCCGGCAATCTCGCCGAGCTGATCGACCAGCAGCACGTCGTGGGCGTCACCACAAACCCGTCGATCTTCCAGAAGGCGATCTCCTCGGGCGACGGGTACGAGCAGCAGCTCACCGACCTCGCCACCCGCAAGGTCACCGTCGACGAGGCCATCCGCATGATCACGACGGCCGACGTGCGGGACGCGGCGGACATCCTGCGCCCGGTCTTCGACGCCACGGACGGCCAGGACGGCCGGGTCTCCATCGAGGTCGACCCGCGTCTGGCCCACCACACCGCGGCCACCGTCGCCGAGGCCAAGCAGCTGGCCTGGCTGGTGGACCGGCCCAACACGCTCATCAAGATCCCGGCGACGAAGGCCGGTCTCCCGGCGATCACCGAGGTCATCGGCAAGGGCATCAGCGTCAACGTCACGCTGATCTTCTCGCTGGAGCGCTACCGCGAGGTCATGGACGCCTACCTGGCGGGCCTGGAGAAGGCGAAGGCCGCGGGCCTGGACCTCTCCCTGATCCACTCGGTGGCCTCGTTCTTCGTGTCCCGCGTGGACACCGAGATCGACAAGCGCCTGGACACCGTCGGCACGGACGAGGCCAAGGCCCTCAAGGGCAAGGCGGCGCTCGCCAACGCCCGGCTCGCCTACCAGGCGTACGAGGAGGTCTTCTCCTCGGAGCGCTGGGCCGCCCTGGACAAGGCGCAGGCCAACAAGCAGCGTCCGCTGTGGGCCTCGACCGGCGTCAAGGACCCCGCGTACAAGGACACCCTGTACGTCGTCGACCTGGTCGCCCCCGGCACGGTGAACACCATGCCCGAGGCCACCCTGGACGCCACGGCGGACCACGGGGAGGTCACCGGCAACACCATCGCCGGCACCTACGAGCAGGCCCGCGCCGAGCTCGACGCCGTGGCGAAGCTCGGGATCTCCTACGACGACGTCGTCCAGCTCCTGGAGGACGAGGGCGTCGAGAAGTTCGAGGCGTCCTGGATCGACCTGCTCAACTCGACCGAGGCGGAGCTCAAGCGTCTCGCCCCTTCGGAGGGCTGACCACCTTGTCTGGTGTTCCCGGAGCCAATCCGCTTCGTGACCCCCAGGACCGACGGCTCCCGCGCATCGCGGGGCCGTCGGGTCTGGTGATCTTCGGAGTCACGGGCGATTTGTCCCGTAAAAAGCTGATGCCCGCCGTGTACGACCTGGCCAATCGCGGCCTGTTGCCGCCGGGCTTCTCCCTCATCGGTTTCGCGCGCCGCGAGTGGCAGGACGAGGACTTCACACAAGAGGTCCACGACGCCGTCAAGCAGCACGCCCGTACGCCGTTCCGCGAGGAGGTCTGGCAGCAGCTCATCCAGGGGATGCGCTTCGTCCAGGGCAACTTCGACGACGACGATGCCTTCGAGCAGCTGAAGAACACGATCCAGGAGCTGGACAAGGCACAGGGCACGGGAGGCAACTTCGCCTTCTACCTGTCCGTGCCGCCGAAGTTCTTCCCCAAGGTCGTCCAGCAGCTCAAGAAGCACGGCCTCGCGGACCAGAAGGAGGGCTCCTGGCGGCGTGCTGTCATCGAGAAGCCCTTCGGCCACGACCTGAAGAGCGCACAGGAGCTCAACCAGATCGTGCACGACGTCTTCCCGCCCAACGAGGTCTTCCGGATCGACCACTACCTGGGCAAGGAGACGGTCCAGAACATCCTGGCGCTGCGGTTCGCCAACACGATGTTCGAGCCGATCTGGAACAGGTCGTACGTCGACCACATCCAGATCACGATGGCCGAGGACATCGGCATCGGTGGCCGGGCCGGCTACTACGACGGCATCGGCGCCGCCCGTGACGTCATCCAGAACCACCTGCTCCAGCTGCTGGCGCTGACCGCGATGGAGGAGCCCGGCTCCTTCCACCCGAAGGCCCTGGTCGCCGAGAAGCTCAAGGTGCTCACGGCGGTGGAGCTGCCGGAGGATCTGGGCAAGCACACGGTGCGCGCCCAGTACGAGCACGCGTGGCAGGGCGGCGAGGAGGTCCGCGGCTACCTCGAAGAGGACGGCATCGACCCCAAGTCGAAGACCGACACCTACGCCGCGATCAAGCTGACGATCAACAACCGCCGCTGGGCGGGCGTGCCGTTCTACCTCCGTACCGGAAAGCGGCTCGGCCGCCGGGTCACGGAGATCGCGGTCGTCTTCAAGCGGGCCCCGTACCTGCCCTTCGAGTCCGGCGCCACCGAGGAGCTGGGCGGCAACGCCCTGGTCATCCGGGTGCAGCCGGACGAGGGCGTGACCGTGCGGTTCGGCTCCAAGGTGCCCGGCACCTCGATGGAGGTCCGGGACGTCACGATGGACTTCGCGTACGGCGAGTCCTTCACTGAGTCCAGCCCGGAGGCCTACGAACGGCTCATCCTCGATGTGCTGCTCGGCGACGCCAACCTCTTCCCCCGGCACCAGGAGGTCGAGCTCTCCTGGAACATCCTCGACCCGATCGAGCAGTACTGGGACAAGCACGGCAAGCCCGCCCAGTACCCGGCGGGTTCCTGGGGTCCGGCCGAGGCCGACGAGATGCTCGCACGAGACGGACGGAGCTGGCGCCGGCCATGAAGATCGATCTGACGGAGACCACTTCCAGCAAGATCAACCAGGCGCTGATCTCGGCCCGCCGTGCCATCGGCACCCCGGCCATCGGCATGGTGCTCACCCTGGTCATCGTCACCGACGAGGAGAACGCGTACGACGCGCTCAAGTCGGCCGGTGACGCCTCGCGCGAGCACCCCTCGCGGATCATCGCGGTGATCAAGCGGGTCAGCCGCTCGCCGCGCAGCCGCCGGGACGCCCGGCTCGACGCCGAGGTGCGGGTCGGTTCCGACGCGGGCACCGGCGAGACGGTCGTGCTGCGTCTCCACGGCGAGCTGGTCAACCACGCCCAGTCGGTGGTGCTGCCGCTGCTGCTGCCGGACGCCCCGGTCGTGGTCTGGTGGCCCGAGGACGCGCCCGCCGACCCGGCGAAGGACCCGCTGGGCGCGCTCGCCCAGCGCCGGATCACGGACGCGTACTCGGCGGAGCACCCGGGCCAGGAGCTGGCGATCCGCGCCGACTCGTACACCCCGGGCGACACCGACCTGGCGTGGACCCGCATCACGCCGTGGCGCTCGATGCTGGCGGCCTCGCTCGACCAGCAGTCCGCCCAGGTCGTCTCGGCGACGGTGGAGGGCGAGTCGGAGAACCCGAGCTGCGAGCTGCTCGCCATGTGGCTCGCGGACCGGCTCGGGGTTCCGGTGGAGCGCACCGTCTCCGCCGGTCCCGGCCTGACGGCTGTGCGGATGGAGACCAGGAACGGCACCATCGTCCTGGACCGTCCCGACGGTTCGCTGGCCACGCTCTCGATGCAGGGCCAGCCGGACCGCGCGGTGGCGCTCAAGCGGCGGGACACCGCCGAGCTGCTCGCCGAGGAGCTGCGCCGTCTGGACCCGGACAACACGTACGCGGCGACGGTGAAGTTCGGCGTGGAGAAGCTCGGCGCACCGGCAGAGCCGAAGCCGGCCGAGCCCGCGGCGGACGCCGCCCCGGCCGCCGCGAAGAAGACCGCGGCCAAGAAGGCGGCGTCGAAGTGAGTGCTCCTCAACTTGTCGTGCACCACGACAAGGAGCTGATGGCGCTGGCCGCCGCGGCCCGGCTGATCACGAAGATCGTGGACGCCCAGACCGCGCGCGGCTACGCCTCGGTGGTCCTCACCGGCGGGCGCAACGGCAACGGCCTGCTGGCCGCGCTCGCCGCCGCGCCCGCCCGGGACGCGATCGACTGGTCGCGACTGGATCTGTGGTGGGGCGACGAGCGGTTCCTGCCCGAGGGCGATCCGGAGCGCAATGTCACGCAGGCCCGCGAGGCCCTGCTGGACTCGGTGGATCTGGACCCGTCCCGGGTGCACGCGATGCCCGCCTCGGACGGCCCCTGGGGCAACGACGCCGACGCGGCGGCCGCCGCGTACGCCGGGGAGCTGGCCGCCGCGGCCGGTCCCGAGGACCACGGTCCGGTGCCGACGTTCGACGTGCTGATGCTGGGCGTCGGCCCGGACACGCATGTCGCGTCGCTCTTCCCGGAGCTGCCCGCGGTACGGGAGACCGAGCGCACCGTCGTCGGTGTGCACGGCGCCCCCAAGCCGCCGCCCACCCGGATCTCGCTCACGCTGCCGGCGATCCGGGCGGCGCGTGAGGTGTGGCTGCTCGCCGCCGGCGAGGACAAGGCGGAGGCCGCGGAGATCGCGCTGTCGGGTGCCGGGGAGATCCAGGCCCCGGCGGCCGGTGCGTACGGGCGCAGCCGCACGCTGTGGCTGCTGGACGCGGCGGCGGCCTCCCGGCTGCCGCGCGCGCTGTATCCGCCCGCCTCGCCCTGACCGTACGTCAGCACGGTTGCGCACAGGCCCGGTTCGCTCCTCGGAGCGGCCGGGCCTGTCGCGTGAAAGGATCGCGCCATGGTACGTATCGGAACCGTGGTTATGGGCGCGTCGGACGTACGGCGTGCGGCGGCGTTCTGGAAGGCGGCGCTCGACTACGTGGAGCGTGAGCCGGCGACGGACGAAGACTGGGTGGTACTGGTCCCGGCCGAGGGACCCGGCGTCGGTCTGGCTCTGGACCTCAGCGGTACGCCCGTGCAGGAGGTCCCCCGGGTCCACCTCGATCTCTGCACCGAGGAGCAGGACGCCGAGGTGGACCGGCTGATCGCGCTCGGCGCGATGCGGGTGGACTGGGATCTTTACCCGGACGACCCGGACTTCGTCGTACTGGCGGACCCCGAGGGCAACAGATTCTGCGTCATCGACACCACGCACGGCTGACCGGGGTCACCCGGCGGGCGGGACGCGCTCCAGGAAGGGCTCCAGCAGACCGGGCACGGCCTTCGCGGCGAAGTCGAGGCCCTCGCCCGTCTCGGTGTCGTACGCGGTGTACGCACCCGCTCCGGCGGCTGTCGTCGCGGTGACGCTCAGGACCCCGGCCCGCCGCTGGAAATACGTCTGCCGGACCGTCCAGCCGATGACTCCGGCCCGCTCCAGCGCGGCGGTCGAACGCCGGACCGTGCCCGACCTCACCACCAGGTAGTCGCCGCTGATGGCGTGCCCGAGGCCGCGGTAGGCGTCGCGGGCCAGGAACACCCCGGCCGGCAGCCCCACGACGGCGCAGCCGAGCGCGATCCAGAGCAGTACGGGTGTCAGCAGCGCGCCCAGGAGAGCCAGCACCGCCACCGGGACCAGGACGGCCCAGAACGCCCGGCGCAGCCTGCGGCCTCGGGCGGCGCGGGGGTGCCCGGTCAGCGGGGCGCCGGTCGGGGACGTGGTCTCGCGCAGCACGTCGGCGGCCACCGCGTCGGCGACGGTCCTGGGCGCTGCGGGCAGCAGGGTGTTGTGGTCGCCGTGCTGTTCCTCGTCGTCCTTGGCCAGTCCGGTGGTGATCGCGTCGACCCGGGCGGCGCCGAACGTCCTGATGCCGAGCGGTTCGACGAGCTCGACTCCGCGCAGCCGCCGTTCCTCGATGGAGACGGACCGGGAGGTCAGCAGTCCGCGCCGGATGCGCAGGGTGCCGCCGGGCTCGCGCTCCAGCCGGTAGTTCCACCACATCTCGACCCAAAGGCCGAGCGCGCCGACGACCCCGGCGGCCACCGCGGCGACGACGAGGATCAGGATCATGGCGGTCAGCGAGGTGTCCCGGAAACGCTCGCCGATCCACTCGATCACCTGCCCCTGTGCCCCGAACCAGTCGCTGACCTGCATCACCGCACCGGCCGCCGCACCGCCGAGCGCGGGGGCGACGAAGGAGACCGGTGCGTAGCGGATCCAGCGCGGGTCGAGGGCGACGAGCTCGCCCTCCCGGTGGGTGCCCGGGGTGCCCGTGGCCGTACGTTCCAGCAGTTCACGGCGGAGCCGTTCGCCCTCGGCCCTGGGGACCGGGTCGAGCTCCAGGGTGGAGTCGTTGCCGGAGTGCTCTCCGGTGCCGATGCGGACGGTGACCAGGCCGAGTACCCGTTGCAGCAGATGGGCGGTGAGGTCGACGCTGCGGATGCGCTCCCGGGCCAGTGAGCGCTTCTTGACCAGGAACAGCCCGGTGTGGAGATCGACCCGCTCGCCACCGACGCGGTAGCGGGTGCGGCGCCACCGTACGTAGTCGCCGGCCGCCGCGGAACCGATCAGCAGGACCGAGCCGGCGAGGACCCAGGCGACGGCGGCGGCGAGGCCGAACCGCCCGGACAGGCCGAGGGTGGTGGGAACGGCCGCGCCGGCCGCCACCCCGGCCGTGACGAGTGCGCTGACCAGGACCGTACGCCGGTCCAGCCTCCGCCAGTCGACGGAGGTTGCCGTGCCGGGCTCCTGGGCCGGGCCCCGGCCTCCCGAGAGCGCCGTCCCGGGGCTCATGTGGCGTCCCCGGGGGTGGCCTGGGTGATCCGGGTGAGCCGCTCGGCCAGCCCGGCCGCCGTTTCGTGGTCGAGGCCCTCGATCCGGACCGCGCCCCTGGCCGACGCGGTGGTCACGGTGACCGTGGCGAGCCGGTAGAGCTGTTCGAGCGGTCCGCGCACGGTGTCCACGGTCTGGATCCGGGACATCGGGGCGACCCGCCACTCCTGCCGGAAGACCCCGGTCCTGACGTACACCGCTTCGTCGGTGACCTCCCAGCGGTGGGTGCGGAACCACCACGAGGGGAGGAGGACGGCGCAGCCGGTGCCGAGGACCGCGAGGACCGCGGCGGCCGTCAGCAGCCAGAACCGGGCGGGCCCGATGAACGCGCCGAGCACCGCCAAAACGGCCACGGGGGCGGCGGTCAGCAGCAGCCATTGGGCCCGCCACCACCTCACGGCCCTCGGGTCCAGCGTGTTGTTCGGCGGCCGCAGCCGCACCGTCCCCTCCCCCGTGGTCATCGGCTCAGCGCCCCCGGCGGGCGCGGTACGCGTCGACGAGCGCGGCGGTCGAGCTGTCCAGCTGATCGCCTCCCTTGCCCTCGGTGAGCACCGGTTCGATCTTCTTGGCGAGGACCTTGCCCAGCTCGACGCCCCACTGGTCGAAGGAGTCGATGTTCCAGACGGCGCCCTGGACGAAGACCTTGTGCTCGTACAGCGCGATCAGCTGGCCGAGGACGGACGGGGTCAGCCGGTCGGCGAGGATCGTCGTCGTCGGGTGGTTGCCCAGGAAGGTCTTGTGCGGCACCAGTTCCTCGGCGACGCCCTCGGCCCGGACCTCGTCCGGCGTCTTGCCGAAGGCCAGCGCCTGGGTCTGGGCGAAGAAGTTGGCCATCAGCAGATCGTGCTGGGCGACCAGACCGGGCAGCAGGTCGGAGACCGGCTCGGCGAAGCCGATGAAGTCGGCCGGGATGACCTTGGTGCCCTGGTGGATCAGCTGATAGTAGGCGTGCTGTCCGTTGGTGCCGGGGGTGCCCCAGACGACCGGTCCGGTCTGCCAGTCGACCGGATTGCCGTCCCGGCCCACGGACTTGCCGTTGGACTCCATGTCCAGCTGCTGCAAGTACGCGGTGAACTTGGACAGATAGTGGCTGTAGGGCAGCACCGCGTGCGACTGGGCGTCGAAGAACGCGCCGTACCAGACGCCCAACAGCCCCAGCAGCATGGGGACGTTGGATTCGGCGGGGGCGGTGCGGAAGTGCTCGTCGACGAGGTGGAAACCATCGAGCATCTCGCGGAACCGGTCCGGGCCGATGGCGATCATCAGCGAGAGGCCGATGGCGGAGTCGTACGAGTAGCGCCCGCCGACCCAGTCCCAGAACTCGAACATGTTGGCGGTGTCGATGCCGAAGTCCGCGACCTTGCCGGCATTCGTGGACAGCGCCACGAAGTGCTTGGCGACCGCGTCCTGATCGGCCCTCAGACCGGTCAGCAGCCAGTTGCGGGCCGAGGTGGCGTTGGTGATCGTCTCGATCGTGGTGAAGGTCTTCGACGCGATGACGAAGAGCGTCTCGGCCGGGTCGAGGTCGCGCACCGCCTCATGGAGGTCGGCGCCGTCGACGTTCGACACGAAGCGGACGGTGAGGTCGCGGTCCGTGAAGGAGCGCAGCACCTCGTACGCCATGGCGGGGCCGAGGTCGGAACCGCCGATGCCGATGTTGACGACGTTCTTGATGCGCTTGCCGGTGTGGCCCGTCCATTCCCCCGACCTGACACGGTCGGAGAACGCCGCCATCCGGTCGAGCACGGCGTGCACACCCGGCACCACGTTCTCGCCGTCGACCTCGATCACCGCGTCGCGCGGGGCACGCAGCGCGGTGTGCAGAACGGCGCGGTCCTCGGTGGTGTTGATCTTCTCGCCGCGGAACATCGCGTCCCGCAGCCCGGCCACCCCGGTGGCCGCGGCGAGCTCGCGCAGCAGCCGCAGCGTCTCGTCGGTGAGCAGGTGCTTGGAGTAGTCGACGTACAGATCGCCGACCGTCAGGGTGTATTCGGTGCCGCGCTCCGGATCCTCCGCGAAGAGCTGCCGCAGATGGGTCGTCCCGAACTGCTCGCGGTGCTTGCCCAGAGCTGTCCACTCGGGCGTCTGGTTGAGCCTGGTTCGGCTTCGTGTGTTCATCCCGGAAATCAGCCCAATTCTTCTCGTGCCTGCAGATGCCCCGCTGCACCTACAAACCTAATTGATCAGAAGGGCCGACGACGCAATGGAGACCTGCGGCACGGCGAAAGCGATCCGGCCGGACACCCTGTGGGTGCCCGGCCGGACAACTTCTAGATTTCGCCCCGGAGTTTCGCCAGCGCCTCGGCGAGAATGGCCTCGCCGTCCGCGTCGCTGCGCCGCTCGCGTACGTACGCGAGGTGCGTCTTGTACGGCTCGGTGCGCGGCGGGTCCGGCGGGCTGTCCCGGTCCTGGCCGGCCGGGAAGCCGCAGCGCGGGCAGTCCCAAGTCTCCGGTACCTGCGCGTCACTGGCGAAGCTCGGCTGCGTCTCGTGCCCGTTCGAGCACCAGAAGGAGATGCGGAGGCGCGGCGCGGACTCACCGCGCTCGGCCTCCCCCATCGGCCCCGCTCCGACCCGGCTTCCCCGGATCGCGTTGCCACTTGCCACGGTCGTAACTCCCTGCGTGATGGTGCTCGAAGATGCCCCAGTCTACG
Source organism: Streptomyces sp. NPDC102437 (assembly GCF_044765565.1). Classification (NCBI taxonomy): domain Bacteria; kingdom Bacillati; phylum Actinomycetota; class Actinomycetes; order Kitasatosporales; family Streptomycetaceae; genus Streptomyces; species Streptomyces sp. NPDC102437. Next base: position 303,216 of record NZ_JBIWKI010000002.1, on the reverse strand, counting down.
TAAGGCCCAACGCGCGTCCAGTGAAAGGAGTTACACCGTCACCGGGAATCGCGTACGACGGGTCAGTTGTCCAGCTTGATCAGCAGACCGAGCACAACAATGCACGCGAACCATCCCAGACCGACGACCACGGTGATCCGGTCGAGGTTCCGTTCGGCGACCGAGGAGCCGCCGACCGACGACTGCATGCCGCCACCGAACATGTCGGAGAGGCCGCCGCCCTTTCCCTTGTGCATCAGCACCAGCAGCATCAGCAGCAGGCTGAAGACGATCAGGGCGATCTCGAACGCCAAAATCACGGCTGGTCCCTACTTTCCGGAATTCCTCTGGACTGCATGTGCTGATTACGGGGGCCGGGAGGTTACACCCTCCGCGGCCCCCGCAAGGGTACGACGGATCCGCGCTACCGCATACTCACTGGTCGCGGAAGCGGACGATCTTGACGAACTCGTCGGCGTCCAGCGCGGCGCCGCCGACCAGCGCGCCGTCCACGTCGGGCTGCGCCATGATCGCGGCGACATTGCCGGACTTCACCGAGCCGCCGTACTGGATACGGACCGCGTCGGCCAGCTCCTGGGAGTACAGCTCGGCCAGCCGGCCGCGGATCGCACCGCAGACCTCCTGGGCGTCCTCGGGAGTGGCGACCTCACCGGTGCCGATGGCCCAGACCGGCTCGTACGCGATCACGATGGACTCGGCCTGCTCGGCCGGGACGTCCTTCAGACCGCCGTCGAGCTGCGCGAGGGTGTAGGAGACCTGGTCACCGGCCTTGCGGACGTCCAGGCCCTCGCCGACGCAGAGGATCGGGGTCAGGCCGTGCTTGTACGCGGCCTTCACCTTGGCGTTGCAGATCTCGTCGTTCTCGCCGTGGTACTGGCGGCGTTCGCTGTGGCCCACGGCGACGTAGGTGCACCGCAGCTTGGCGAGCATCGGGCCGGAGATCTCACCGGTGTACGCGCCGGAGTCGTGCGCCGAGATGTCCTGGGCGCCGTACTTGATCTTCAGCTTGTCGCCCTCGACCAGGGTCTGCACGGAGCGCAGGTCGGTGAAGGGTGGCAGGACGGCGACCTCGACGGCCTCGTAGTCCTTGTCGGTCAGCGCGAAGCCGAGCTTCTGGGTGTGTGCGATGGCCTCGAGGTGGTTGAGGTTCATCTTCCAGTTGCCCGCCATCAGCGGGGTACGAGTGGTCATGAAAGGTCAGTCCTCCAGTGCGGCGAGGCCGGGAAGCGTCTTGCCCTCGAGGTATTCGAGGCTGGCACCGCCACCGGTCGAGATGTGTCCGAATGCGTTCTCGTCGAAGCCCAGCGTGCGGACGGCCGCGGCGGAGTCGCCACCACCGACGACACTGAAGCCCGAGGAGTCGACGAGGGCCTGGGCGACTGCCCGGGTGCCCTCGGCGTAATCAGGGTGCTCGAAGACGCCCATCGGGCCGTTCCAGAAGACGGTGGCGGCGTCGGCGAGCTTCGATGCGTACAGCTTGTTGGTCTCGGGGCCGTTGTCCAGGCCCATGAAACCGGCGGGCATGGCGTCCGCGGGCACCGTGCGGTGCTCGGTGGGGGCCTTGCTCTTGAGGTCCGGGAACTGCGCGGAGACCACGACGTCGACGGGGAGCACGAACTCCACGCCCTTGTCCTCGGCGCGCTCGAGGTACTCCAGCACCGCCGGGATCTGGTCCTCCTGGAGCAACGAGCTGCCGACCTCGTGGCCCTGGGCCTTGAGGAAGGTGTACGCCATGCCGCCGCCGATCAGGATGCGGTCGGCACGCTCCAGGAGGTGGTCGATGACGCCGAGCTTGTCGGAGACCTTGGAGCCGCCGAGCACCACGGCGTACGGGCGCTCGACGTTCTCGGTGAGCTTCTTCAGGACGCCGACCTCGGTGGCGATCAGGTCACCGGCGGCGTGCGGCAGCCGGGCCGGGAGGTCGAAGACCGAGGCGTGCTTGCGGTGCACGGCCCCGAAGCCGTCGCCCACGTAGAGGTCGGCGAGTTCGGCGAGCTGGTCGGCGAACGCGCCGCGCTCGGCGTCGTCCTTGGACGTCTCACCCGGGTTGAAGCGGAGGTTCTCCAGGACGGCGACCTGGCCGTCGGCGAGACCGGCGACCGCGGCACGGGCCAACTCGCCGACCGTGTCGGTCGCGAACGCCACGTCGGCGCCGATGAGTTCACCGAGGCGGGCGGCGGCGGGCGCAAGGGAGAAGGCGGGGTCCGGGGCGCCCTTGGGGCGGCCCAGGTGCGAGGCGACGACGACTCGCGCGCCTGCCTCGACGAGTTTCTCGACGGTCGGCTGGACTGCACGGATCCGGCCGTCGTCGGTGATGGTGGTACCGCTCAGCGGCACGTTGAGGTCGGCGCGCACGAATACGCGCTTGCCGGTGACCCCTTCGGCGATCAGTTCGTCGATCGTCTTCATCTTGCTGGACTCCTTGGAGGGCGGGAGAGCATGCGACGGGGCCCGAACGGCGCGGCGTTGCGCTGTTCGAGCCCCGTGCTCACATCTTGGGTCTTTCGTTTGGATCAGGCCGGATCAGGGAGCGGGGCCTGGTGCGTGCGATCGCAAGGCGCAGGAGGGAGTCAGGGCGGAGCCCTGGAGACCGACGACAACGCGGAGGAGGTCCCCCCTGGCCCTCGAGGCCTTGGGGAAGTGCGTGCCAGGCCCCGCGAGCCCGGCATGATCCAGACGAGAGGCCCTTGGTGCCTGCCGGTTCGACGGTCAGAGCTGGCTGCCGACGAAGACGGTCAGGTCGACGAGGCGGTTGGAGTAACCCCACTCGTTGTCGTACCAGCCGAGGACCTTCACCGACTTGCCCTCCTGAACCATGGTCAGCGAGGAGTCGAAGGTGCAGGACGCCGGGTCGCCGACGATGTCCGACGACACGATCGGGTCCTCGGTGTAGTACAGGATGCCCTTGAGGTCACCGTCGTCGGCAGCCTTCTTGAACGCGGCGTTGACCTCGTCCTTGGTGACGTCGCGGCGGAGCTCGACGACCAGGTCGGTGGCCGAGCCGGTCGGGACCGGGACGCGCATGGCGATGCCGTCCAGCTTGCCCTTCAGCTGCGGGAGCACCAGGGCGGTCGCCTTGGCTGCACCGGTGGTGGTCGGGATGATGTTCTCGGCGGCGGCGCGGGCGCGGCGCAGGTCCGAGTGCGGGAAGTCCAGGATGCGCTGGTCGTTGGTGTACGCGTGGACCGTCGTCATGAGGCCCTTGACGATGCCGAAGTTCTCGTCGAGAACCTTGGCCATCGGTGCGACACAGTTGGTCGTGCAGGACGCGTTGGAGATGACGTGGTGGCTGGCTGCGTCGTACTGGTCCTGGTTGACGCCCATCACGATGGTGATGTCCTCGCCCTTGGCCGGAGCCGAGATGAGGACCTTCTTGGCGCCGCCCGCGATGTGCTTCTCGGCATCGGCCTTTTTTGTGAAGATGCCGGTCGACTCGATGACGATGTCGACGCCCAGCTCACCCCAGGGGATGTCGGCCGGGTTGCGCTCGGAGAGAACCTTGATCGTGTGACCATCGACGGTGATGGTGTCGGCGGTGTGGCTGACCTCTGCTTTCAGACGACCCAGGATGGTGTCGTACTTCAGCAGGTGGGCGGTGGTCGCGGTGTCACCCAGGTCGTTGACAGCCACGATCTCGAGGTCCGCACCCTGCTCCAGCAGTGCGCGGAAGTAGTTGCGGCCGATGCGACCGAAGCCGTTGATGCCTACGCGGATCGTCACGAACCGATCTCCTCGTTAGGTACGCGGGGTTCTCACCCCGGCGAGTTGTATGAGATGTCCCCGACCGCCTCCGACCCTACCTCTCCGAGGCTCCCGGGGTGACATCGAGCACGGCCGTGAGAAGCGCCGAGGCCCGTACTCCTCGGCAGGAGTACGGGCCTCCGGATACCCGGCCGCACATGCTGGGACGATTACGGAGCGTCAGCGTCCCGAGGAGCCCCGGGAGTCCGTAATCCGGCCGGATTACGCGGCTCCGGCGCGTCGGCCAGAGGCGGCTCCGCCGGGTCGGTCCGAGGCCACTCGGGCGGCCTCGGGCGGGTCAGCCCACCAGTCCGTCGGCGAGCTCCTCGCTGAGGGTGGATTCGGTGCCCGGGATGCCCAGGTCCTGGGCCCGCTTGTCGGCCATCGCCAGCAGCCGGCGGATCCGGCCGGCGACCGCGTCCTTGGTCAGCGGCGGGTCGGCGAGCGCGCCCAGCTCCTCCAGGGACGCCTGCTTGTGCTCCATGCGCAGCCGCCCGGCCGCCGCCAGGTGCTCGGGCACCTCCTCGCCCAGGATCTCCAGCGCGCGCCCCACCCGGGCGCCCGCGGCGACCGCGGCCCGCGCCGAACGGCGCAGGTTCGCGTCGTCGAAGTTGGCGAGCCGGTTGGCCGTGGCGCGGACCTCGCGGCGCATCCGCCGCTCCTCCCAGGCCAGCACCGCGTCATGGGCGCCGAGCCGGGTGAGCAGCGCGCCGATCGCGTCGCCGTCGCGGACGACGACCCGGTCCACCCCGCGCACCTCGCGGGCCTTGGCCGCGATGGAGAGCCTGCGGGCCGCGCCGACCAGCGCGAGCGCCGCCTCCGGGCCCGGGCAGGTCACCTCCAGCGAGGAGGAGCGGCCCGGCTCGGTGAGCGAGCCATGGGCCAGGAAGGCCCCGCGCCAGGCGGCCTCGGCGTCACAGGTCGCCCCCGAGACCACCTGCGGGGGCAGCCCGCGGATGGGGCGGCCCCTGCCGTCCACCAGGCCGGTCTGGCGGGCCAGCTGGTCGCCGCCCGCCACCACCCGCACGACGAAGCGCGAGCTGCGCCGCAGACCTCCGGGCGCCATCACGATCAGCTCCGAGCTGTGCCCGAAGATTTCGAGAACGTCCCGCTTCAGCCGGCGCGCCGCGTTCCCGGTGTCCAGCTCGGCCTCGATCACGATCCGGCCGCTCACCAGGTGCAGCCCACCCGCGAACCGAAGAATCGCCGAGACTTCTGCCTTCCTGCAGCAGGTCCGGGTCACGGGAAGCCGAGAGATTTCGTCCTTCACCGCGGGCGTCATCGCCATGGGCCGATCCTTCCATGCATCCGAAAAATACGGTCGTACGCGGCGGCCAACAGCTCCGGATCATGGATCGGAACGCCGTCGGGTGAGGCCACCGGCGCCAGCTCGACCGCGGCACCGAGCCGCTTGGCGGCATCGGCGAGGGACTCACGATCGGGCACAGCGGCTTCGTCGGCCAGCACCACGTCCAGGGCGAGTTTAGGGGCGTGTCGTCCCAAAACCTCCAAATGACGCTGCGGGGAGAAGCCATCAGTTTCACCGGGTTGCGGTGCCAGGTTGAGCGAGAGGACCTTGCGGGCCTTGGTCTCGACGAGCGCGTCGAGCAGTTCGGGGACGAGCAGGTGCGGGATCACCGAGGAGAACCAGGACCCCGGGCCGAGCACCACCCAGTCGGCGTCGAGGACCGCGGCAACGGCCTCGGGGACGGCGGGCGGGTCGCTCGGGACGAGGTGCACGGACTGCACCTCGCCGGGGGTGAGCGCCACCGTGGCCTGTCCGCGCACGGTGTCCACGTCGTCCGGGCGGGCCGGGTCGTGACCCCGGACCAGCGCCTGGAGCTCCAACGGAACGGCGGACATGGGAAGCACCCGGCCGTGCGCCCCGAGGAGCCGGCCGACCAGGTCGAGGGCCTGGACATGGTCGCCGAGCTGCTCCCAGAGGGCGACGATCAGCAGATTGCCGACCGCGTGCTCGTGCAGGTCGCCCTTGGACTGGAAGCGGTGCTGGATCACCCGGGCCCAGGTCTGGCCCCAGTCGTCGTCACCGCACAGGGCGGCGAGCGCCTTGCGCAGGTCGCCGGGCGGCAGAACGCCGAGCTCCTCGCGGAGCCGGCCGCTGGAGCCGCCGTCGTCGGCGACCGTCACCACGGCGGTGAGATCGCCGGTGATCCGGCGGAGCGAGGCGAGTGACGCGGACAGCCCCATGCCGCCGCCGAGGGCGACGACCTTGGGCTGTGCGCCGCGCTTGCGGCCGGGCAGCGCGGAGGTGGCTCTGCGCAGCCGCCGCAGGCGCAGATTGCGGCTGGTCACTCGCGCCCCATGTCCCGGTGGACGAGGACGGTCTCGATGCCTTCGGTCGCGAGCCGGGCCGCCAGCTTCTCGGACATGGCGACCGAACGGTGCTTGCCGCCCGTGCAGCCGACGGCGATCGTCACGTAGCGCTTGCCCTCGCGGCGGTATCCGGCGGCGATGAGCTGGAGCAGCTCCGTGTACTGGTTGAGGAACTCCTTGGCACCGGGCTGGTCGAAGACGTAGGCGGAGACCTCCTCGTTGAGACCGGTGAACGGGCGCAGCTCGGGGACCCAGTGCGGGTTGGGCAGGAAGCGGCAGTCGACCACCAGGTCGGCGTCGACCGGCAGGCCGTACTTGAAGCCGAACGACATCACCGTGGCGCGCAGCTCCGGCTCCTCCTCGCCGGCGAACTGGGCGTCCATCTTGGCGCGCAGTTCGTGCACGTTGAGGCTGGAGGTGTCGATCACCAGGTCCGCGTCGCCGCGCAGCTCGCGCAGCAGGTCACGCTCGGCGGCGATGCCGTCGACGATCCGGCCGTCGCCCTGGAGGGGGTGCGGGCGGCGGACCGATTCGAAGCGGCGGACGAGGGCGTCGTCGGAGGACTCCAGGAAGACGATCCGCCGGGTGACGTGCTTGGCCTCCAGGTCGGCGAGGGATTCGCGGAGGTTGTCGAAGAAGCGGCGCCCCCGGACGTCGACGACCACGGCGATCCGCGCCACGTTGCCCTGCGAGCGGGCGCCGAGCTCGACCATGGTGGGGATCAGTGCGGGCGGCAGGTTGTCGACGACGAACCAGCCGAGGTCCTCCAGACACTTGGCCGCCGTGCTGCGCCCGGCGCCCGACATCCCCGAGATGATCACCAGCTCGGGGATGGTCGTGGTCCCGTCGCCCGTCTCGTTCGTGGTGGCCGTACTCACTTGTGCTGCTCCGTCTGCTCGGTCGGTGCCGTCGTGCCCGGCTTCTTGCCCGCGCCCGGCTTTCTGCTCGTTCTCACGCTCGGTCATGTCGTGGTGCCCCCGTCGTCCTCTTCAATGATCTCTCCTGTCGCCGTGTTCACGGCGGGCGCGGCCGGGGCGGCCGACGCGAGGGCGACAGCCACTGATTCCGCCGTTCTGCGGCCTATCCCCGGAACTTCGCAGATCTCGTCGATTGTCGCTTGCTTCAGCTTCTTCACGGAGCCGAAATGCTTGATCAACGCCTGTTTCCGGGTTTCGCCGAGACCGGCGACTGCGTCCAGGGGGCCGGAGCGGATCCGTTTGGCCCGCTTGGCGCGCTGGTACGTGATCGCGAAGCGGTGGGCCTCGTCACGGACGCGCTGGAGGAGGTAGAGGCCCTCGCTGGAGCGGGGCAGGACGACGGGGTCGTCGTCATCGGGCAGCCAGACCTCTTCGAGGCGCTTGGCGAGGCCGCAGACGGCGATGTCGTCGATCCCCAGTTCGTCGAGGGCCCGCTTGGCGGCGGCGACCTGCGGCTGGCCGCCGTCGACCACGACGAGCTGCGGCGGGTAGGCGAACCGCTTGGGGCGCCCGTCGTCCTCACGGGGCTCGGCGTCCGGGTCGGGAGCGGTGGTGTCGGAGGCGGCGCCGGGATCGGTGGCGTCGTCCTGCGGTGCGGGGACGGCGCCGGTCGGGGCGGGGGTCTCCTCCCACTCCCCCGTACGCTCCTTCTCCTGGAGGTACCGCTTGAAGCGGCGGCCGATGACCTCGTGCATCGACCGGACGTCGTCCTGGCCCTCGAAGCCCTTGATCTGGAAGCGGCGGTACTCGCTCTTGCGGGCGAGGCCGTCCTCGAAGACGACCATGGAGGCGACCACGTCGTCGCCCTGGAGGTGCGAGATGTCGAAGCACTCGATACGCAGCGGGGCGGTATCGAGGCCGAGCGCCTCCGCGATCTCCTCCAGGGCGCGGGAGCGGGTGGTCAGGTCGGAGGCGCGCTTGGTCTTGTGCAGCCCCAGGGCCTGCTGGGCGTTGCGCTGGACCGTCGCCATCAGGTCCTTCTTGTCGCCGCGCTGCGGGATGCGCAGGCTGACCTGGGAGCTCCGGCGGTCGGCGAGCCACTGGGAGACCGCGTCCGGGTCCTCGGGCAGGGCCGGGACGAGGACCTCCTTGGGGACCGAGTCGCCCGTCTCCTCGCCGTACAGCTGCTGGAGGGCGTGCTCGACCAGGCCCGAGGTGTTGACGTTCTCGACCTTGTCGGTGACCCAGCCGCGCTGGCCGCGCACCCGGCCGCCGCGCACATGGAAGATCTGGACGGCGGCTTCGAGTTCGTCCTCGGCGACCGCGATCAGGTCGGCGTCGGTGGCATCGGCCAGCACGACGGCGCTCTTCTCCATGGCCCGCTTGAGGGCCTCCACGTCGTCGCGGAGCCGGGCCGCCCGCTCGTACTCCATCTCCTCGGCCGCCGCCATCATGTCCTTCTCCAGGCGGCGGATGTACGTGCCGGTCCGGCCTGCCATGAAGTCGCAGAAGTCGTCGGCCAGTTCGCGGTGTTCGTCGGGGGTGACACGGCCCACGCAGGGGGCGGAGCACTTGCCGATGTAGCCGAGGAGGCACGGACGGCCCGTCCTGGCGGCGTTCTTGAAGACCCCGGCGGAGCACGTACGCACCGGGAAGACCCGGAGCATGAGGTCGACCGTCTCGCGGATCGCCCAGGCGTGCCCGTACGGACCGAAGTAGCGCACGCCCTTCTTCTTGGCCCCGCGCATCACCTGGACGCGCGGGAACTCCTCGTTGAGCGTGACCGCGAGGTACGGATAGCTCTTGTCGTCGCGGTACTTGACGTTGAACCGCGGGTCGAACTCCTTGATCCAGGAGTACTCCAGCTGGAGGGCCTCGACCTCCGTGGAGACGACCGTCCATTCCACCGAGGCGGCCGTGGTGACCATCGTGCGCGTACGCGGGTGGAGCGCGGCCAGGTCCTGGAAGTAGTTGGCCAGGCGCTGGCGCAGGTTCTTGGCCTTTCCGACGTAGATCACCCGGCGGTGTTCGTCGCGGAATTTGTAGACCCCCGGGGAGTCGGGGATCTGTCCCGGCTTGGGGCGGTAGCTGGAGGGGTCTGCCATGTGTCCCACCCTACTTGCGGGCAGTGACAGTCCGGCCGCCCGGAAGTGGTGCCGTGCTCCGGGGCACGGATCGCGGGAGCGCGCCCCGGAGCACCGGTCAGTGGGTACGGCTGCCGGGCACGGGTTCTCCCGGTGGCGGCGGCTGCGCAGGACGGCGAGCCCGCCTGGGCCGAGCACCACGAGGGCGCCCGCTCCGGCGGTGGCCGAGGTGACGGCCGGCGCCGGAGCGGGCGCCGTGCTCGCCGCGACCGCCCGGCTCCGGGCCGTCGTGGGCGGGGGCGGCCGGCGGGGAGTAGCCGCCCGCCTTGCCGGAGCGGGCGTATCCGGGTACCTTCCCGGCCGGGTCTCAGGCGTCGGGGCCCGCGACCAGCTTTCCGCCCTCGACCCTGACCGGGACGGCGGGCAACGGCGCGGTCGCCGGACCGCGCATCGCCTTGCCGGTCGTCGTGTCGAAGTGGCTGCCGTGGCAGGGGCACTTCCCCACGTTGTCCTCGACCTTGTCCAGCAGGCAGCCCGCGTGGGTGCACTGGGCGCTGAACGCCTTGTACTGGCCCTTGGCCGGGCAGCTCACGATGACCCGTTCGTTGCGGAAGAGTTTGGATCCGCCGACCGGAATCTCGTCCGGCGCGCCGAGCTCGACGGGAGCGGTCGGCGTCGGCGTCTCGGCATGGCCGAGCTTCGATTCGGTCGAGCAGGCGGCCACTCCCAGCCCGGCGGCGCCGGCGAGAGCGGCACCCTTCAGCACGGTACGGCGGGCGGCGGGCTGGCCGGACATGCGGTCTCCACTGGTCGTAGGGGTGGATGGGCACCGGGCGCGACTGACGCGCCGCGGGTACCAGGAGTACCGCGGGCATCACAGCTGTCGGAGCCATCGGTGCCATCGGTGACAGAAGCGACGATACCGGCGGAGACGGACGGCCCTGCGGCCGGGCCGCCCGAGGTCGATCGTCCCTGGTCAGCGGCCCGTCTGCGGCGGTGAACAGGCCCTGGTGGTGAGCAGGGGGTGGCAGCGGACAGGGCGAGGCGGCCCCGGGGATCCGGGAGTCGCCTCGCCCTTTTCCGCCGGAGGCGTCAGGCCTTGCGCGCGCGGGTCGCCTTCTTCGCCGCGGGCTTCTTCGCGATCCCGTCCGTGCTCGTCCGGGCCGTGGCCGTCTTCCTGGCCGGGGCTGCCTTCGCGGCGACCGCCTTCTTCGCGGCCGTCTTCCGCATCGGCTTGCGGGCCGCGGGCACCGCGGCCTCGCTCACCCGCTCCGGGTCCAGGATGCCCTGGAGGAACTTGCCGGTATGGCTGGCCGGGGCCCCGGCGACCTCCTCCGGGGTGCCCTCGGCGATGACCAGACCGCCGCCGCTGCCCCCTTCGGGGCCCATGTCGATGACCCAGTCCGCGGTCTTGATCACATCGAGGTTGTGCTCGATGACGATCACCGAGTTGCCCTTGTCGACCAGTCCGGAGAGCACCTTGATGAGCTTGCTGATGTCCTCGAAGTGCAGACCCGTGGTCGGCTCGTCCAGGACGTAGACCGTACGGCCGGTGGATCGCTTCTGCAGCTCGCTGGCGAGCTTCACGCGCTGCGCCTCACCGCCGGAGAGCGTCGGCGCGGACTGGCCGAGCCGCACGTATCCGAGGCCCACCTCGTTGAGCGTGCGCAGGTGACGGGCGATCGTCGGGACGGCCTCGAAGAACTCCAGGCCCTCCTCGATCGGCATGTCCAGCACCTCGGCGATGGACTTGCCCTTGTAGTGGACCTCCAGGGTCTCCCGGTTGTAGCGCGCTCCGTGGCAGACCTCGCACGGGACGTACACGTCCGGCAGGAAGTTCATCTCGATCTTGATGGTGCCGTCGCCGGAGCAGTTCTCGCAGCGGCCGCCCTTGACGTTGAAGGAGAAGCGGCCCGGCAGATAGCCGCGCACCTTCGCCTCCATCGTCTCCGCGAACAGCTTGCGGACATGGTCGAAGACGCCGGTGTACGTGGCCGGGTTGGACCGGGGCGTGCGACCGATGGGCGACTGGTCGACGTGCACCACCTTGTCGACCAGGTCGTCGCCGTCGACCCGGGTGTGCCGGCCGGGCACCGACTTGGCGCCGTTCAGCTCGCGCGCCAGGTGGGTGTAGAGGATGTCGTTGACCAGCGTCGACTTCCCCGAACCCGAGACGCCCGTGACGGCCGTGAGCAGGCCGAGCGGGAAGGAGACGTCGATGTCCTGGAGGTTGTTCTCCCGGGCTCCGTGCACCGTGAGCCTGCGCTGCGGGTCGACGGGGCGCCGGACGTCGGGCATCGGGATCTGCTTCTTGCCGGTCAGATACTGACCGGTGATCGACTCGCCGTTGGCCAGCAGCTCCTTGAGTGATCCGGAGTGGACCACCTTGCCGCCGTGCTCACCGGCGCCGGGGCCGATGTCGACGACCCAGTCGGCGACCTTGATGGTGTCCTCGTCGTGCTCGACGACGATGAGCGTGTTGCCCATGTCACGGAGCCGGACCAGGGTCTCGATCAGCCGGTGGTTGTCCCGCTGATGCAGGCCGATGGACGGTTCGTCCAGCACGTACAGCACGCCTACCAGGCCGGAGCCGATCTGGGTGGCGAGGCGGATGCGCTGGGCCTCGCCGCCGGACAGGGTGCCGGCCGCGCGGTTGAGCGAGAGGTAGTCGAGGCCGACGTCGACGAGGAACTTCAGCCGCTCGTTGACCTCCTTCAGCACCCGTTCGGCGATCTTCTTGTCGCGGGCGTTGAGCTTCATCCGTCCGAGGAACTCGGCGCATTCGCTGATCGACATCGCGGCGACCTCGGCGATGGACCTCTCCATCACCGTCACCGCGAGGACGATCGGCTTGAGCCTGGTTCCCTCACAGGTCGGGCAGGGCACCTCGCGCATGTAGCCCTCGAAGCGCTCCCGGCTGGAGTCGCTCTCGGCGTCGGAGTGCCGGCGCTTGACGAACTGCACCGCGCCCTCGAAGGCGGGGGTGGTGTACGCGCGCTCCCGCCCGTAGCGGTTGCGGTAGCGGACCTCGGTCTGGATCTTGTGGCCGTGGAGCAGGGCCTTCTTGGCGCGCTGCGGCAGCCCGGCCCAGGGGATGTCCGTACGGAATCCGAGGGCGTCGGCGAGGGCGTTGATCTGCCGGCCGAAGTACTCCTTGGTGTGGCCGTGAGACCAGGGGTGGATCGCGCCCTCGTCGAGCGACTTCTCCTCGTCCGGGACGATCAGCTCCGGGTCGACCTCCATCCGCGTACCGATACCCGTGCAGTCCGGGCAGGCGCCGAAGGGCGAGTTGAAGGAGAAGGAGCGCGGTTCGAGCTCCTCGAAGGAAAGGTCGTCGTACGGGCAGTAGAGGTGCTCGGAGTACATCCGCTCGCGCTCGGCGTCGCCCTCGGGGAGGTCGACGAAGTCGAGCACGACCATGCCGCCGGAGAGCCCGAGCGCGGTCTCGACCGAGTCGGTCAGCCGGCGCTTGGCGCTGTCCTTCACCGTGAGGCGGTCGATGACCACCTCGATGGTGTGCTTCTCCTGCTTCTTCAGCCTGGGCGGCTCGGAGAGCTGGATGGTCTCGCCGTCGACCCGGGCCCTGCTGTAGCCCTTGGTCTGCAGATCGGCGAAGAGGTCGACGAACTCGCCCTTGCGCTCGCGCACCAGCGGCGAGAGCACCTGGAAACGGCTGCCCTCGGGCAGGCCGAGCACCTTGTCGACGATCGCCTGCGGCGACTGGCGCGAGATGGGGCGGCGGCACTCCGGGCAGTGCGGCTTGCCGATCCGGGCGAAGAGCAGCCGGAGGTAGTCGTAGACCTCGGTGATGGTGCCGACCGTCGAGCGCGGGTTGCGCGAGGTCGACTTCTGGTCGATGGAGACGGCGGGCGAGAGGCCCTCGATGAAGTCGACGTCCGGCTTGTCCATCTGGCCGAGGAACTGGCGGGCGTACGAGGAGAGGGACTCCACGTAGCGCCGCTGGCCCTCGGCGAAGATCGTATCGAACGCGAGGGACGACTTGCCCGACCCGGAGAGCCCGGTGAAGACGATGAGGGAGTCGCGCGGGAGGTCGAGCGAGACGTTCTTGAGGTTGTGCTCGCGAGCGCCACGGACGATGAGACGGTCGGTCACGCCGGTCCGCACCTTTCTGGAGAGAAATGGGGGAACTGAGCCCCTGTCCCAGGGTATGGGGGGCGCCACAGCGGTGTACGAAGCTTTCGACTCCGAGCGTATAGCACGCACATTCGATTTACGGACGGCCATGGACTCCTTCACCCGAATGAGTGGCGAGGCTAGGCTCGGCCCCATGATTGATCATGCGCGCGACCTGGACGCCGTACGTGAAGCAACCGATCGACTGCTCAGCGCCACCGGGAAACTGGACGCTGCCGCGCTCGCCCAACCGTCGCGATTGCCGGGCTGGAGCCGGGGCCATGTTCTTGCGCACCTCTCTCGTAACGCCGACGCGCTCGTAAATGTTCTCCAGGGCCGTCCCATGTACGCAGACAGCGAAACCCGCGACCGCGACATCGAGCGCGACGCGCCCCGGCCCCCGGCCGAGCAGCTGGCCGACCTGGCCGGGAGCGCGGACCGCCTCGGGGCCGCCGCCGCGGTCCCTGCCGACTGGTCCCGCACGGTCACCTTGCGCAACGGCGTGACTGACTCCGCCGCCCGCATCCCCTTCCGCCGCCGGGTCGAGGTCGAGCTGCACCATGTCGACCTGGGAGTCGGCTACGAGCTGGAGGACCTGCCGGAGGATTTCGTCTCCCGCGAGATCGACTTCCTCGCCGAGCGGTTCGACGGGCACCCCGATGTCGTGTCCACGAGGATGACCGCCGACGGGGACCCGGTGCGGACGACCGGCGGCGGCGCGGAGGGCGGCCCGGTCACGGTCCGCGGCACGGCGCCCGAGCTGCTCGGCTGGCTCAGCGGGCGCCGGGACGGCTCGGCACTGACCGTCGAAGGCGGCCCGCTTCCGGTCCTGCCCCCGCTATAGGCTGAGACGTATGACGTACAGCGGAGCGGTCAAGGTCGGCGGGCGTGCGGACGTGCACGAGTTGACGGATCTGATGATCTCCAAGGTCGCCGTCGGACCGATGAACAACAACGCCTATCTGCTGCGCTGCCGGGCCACCGGCGAGCAGCTGCTGATCGACGCGGCCGCCGAGGCCGGGACGCTTCTGCGGCTGATCGGTGACGACGGCATCGCGTCCGTCGTCACCACCCATCGGCACGGCGACCACTGGCAGGCACTGGGCGAGGTGGTGGCGGCCACCGGAGCACGCACCTACGCGGGTCGGTACGACGCCGAGGGCATCCCGGTCCCGACCGATGTCCTCGTCGACGACGGCGGCACGGTCCGTGTGGGTGAGGTCTCCCTGACCGCCCGGCACCTCGTGGGCCACACCCCGGGCTCCATCGCGCTGGTCTACGACGACCCGCACGGCGCCCCGCACCTGTTCACCGGGGACTGCCTCTTCCCCGGGGGGCCTGGCCGGACAACACAGCCCAAGGAGTTCAACTCCCTCATGGACGACCTGGAGGCCAAGGTGTTCGACGTTCTCCCGGATGAGACCTGGATCTACCCCGGTCACGGCAACGACACCACCCTCGGTGCCGAGCGCCCCCACCTCGCGCAGTGGCGCGCCCGCGGCTGGTGACCATACCAACGACGACCGCCCCCGCTCGAAGTGAAGCGGGGGCGGTCGCTGCGTTCAGGCGAGCCGGCGCTCTGGGCGCTTGGGCCACTGTGCTGATCTCGCCCGCGTGGTGGCGTCTGCCGGACAATGACCGAGAGGCCCACCGCTCCGGCGTCGAACTCGCTTTCTGGACCACCCGCCAGGTCCGCCGCAGTGGTCTGTGCACATTGTGCTGGATGCGCGAGAGCGAGCCCGACATCCTCTTCCGCGGCGGTCGCCGATGCCGCAACTTCACCCGGCTTCTCCAGCTGTTCGCGTGACCAGTCTGCGGCCGTGCAGTCGAAGCGGCGCCCGAAGCCACCTCTCACGGCTTCGGGCGCCCGCGCTGCTGCCACTGCCCGTCGCCCATGCACTCTCAGCCGAGGAGTGTCGTCAGGATCAGTTTGTAGAAGACGAGGTAGGCCAGTAGTGAAAAGGGAATGGCGGTCAGGAGGGTCAGCGCGCGTTCTCTGTGGGTGCGGCCCATGAACAGGGGCACGAGAACCAGAACGGCGAGGCAGGTCCATGCCTGGGAGGCGTAGTGCAGAACCCAGGCGTAGTGGATGGCTTCCGTGCCGAAAACGCCCGCCAGGGCGGCAAGGCCGATGACGCGGTGGGGCGGGCTGATGCCTCGCCACCCAAAGCCCGCCACCCCGAAGAGGGGGCCGGCGATGAACGCCATGCCGAGCCAGACGAGGGGAGCGAACAGAGAGCCCATGCCGTCGCGCGCGACCTCCGCATAGCCGTAATAGCCGACGACGAGACCGGACTCGGCGAACAGGCCCGCAACGGCGGCCGCGGGCAAGCCGACCTTCCGGGCCAGCAGCGCGCCTGCGACGAACGCGGCGACGGACCAGACCGCACCTGAGTTGGCGATCTGATTCCACGCACCCGGAAGCCAGCCCTGGACCAGATTGGTCAGGACGCCGAGAAGGAGTCCTCCGGCGAATGCCGACGCCGTTGCGTAGGCCCAGGCTCTTCCGCTCGTATCGGGCACTGAGGCGACGACCGGGGACGCGCTCATGGTGGTGCTCACTTCTCTGTCGAGGGCTGCATGGCTCACACCTCTTGGTGCAGTTGTAAGGATGCGTAGTGCCAACGGCGCGTTCCCGTGACCTGATCTACCCCGGCCCTGTTCCCCGGCGGGGTCGGCAATACGCACAAGGACCCCGAGGCCTTCGCGAGCCTGCTCCACGACGTGGAGACCAAGCTCTTCGACGAGTTGCCCGACGAGACCTGGGTCTATCCGGGCCACGGCCACGACACCACGCTCGGCAACGAGCGTCCGCAGCTGCCGCAGTGGCGCGCCCGCGGCTGGTGAAGACGGCGGCCACGGGCCGGACCTCCCCGTGACGCCCCCGGCCGGGGCGGGCAACTTGCCGTTGCCCGCCCCGGCCGGTGCCGGTTCCCGTCCGTGCCGGACGGCCCCGCCGGGCCGTCCGCGCGCTCAGGCGTCGATGCCCGCGCCCTTGTCTGCGCCCGGCACCTTGTCGGCGGGTTCTCCGGACTCCGCCAGGGTCTGCTTCTTGTTGGCGACGAGGCTGGTGATCGTGGTGATCACCAGCACGCCGCAGATGACGCCGAGCGAGACCGGGATGGAGATCTCGGGGACGTGCACCCCGGACTCGTGCAGTGCGTGCAGCACCAGCTTCACCCCGATGAAGCCGAGGATGACCGAGAGTCCGTAGCTGAGGTGGACCAGCTTCTTCAGCAGCCCGCCGATCAGGAAGTACAGCTGCCGCAGCCCCATCAGGGCGAAGGCGTTGGCGGTGAAGACGATGTACGGGTCCTGGGTCAGACCGAAGATCGCGGGGATGGAGTCCAGGGCGAACAGCACATCGGTGGTGCCGATGGCGAGCATGACGACCATCAGCGGGGTCAGGACGCGCTTGCCGTTGTTCCGGATGAAGAGCTTGGTGCCGTGGTACCGGTCGGCCACCCCGAAGCGGCGCTCGATCGTCTTGAGGAGGCGGTTCTCCTCGAACTCCTCCTCTTCCTCGCCGGCCCGCGCCTCCTGGATGAGCTTCCAGGCGGTGTAGATCAGGAACGCGCCGAAGATGTAGAAGACCCACGAGAAGTTGGCGATCACGGCGGCACCGGCGGCGATGAAGATCGCCCGCAGCACCAGCGCGATCAGCACACCGACCAGCAGCACCCGCTGCTGGAGGTGCGAGGGCACCGAGAACTTCGCCATGATCAGGACGAAGACGAAGAGGTTGTCGACACTCAGCGACTTCTCGGTGATGAAGCCGGCGAAGAACTCGCCCGAGGCCTGGCTCTCACCGAAGACCAGCAGGCCGAGCCCGAAGAGGGCGGCCAGCGCGATCCAGATGATCGTCCAGATTCCGGCTTCCTTGGTCGTCACGTCATGGGGCTTGCGCCCGATGAAGAAGTCGACGGCGATAAGGGCTGACAGACCAAGAATGGTCAGCACCCAGAGGGTCCATGAAACGTCCACTGCGCCTCCGGCAGTTCGCTACGGCTACTGATCAGCGTCGTCGCTGCCGGAGGTCTCTTCCACCCGGGCACGCGGGCTGCGCGCACGGGCCGGCGCCCCGGGACCGGTCACGGTCCGTATTGACGGGTACGCCGCGTATGGGAGTACTCCCCTCCGCTCAAAGAACAGTACAGGGAATGCCAAGGAAAGGTAAAGGAGAGTCTAAAGATCTTTCAAAAGTGCTGGTCGCGAGGTGGGAGCTCGATGCTGGTCCGCCCGGCGCCGGGTGAGCGCGGCGGCCCGCCGCCCCCGGCCCCTCAGGGGCGCCGGGGGCGGCGGGCCGCCGCCACCTTGGCGAGCACCTCTTCCAGGACCCGGCTGCCCGGCGGAACCCGGGGCGGCTCGTACGTCCAGGCGTGCCCCACCCAGGGGTCGGCCAGGTGGTCGTCGGCGACCGGGGTGACGCGCAGCAGCGAGCGCCACAGCGGGTCGAGCACCGGCCCGTACGCGCTGGCGTCCTCCCGGTCGGCGACCATCATCAGATGGACGCCGACCGAGGGCCCCTCGTCGGCGAGGTAGCGCAGCTGGGTGACGGCACGGTCGTCGAAGCCGTGCGGGAAGTCGTTGACGATCAGCAGCTGCTCTCCGGTGTCCAGGTCCGGCGGGAGCGAGTCGGCGGCGCCGGCCCGGATCGCCATCTGCACCAGGTCGACGCGGCGGGTGAGACGGGCGAGGACCGAGGACACTCCCCCGGCTCCAGGGGCGGGCGGCCCGGCGAGCGCCCCGGACCGGACGAGCGGCGCGAGCGCCCCGGCGGCCGAGCCCGCGGGGTCGATGACATGGACCGAGAACTCGTCGGCCGGGTAGACGGCCAGCAGCCGGGCCGCGTGCGCGACCGCGCTCTCCATGGCGAGGGTGCGCAGCCGGGCGCTGTCCATCAGGGCCGCGGCATCGGACGTCGTGCGGCCGCTGTCGATCCACATCCCGCGCTCCAGCGGCAGCCGGACCAGCAGCGGGATGTGCAGGCCGGGGTTCTCGGGCAGGTGGAGGTCACCGATGCGCAGCGCCATGGGGATCTCCATCGGGACGCGGTAGGCGTGCCAGACGGGGTTGTCCCAGCCCGCGAACGCGGCGGGCAGCGCGGGTTCCACCACGGCGGACTCGGCGGCGAGCTGGGCGAGGTCGCGGTCGAGGGCCTCGCGGGCCCGCGCGGTCAGCTCGTCGCGCTTGGCACGGGCCTGCTCGCGGGCCCGGTCCCCCGTGCCGCCGATCCGGCTGCGCGGGTCGGACAGGGTGCGGTCGAGCTCCTGGTCCATGCGGGACTCGGCGAAGTCGACGGCGCTGCGATAGGCGGCGGCGGTGCGGGCCAGGTCCTCGAACATGCCCCAGATCTGGTTGTAGAGGCGCTCGTCCATGGACCAGCCGGTCGCGTCCCCGGCGACGGGCTGTGCGGGGCGGCCCGGCTCGGCGGGCGGCGCGGTGGGAGGGGGCGGCGGGGGTGCGGTCGACTGGCGGCGCGGGTGCGCGTAGTTGATGGGCCCGCCGGTCGTGGCGGTCGGCGGCGCGGCGGCGGGCTCCGCGAGTGGTTCGGGCGGCTGGGGGGCGGGGCGGCGGCCGTCCGGGGGCGGCACGGGGCCGGGTGCGCCTGCGCCGGGTGCGATCCGGTCGGCGTCCGGGGTGCGCGGCGGGGGCGGGGCGACCGAGCGGGCCATCGCCCGGGTGACCGCGTCCTGGATGGAGCGGGCCAGCTCGGCGGCCCGGGGAAGGCCCTGGTCGGCGAGCATGGCGTCGAGGCCGCCCGCGTAGCCCTGGCCGACGGCACGTACCTTCCAGGCACCCTGTCGGCGGTAGAGCTCCAGGGCCGCGACCGCGGACTCGGTGTCCAGGCCGGTGAGCGTGAAGGTGGCGATCTCGGTGCCGTCGAGCCCGGTGACGGCGACGAACGGGGAGGCGACCGCGCCGAACCGGACCGGCCCTTTGACGCCGGTCGGCAGGGCCAGCAGCACGGTGACCCGGTGGACCTGGGCGGGCAGAGCGTCCAGGTCCACGGCCAGCCGGTGGTCGGCGGCGGCCTGCCTGGACACTTCGAGCCCGGGGAGCTGCGGCGACCCCGGATGGGCGATCCATTCGGTGCCGCGCACCGTGCCGTTCTCGTCGCCGAGCGTGGCACCGGCCACGACGGGCGTGCCGGCCGATACCCGGATCTCCAGACGGGTCTGGGGCAAGGTGTGGTTCTGCCCCCGGACCAGCTCGGCCGTCATTGCCCTGTCCCCTCGACGAATTCGCTGCTGTGTGTTGTGCGGCGCGATGCGGTGCAGCTCCCGGCGGCCGATGCCTCCGGGAGCTGCGGGTACCGATGCGTACCGATCCGGGGTTGCCCTCCCGGATCGGCCCCCTGGCTACAGGTGCGGCAGGATCGCCGGCATCAGGTCCTGGAAGGTGCGGCCGTTGGCGGGGTTGCCGAGGGCGGTCATCTGCCACCCGTTCCCCGAGCGGTGCACCTTCGCCATGATCTGGGCGGTGTACTGCCCGCCGCCGTCCAGCGTGTAGCGGGCGAGCTCCTGGCCGTTGGTCTCGTCGACGATGCGGCAGAAGGCGTTCTGCACCTCCTGGAACGTCTGGCCGGTGAAGGAGTTCACCGTGAAGACGATCTGGTCGATGTGGACCGGCACCCGCTGCAGGTCGACGAGGATCGCCTCGTCGTCGCCGCCGGAACCGGCGCCGCCGACCAGGTTGTCCCCGGTGTGCTTGACCGAGCCGTCGTCACTGACGAGATGACGGAAGAAGACCACGTCGACCGGCTGCTTGTCGGCGAAGAGCACCGCCGACGCGTCGAGGTCGATCTCCCGTGTACGTGAACCGAACAGACCCCGGCGCGGCGCCGCCTGCCAGCCGAGCCCCATCCGCACCGCGGTCAGGGTCCCCCCGTCGCTCTTCTGCAGGCTGATGGCCTGACCCTTGGTCATATTGACCGTCACGCGCTGTCCCCTCTCCGCTTTCCCCGCAACCATCCGTGCGCGGTTTCCCAGCACCCTACGCAGTTACGCCGGTGGCGCGACCGCTCAGGGCCGTTTTGTGTCGGTCCTGCAACACACCGGGTACTGCGGGCTCAGGCGAGGCCCGCTTCCCGCATCTGGCGCAGCTCCTTCTTCAACTCCCCGACCTCGTCACGCAGTCGCGCGGCCACCTCGAACTGGAGGTCCGCGGCAGCCGCCCGCATCCGTTCGGTCATCTCCTCGATGATCCCGGCGAGTTCGGTGGCGGGCCGGTCGGTGACCGTTTCGCCGCCGCCCTTGGCCTTCTTGGAGCCGGTCGTCTTGATTCCCAGCGCGGGAACGGGGGCCTTGGCGCCCTTCACCTGGCGGTAGCCGGTGCCGAGCAGCTGCTCGGTGTCGACCTCCTCGCGGGCGATCGTCGCGACGATGTCGTTGATCTTCTTCCGCAGCGGCTGCGGGTCGAGACCGCGCTCGGTGTTGTAGGCGATCTGCTTCTCGCGGCGGCGGTTGGTCTCGTCGATGGCCTGCGCCATCGCCGGGGTGATCTTGTCCGCGTACATATGGACCTGTCCCGAGACGTTTCGGGCGGCGCGCCCGATGGTCTGGATCAGGGACGTCCCCGAGCGGAGGAAGCCCTGCTTGTCCGCGTCGAGGATGGCGACGAGCGACACCTCGGGCAGGTCGAGGCCCTCGCGCAGGAGGTTGATGCCGACCAGTACGTCGTACTCGCCGGAGCGCAGCTCGCGCAGCAACTCGATGCGGCGCAGCGTGTCGACGTCGCTGTGCAGATAGCGGACCTGGATGCCGAGCTCCAGGAAGTAGTCGGTGAGGTCCTCGGCCATCTTCTTGGTGAGGGTGGTGACCAGGACCCGCTCGTCCTTCTCGGCGCGCGTGCGGATCTCGTGCACCAGGTCGTCGATCTGGCCCTCGGTGGGCTTGACGACCACTTCCGGGTCGACGAGGCCGGTGGGGCGGATGATCTGCTCCACGAAACCGTCGCCCCGGGACAGCTCGTACTTCCCGGGGGTGGCGGAGAGATAGACGGTCTGGTCGATCCGGCTCAGGAACTCCTCCCACTTCAGCGGGCGGTTGTCGAGCGCGGAGGGGAGCCGGAAGCCGTGGTCGACGAGGGTGCGCTTGCGGGAGGCGTCGCCCTCGTACATCGCGCCGATCTGCGGCACGGTGACATGCGACTCGTCGAGGACGAGGAGGAAGTCATCGGGGAAGTAGTCGAGGAGGGTGTTGGGGGCGGTGCCGGGCGAGCGGCCGTCGAAGTGCATCGAGTAGTTCTCGACGCCGGAGCAGGTGCCGATCTGCCGGAGCATCTCGATGTCGTACGTGGTGCGCATCCGCAGCCGCTGGGCCTCCAGCATCTTGCCCTGCTTCTCCAGCTCGGCGAGGCGCTGCTCCAGCTCCTGCTCGATGCCGTTGACCGCCTTCTCCATGCGCTCGGGACCCGCGACGTAGTGACTGGCGGGGAAGACGTGGAGGGACTGGTCCTCGCTGATCACCTCGCCGGTGAGCGGGTGGAGGGTGGAGAGCGCCTCGATCTCGTCGCCGAACATCTCGATGCGGACGGCGAGCTCCTCGTAGACCGGGAAGATCTCGATGGTGTCGCCGCGGACCCGGAAGGTGCCCCGGGTGAAGGCGAGGTCGTTGCGGGTGTACTGGATCTCGACGAATCGGCGCAGCAACTGGTCCCGGTCGATCTCGTCACCGACCTTGAGCTGGACCATCCGGTCCACGTACTCCTGGGGCGTACCGAGGCCGTAGATACAGGAGACGGAGGCGACCACGACGACATCGCGCCGGGTGAGCAGCGAGTTCGTCGCGGAGTGGCGCAGCCGCTCGACCTCCTCGTTGATCGAGGAGTCCTTCTCGATGTAGGTGTCCGACTGCGGTACGTACGCCTCGGGCTGGTAGTAGTCGTAGTACGAGACGAAGTACTCGACGGCGTTGTTGGGCAGCAGCTCGCGGAACTCGTTCGCCAGCTGCGCGGCGAGCGTCTTGTTCGGTGCCATCACGAGCGTGGGGCGCTGCAGCTTCTCGATCATCCACGCGGTGGTCGCCGATTTACCGGTGCCGGTCGCGCCGAGCAGGACGACGTCCTTCTCGCCGGCGCGGATGCGCCGCTCCAGCTCGGTGATGGCCGCGGGCTGGTCGCCGCTGGGCTGGTAGGGACTGACGACCTCGAAAGGCGCCACCGAACGTTCGATCTTCGAAACGGGCCGCATGGAACCACCGTACGACTCGCCACTGACAACCGGGCCGGGTCAGCCGATGCGCGGGGCCGGTCTCACCATTCTCCCGGTGGCGCGGGATCGCGCGGCCGGGAGTGGAAGGACGCCGGGTCGGCGTGCGTACCGAACCGCGGCACCTGCCGCTGGGCCGGGATTCCGGGCTTCCGGGCGGCCCCGCCCGGGCCCCCGGGGTCGTTCCAGTCCGGGGTGCCCATCACCATCAGCGGATCGAACATCACGACCACCGCGGCCAGGATCAGGAAGCAGGCGGGCCCGATCAGCAGCGGCACGAGCGGTGCGCTGGACCCGTCGCCCGCGACGGCGTCAGGGTGCAGATGGACGCTGAGCGCGGCCATGCCCGTGTAGTGCATGCCGCTCACCGCGACGCCCATGACGACGCTGGCTCCGAGGCTGGGCAGGAATCCGTGGACGGAGACGGCCGCCCAGAGCGCGGTCGTCGCGGCCACCACGGCGATGACGACGGAGAGGGCCACGGTGACCGTGTCGTACTCGAACTGTCCGTCGAGACGCATTCCGGCCATGCCCAGGTAGTGCATGGTTGCCACGCCCAGCCCGGTGATCGTCCCGCCCGTCACCAGGGCCATTCTGGTGGCGCCCCGGTAGCCGACGATGAAGATGCCGACGCCGACCATGCCGACGGCGACCGCGAGGCTGGCAAAGGTGATCGGCATGTCGTAGCCGATGGCCACCCCTTCCACGGAGAAGCCCATCATCGCGATGAAGTGCATCGTCCAGATGCCGGAGCCGATGGAGGTCGCGCCGAGGGCCAGCCAGCCGGCCTTGAAGGTGCGCTCGGTACGCAGCGAACGGTTCGTACAGCGCAGGCCGAGGGCCGCGCCGAGGCAGGCCATGAGGAAGGCCGCGAGGGGGGTCACCGCTCCGTAGCTGAAACCGTCGATCGTGCCCTGCATGCTCGTACGCCCTTCGCGGAAGCCCGGGTTCGGGGTGACCCTAAGGCGCGAGTCCCGGCAAACAAACAGAAGAGCTGCATTTTATCGAGAGGGAATCCGGCCCGTTACCCGGCATCGTCGGCCGCGTTCACGTTGTGGCCATCCTTCGCCTGTTCCCTGTTGGGGCGCGACTGTCACTCTCGGCCCGTCCGCAACTTCTGACGCAAGGAGTACACGTGTACGCACGCACCGCAACCGCAGCCCTCGCCGCCACCGCCCTGATGGGCGCCGGCGCCTATCTGATGTCGACCGCCGATACGCAGACCACCGCCGGGACCACCGCGGCCGGGCACACGACCGCGGTCACCGGCGTCACCGGCGTCAGCACCGTGAGCGCCCGGACCGGGAACGCGAAGCGGACCGCGCCCGTCGTCTTCGCCCACCGGGGCGCTTCGGCCTACGCGCCGGAGAACACCCTGGCCGCCGTCGACAAGGCCGACGCCCTCGGCTTCGACTGGGTGGAGAACGACGTCCAGTTCACCAAGGACGGCGTGCTGGTGGTCGTGCACGACACCGATCTGAAGCGGACCACCGACGTCGAGGAGGTCTTCCCGGACCGGACCTCGTGGGCGGTCAAGGACTTCACGGCAGCGGAGATCGCCCGGCTGGACGCGGGCAGCTGGTTCGGTCCGCAGTTCGCCGGAACCCGGGTGCCCACGCTCAAGCAGTACCTGGACCGGGTCGAACGCAACCGGCAGAAGCTGCTCCTGGAGATCAAGAGCCCCGAGATCTACCCGGGCATCGAGAAGGAGACGCTGCGGGTGCTGCGCCAGAAGGGGTGGCTCGACCGTTCGCACCTGAAGAACAGGCTCGTCATCCAGAGCTTCGGCGCGGACAGCGTGAAGAAGGTGCACCAGCTGCGCCCGGACGTCACGACGGGCTTCCTCGGCACTCCCGCAGTGGCCGACCTGCCCTCGTACGCGGCCTTCACCGACCAGATCAACCCCTCCTACACATCGGTTTCGGCCGACTACGTGGACGCGGTGCACGCGCTGAAGGGCGCGCATGGCAAGAAGCTCCGGGTCAACACCTGGACGGTCAACGACGCGGCGACCGCCGCGAAGGTGGCGGGCCTCGGCGTGGACGGGATCATCACCAACAACCCCGATGTGGTGCGCGAAGCCACGCACTGACCGGCGGACGGGCCCACCGTCCCGTGCAGCCGTACGGACCTGTTGTCAGTGGCCCGCCGTACGGTGGTTCACATGAACAGCAACGGGGTTGTCGAGTGGGCCGTCGTCGAGAGCGACATCGGCCCGCTGCTGCTCGCCGCGACCGGCGCGGGGCTGGTGAACGTGGTCTTCCACGCCCGTCCCGAGGTGCGGGAGAAGGCGGTCGGGCAGCTGCGGACGCGACTGGGCGCGGAGCCGGTGGAGAGTCCCGGCTCCGCCCGGCTCGCCGAGCCGATACGCCGGCTCGCGGCGTATTTCGCGGGCTCGTCGCGGGAGTTCTCGCTCGACCTCGACTGGTCACTGACCTCCGGCTTCAACCGCCAGGTGCTCCGCGAGCTGGCCACGGGTGTGCCGTACGGGACGGTCGTCGGGTACGGCGATCTCGCCGGACGGGTCGGGCAGCCGGGCGCCGCGCAGGCGGTCGGGGCGGCCATGGGGTCCAATCCGCTGCCGGTGGTGGTGCCGTGCCATCGGGTGGTGGAGAGCGACGGCGGACTCGGCGGGTTCGGCGGCGGACTCGAAACCAAGCGGCAGCTGCTGGCTCTGGAGGGCGTGCTGCCCCAACCGCTGTTCTGAGCCGGACGCCGGGACCCACCCTCGCCCAGTCCCGTGCGCCCTCGCGCCGGGGCCTTGCTGCCCGCGCCCGGCCCGAGCCCTGTTTCGTACCTGTGTACGGGCTGGCACACTGCGTCAGTGACCAACGCCCTCGATGAACCTGACACCCCTGCCGGACCCGGCGGGTCCGCCGCCCCGCTCTCGGCGGCCGAGCTGCCCGGGCTGCGGCGCCGAACGTCCGCGGTGCTCATAGTCAGCCAGATACTCGGCGGCCTCGGCGTGCCCATCGGCATCGCCCTGGCCCCCGTGCTGGCCACGGAGGTGAGCGGCTCCGAGGCACTGTCCGGTCTGGCCCCGACCGCCTCGGTGGCCGGAACCGCTCTGCTCTCGCTGCCGCTGGCCGCACTGATGACCTCGCGCGGCCGGCGCCCCGGTCTCGTGGCGGCGTATCTGATCGGTGTACTCGGCGCGGGGCTCGTGGTCCTGTCCACCCTCGTGGACAGCTTCCCCTTGCTGCTGCTCGGCATGGCCGGGTTCGGTGCGGGTTCATCGGCCAATCTGCAGGCCCGGTTCGCCGCCGCGGACCTGGCCGAGCCCGACCGGCGCGGCCGGGCGATCTCGACCGTCATCTGGGCCACCACGATCGGTTCCGTGCTCGGGCCGAACATCGCCGCCCCGGTGGGCCGTCTCTTCCGGGGCTCCGCGATATCCGAGCAGGCCGGCCCGTTCGTCTTCGCGGGCGGGATCTTCCTGCTGGCCGCCGTGGTGGTCGGGGCGCTGCTGCGGCCGGACCCGCTGCTCACGGCGAGGGCGCTGGCACCACAGGGCGACGGGTCCCCGGCCGGCCGTTCACTGCGCGCCGGGATCGCGGCGGTCCGGGCCTCGCCGATGGCACGGCTGGCGCTGGTGACGGTGGCCGTTTCGCACACCGCGATGGTCTCGATCATGGTGATGACCCCGGTCGACCTGGGCCACCACGGCGCCGGGCTCCAGCTGATCGGTCTGGTCATCAGCGGCCACATCGCGGGGATGTACGCGTTCTCCCCGGTGATGGGCTGGCTCTCGGACCGTTTCGGCCGGCTCGCCGTGATCGGTCTGGCGGTCGGGCTGCTCTCCTGCGCCGCACTGCTGGCCGGAACCGCGGGCCCCAACCACGGGCAGACCGCGGCCGGTCTCTTCATGCTCGGTCTCGGCTGGTCGGCGGGGCTGGTGGCCGGTTCGGCGCTGCTCACCGACTCCGTGCCGCAGCCCGCCCGCGCCGCCGTGCAGGGTCTTTCGGATCTGACCATGAACACGGCGGCGGGCATCGGCGGAGCGGTCGCCGGGGTCATCGTCGCCCGGGCGAGCTACGGCTGGCTGAACGTGGTCGGAGCATGTCTGCTGCTGCCGATGGCCGCGCTGGCACTGCGCCGGGCACTCGGCCGGCCCGGCGCTTCCGGCACGGCTTCCTGAGGAAAGCTCCGGCAGGTTCCTGAGGAAGCTTCGCAGGGGTTTCAGAGGCTGATGTGGTACGCCTTGCGCAGCGTCTCGTGCACCGTCCACGTCGTACGGTCGCCCTCGCGCAGCACACAGGCGTCCCCGGGTCCGATCTCCAGTGTCGCACCGCCCTCGACCACCACGGTCGCGCGCCCGCTGACGACCACGAAGAGTTCGTTGGCCTCGGTGTCGGTGACCACGCCGGGCGTGATCTGCCAGATGCCGCGCAGCTGCTTGCCGTCGGGCGACTCCCAGAGCACCTTGCCGGTCACCACGGGCTCACCCGAGACGATCTGCGTGGGATCCAGCGGTTCCGGTTCGAGATCGGCGTCCGGAATGTGCACGGTGAACGAGGCAGGGGCTTGATCAAATGTGGTCATGGCCGGTCACCTTAGCGACCGCCACGAGGCGACTCGACAGCAGGATGCGCCGGACCGGCAGGCGGACCCACGGGCGGAACCGCAGGCTGAAACCAGCCGGTCCGGTCCGTGCCGCACGGGTCCGCCGCCCCTGCGGCAGGTTTGAGGCGGCTGCGCCCGCGACAGGGATGTGGACATGTCATCCAACAGGTCGCACCGCGCACACCCCTGCGCCCCCGTCCTCTCCGACGAGGTACGGGCGGCACTCGCCGCGCACCACCCCGTCGTGGCCCTGGAGTCGACGATCATCGCCCACGGTCTGCCGCGCCCCCGCAATCTGCGGGTCGCCGAGGAGCTCGAAGGGCTCGTACGGTCCGCCGGCGCGGTACCCGCGACGATCGCCGTACTCGACGGAAGGGCCCGCATCGGCCTGGACAAGGCCCAGCTGGAGCGGGTCGCCGCGGACCCCGCGATGCGGAAGCTGGGGCACCGGGACCTCGCACCGGCCCTGGCGAGGGGCGCGAGCGGGGCGACGACCGTGTCCGCGACTGCGTTCCTCGCCGCCCACGCCGGGTTGCGCGTCTTCGCGACCGGCGGCCTCGGCGGCGTACACCGGGAATGGACACGGACCCAGGACGAGTCCGCCGATCTCCGGCTCCTGGCGCGGACCGGCATCACCGTGGTGTGCGCGGGGGTGAAGTCGATCCTGGACGTCCCGGCGACGCTGCAACGCCTGGAGACGCTGGGCGTCACGGTGCTCGGTTACGGCACCGACCGCTTCCCCGGCTTCTATCTGACCAGTTCGGGCGAGCCGGTCGACTGGACGGTGCGCACGCCCGAGGAGGTCGCGGATGTGATGCGGGCCCAGGACATGCTCGGCGGCCCCGCGGCCGCGCTCGTCGTCGCCAACCCCGTGGCCGAGGCGGACCAGTTGGATCCCGCGCTCCACGACCGTGTGCTGACCGAGGCCCTGGCGGAGTGCCGGGACCGGGGCATCGCGGGCCAGGCCGTCACGCCGTTCCTGCTGGACCGGCTGATGCGGGGAACCGGCGGCGCCTCGCTGGAGGCCAATCTCGCGGCCGTGCGCGGAAACGTGTCGCTCGCCGCGCGGATCGCCGAAGCCTGGGCCGTCACGCCCCAGACTTCGGCGGCCGGACGATGACCGAGGGCCGGACGGCAACCGACGGCCGGGCGACGGCCGACAGCCGGGCAACGTCCGGCGGCGGCCTGCTGGTCATCGGGGACGTGGTCACGGATGTGGTGGCCCGGCACGGAACGGCGCTGGTCCACGGCACGGACACCCCGGCCCGGATCCGCACCGTCCCCGGCGGCGCGGGGGCCAACGTCGCCTGCTGGGCGGCCCGCTCAGGGTGTGCCGACGTGCGGCTGCTGGCCCGGGTCGGCGCCGACAGCGCGGACTGGCACCGCGACGCACTGCGGCGGGCGGGGGTGCGCTGCCTGCTGGCCGTGGACGAGGACGCGCCGACCGCCACCGTCGTCGCGCTCGTCGATTCCGCCGCCGAGCGCACCTTCCTCACCGACAGCGGCGCCGTGCTCCGACTCTCCCCCGACGACTGGTCACCGGCGATGCTGGACGGCATCGCCCATCTCCATCTCTCCGGCTACCTCCTCTTCGCAGCGACGAGCCGCGCGACGGCACTGCTCGCCCTGCGGGAAGCACGGCGGCGGCGGATCCCGGTGAGCGTGGATCCGGCCTCGGCCGGTTTCCTCGCCGAGCTGGGCGCCGACCGGTTCCTGACCGCCGTGGAGGGCACCGATCTGCTGCTGCCCAACGCGGACGAGGCCCGGCTGCTCACCGGGCTGCCCGAACCGGCCGATGCCGCGGCCAAATTGAGCCTCCAGGTGGGCAGCGTGGTCGTCACGCTGGGCGAGCGCGGAGCGCTGCTCGCCGCCGCCGGTGCGGTGACCGGGCGCGTCCCGGCGGTCCGGGTGCGCGGTGCGGTGGACTCGACGGGGGCGGGCGACGCGTTCACCGGCGGCTTCCTCGCGGCGCGGCTGGCGGGGGCGGACGACGCCTCGGCCGCGGCGGCGGGATGCCGGGCCGGCGCGGAGGCGGTCACCACCGTGGGCGGCCGTCCGGGACCATGAACACGGCCCGGGGCCACCGCACCGTGACATCAGGCCGACGACCCGCGCCATCCGGTCCAGGCCGGATGGCGCGGGTCGTCGGCGCGCACGACCGCGTCCGCGCGGTCGCCCGGCGCCGCCTCGTCCTCGTACCGCGCGAAAGCGGGCAGCGTCCAGCGCTCCGCCGCCTCGGTACGCCGCCGGAGAGCGCCCGGCGACAGCCGCAGATGGACGCTCAGGTCGAACGGGAACCAGTGCCCCAGCAGCAACGGCCCGTGGACCACCAGCACCCCGCCCTCGGGCAGTGGCCGGTACGGGCTCCGCGTGGCGCGGTCGGTCGCCGGATCCCAGAGATCGGGCAGCACCCGCCCGCTCCCACCGGCCTCCAGCGGCCCGAAGACCTCGCGCCACAGCGCGCCCGTGTCGAACCAGCTGTCGTAGTACGAGTCGGGGTCCTCCTTGCCGTACTCGTACCGCAGGCTCGCCGGCCGCAGGAACCCCTCGGTGGACACGACCAGTACTGCCCGGCCCCGGACCCGCAACGCCTGTGCCACGCGCTCGGCGAGCTCCCCGGTACGGGCCGCCGGAGCGCCGTCGATGGCGATCTTCAGCCAGGGACCGTCGTCGGCGGGCTCCAGTGCGTCGGTGTGTACGGCGAACGCTTCGGCCAGCCGCTCCCAGGTGATCGCTTCGAATCGCACGCGCCCATCATCGCCCCGGGTCCGGTGCTCGGTGCCGGGCCTCCCAGCAGCGAGGGACGTCCTCGTCGGGTTCGTCGGGGCTCGCGAAGCGGAACGGGACGCCGAGCCGCTCCGCCAGTTCCCGGCCCGTCCGCGCCGCGTCGTCGGTCCCCGCCGCGCCGATCCGGAAGCCGGCCAGTACAGCGCTCTCCCACGGCTCGGCCAGGACGGCGGTCAGCACCACGATCCAGCCCTGGGTGTCGCCGTCCCAGACCGCCTCGACGGCCACGGGATCGCGGGGCAGGGCGCCGGCGGCCTCGGCCAGAGTGTCCACGTCCCGGGGGGCGGGGGGCGGCATGCGGTCGGCGAGTGCGCGTTGGCGCCCGTCGAGCACCTCCACGCATTCGTGCAGCTCGGGACGGGGGTCGATGCCGCTCTCCCGCATCGCGTGGACGGCCTGGATGTTCCGGCCCGCCAGGACCAGTCCGTCGACCCGCTCACGTACGTCGGCGGGGAGCGTCCGCCAGAGGAGCTGTGCCCGGTGGCTGTCGGTGAGGCGCAGTGCGCGGTCGGCGAGCGGGTGCAGGTCCGGTTCGCCGCCGGCCGCGGCTTCGGCGAGCCTGCGGATGTCGGCGAACCACCGTCCGGATGTGCCGTCCGGGGCGTCGATGCGCCGGAATCCGCGCTCCAGCAGCCCCTGGGCGTTCTGCGTCTGCCCGCGCAGTACGGCCTTCGTCGCGGCGACCGCGTCGGCCATCGCGCTCGCCGGGTCCGACCAGTCGTCACCGCACGACGCGGGACAGTTCTCGCCGGGTCCGATCGGTGACGACACGACCTCCAGGCCCACGCGCCAGAAGAGCGGAAACCCGCGGAAGGCGGCGAAGAGCAGCCGCCGCTCGCAGGAGCTCCGTGCATCGGGGTCCGTACGCAGGGAGTCCAGGGGCGCGACCGATTCGAGTACGTCGCGGACAGCTGCGAAGCAGAGGTCGAACCGGTCGCCGGACGCGGTCCGGACGATGTCGATGTCGCTGTACGCGTCCGCTGTTCCGCGGGCGAGCGAGCCCCGCAGCTCCGCCCGCGAACCGGGGCAGTGCGCGGTGAGCGCCCTCAGCAGCTCCTGTGCGAATGCGGCGCGCCGCGACGGGTCGAGTCCGACCTCGCCCGCCCCGCCCCGCGGGTTCTCCCCGTTCATGGCCCGTTCTCTCCTCTTCTTGGCCGTTGTCGCCTCTTCTTGGCCGCCTACGATCTCCCCATGGACCTCGAATTCGCCCGCACGTTCGCCGCCGAGTGGCTGGACGGCTGGAACACCCATGATCTCGAACGCATCCTGACGCATTATCACGACGACGTGACGTTCAGTTCGCCGGTCATCGCGCAGATGACCGGCGACGCCTCGGGCACGGTGCACGGCAAGGAGGCCCTGCGCGCCTACTGGGCGACCGGCCTGGAGCGCATCCCCGAGCTGAAGTTCGAGCTGGTGGACGTCCGGGTGAGCGTCCATGCCCTGGTGATCGACTACCGCAACCAGATCGGTGGCCGGGTCAGCGAGGTGCTGACCTTCCGCGACGGCCTGGTGATCTCCGGTTTCGGGGCGTACGGCGAGACGCTCGCGAACTGACGACCGACGGCGGCGGCATCGGCGGCGACCGACAGGCAGGCCCCGGACCCGCCGTGGTCGCCGCTTCGGGTGGACGAGTGGCGCGCGCTACTTCTTCGCGCCGCAGTCCACCGCCGCGGCATCGTCGGAGAGTTCGCTGCCGTCGGGCAGCAGATACGTCACCAGGAGCACGACAGGTTCGGCCCCCAGGTTGCGTCCGATGTGCCGGTGGTCGGTCCCGGACCGCTCGATGAGCGTAGAGCCCGCGGGTGTCACCTCGACCGAGCAGTCGCCGAAAGTGCGCGTCAGCGTCCCGGACTTGACGACGACGACCAGCTGACCGCGGTGGGTGTGCCAGCCGGTGGAGCCGCCCGGCTCGATCGTGATGGTCCGGAAGGTCACATCGGTGCGCCCGTTCGGCGTCCGCACGTTCAGCTTCCCCGTCGATGTGCCCTTCGCGAGCACGGTGCCGCTCACCCCGCTGCCCGGCGTGGCCACGGCCGCCGACGGCACGAGGCCGAGCGCGGCCACGCAGCCCGCCAGGGCCAGAGCCTTGCCGGACAGCCCCCGGCCCGCCCACCGCTTCTCCTCGCCCCTTCGCCGTGCGTCACCGCTGCGCACACCCGACTCCTCTGCCTCTGCCTCTGCCTCGGTGTCCGGTGATCGCCCCGAACCGGCCAACCCCCATGGTCCATGCGGGAGTCGGAACAGGGAACCACGCGTCATGACGCGCCGTCAGTCGCCGCGCAGCGCAGCGGCGAGCGGTCCGTCGCCCGAGACCTCGACGCGTCCGTCCCCGACGGCCTCGGCGAGGGTCAGCCCACCCTGTGCCAGCTCCAGGCAGACCTCGACGTCGAGTGCGATACGGGCGTCGGCGCGGTCGGCGGGGCCGTCCCCGTACACCGCCGCTCCGTCCTCCGCAGCACCGGCGCGCACATGGAACTCGCCCTCGTCCAGCTGCACTTCGACGACCCCCTCGTAGGCCGGTCCGTCCAGCGCACGCAGTAGCGGAAGAGCGAACCAGTGGGCCCGCACCGCATCGGTCGGCCGCCGTTCGGCGAGCGCGGGCGCGCCCCACTCGGCGAGCGCGGCGAGGACCGGCATCAGGCCGTGACCGCGCTCGGTCAGCTCGTAGACCGAGGCGGCGGCGGGCGGCGGGAGCCGGCGGCGGGTGGCGAGGCCGTTCTGCTCCATGTCCCTGAGCCGGGAGGCGAGCACGTCCGTGCTGACGCCGGGAAGGTCGGCGTGGAGGTCGGTGTAGCGGCGGGGGCCCGCCAGCAGTTCACGGACGATCAGCAGTGTCCACCGGTCGCCCACGGAGTCGAGGGCGCGCGCGGTGGCGCAGAACTGGTCGTAACTCCGGCGGCGGACCGGGCGCGTTGCGGGCTGTTGCTGACGTGGCATGCGACGCAGTCTAGACATGTTGTTGGACTTTCCAAGCCCGAACTTGGTAAAACCAAGTATCGCAATCGGGTCGGGGAGGCACCGCATGGAATTCCGGCAGTCCAGCAAGCTCAACGAGGTCTGTTACGAGATCCGGGGCCCGGTCATCGAACAGGCCAACGCCCTGGAGGAGGCGGGCCACAGCGTGCTCCGGCTCAACACGGGCAACCCCGCGCTCTTCGGTTTCGAGGCGCCGGAGGAGGTGGTCCAGGACATGATCCGGATGCTTCCGCAGGCCCATGGCTACACGGATTCGCGCGGCATCCTGTCCGCCCGCCGGGCGGTGGCGCAGCGCTACCAGGCGATGGGGCTGGCGGACGTCGGGGTCGACGACATCTTCCTCGGCAACGGCGTCTCCGAGCTGATCTCGATGGCCGTACAGGCGCTGCTGGAGGACGGCGACGAGGTGCTCGTCCCCTCCCCCGACTACCCGTTGTGGACCGCGGTGGTGACCCTCGCGGGCGGCAGGTCCGTGCACTACACCTGTGACGAGGCGTCGGACTGGAACCCCGACCTCGCCGACATGGCCTCGAAGATCACGGACCGCACCAAGGCCGTCGTGATCATCAACCCGAACAATCCGACCGGTGCCGTCTACCCGCGCGAGATCCTCGAAGGCATCCTCGATCTGGCGCGCAGGCACGGCCTGATGGTGTTCGCCGACGAGATCTACGACCAGATCCTGTACGACGACGCCGAGCACCACGGCGTGGCGGCCCTCGCCCCCGACCTGGTCTGCCTCACCTTCAGCGGCCTGTCGAAGACGTACCGCGTGGCGGGATTCCGCTCCGGCTGGATGGTGGTCTCCGGCCCGCAGCAGCACGCCCGCAGCTATCTGGAGGGGCTGACCACGCTCGCCTCCATGCGTCTGTGCCCCAACGCGCCCGCTCAGTACGCGATTCAGGCCGCGCTCGGCGGCCGGCAGTCGATCCGGGAGCTGGTCGCGCCGGGCGGCAGGCTGTACGAACAGCGCAATCGGGCCTGGGAGAAGCTGAACGAGATCCCCGGGGTGTCGTGCGTGAAGCCGAAGGGCGCTTTGTACGCGTTCCCGCGCCTCGACCCGAAGGTGCACCGCATCGTCGACGACGAGAAGTTCGTGCTGGATCTGCTGCTGCGGGAGAAGATCCAGGTCGTGCAGGGAACCGGCTTCAACTGGCCGCGGCCCGACCACTTCCGGATCCTCACGCTCCCGTACGCTGACGATCTCGACGCGGCGATCAGCCGCATCGGCCGCTTCCTGACCGGATACCGCCAGTGATCGGACGCCCTCGGTGACCTGTTCCACCTGCCGCTTTCCCGTCCACACCCAGTTCGCCTCGTTCGGGCTGGTCGGCCCGATCGTGGAGGACGGGCTCGATCCGGCCACCGACCCGGCCTGGGCGGATTCTGGCGCGGCGTCACCGGCCGAGTACGCGCGCTGGTCAGGCCATCTGTGCGGTATGACCTGCCTGCGCATGGCACTCGGCGCCGGAGCCCCGTCCTTGTTCGCGCTGCGCGACGGTGCGCTCGGATACGGCGCGTACACCGAGGACGCACAGGGGGAGATCCGGGGGCTGATCTACGCCCCCTTCGCCGAGTACGCACGCGAGGTGCACGGCGTGGACGCCACGGTGCACCGCCATCTCTCGCCGAAGGAGATCCTCGGCCTGCTGGACGGCGGCCGTACGGTCATGGCCTCGGTGCACTACGGCATCCGGTACCCGGATCGGCCCGCTCCGGGGCGGGGCGGGCATCTGGTGCTGCTGACGTCCCGTACGTCCGACGGCGGGGGCGTCCACTTCCACAACCCGTCGGGGACGACGGCTCGGACCCGGACCGCGGAGCTCGCGCTGCCCGACTTCGAGCGTTTCTTCGCCGGGCGTGGGGTGTCGCTGCCGGCGAACGCGTGAGCGGCGCGCCGCCCGGAACAGGAGCGGGCCCGGGGGCGTAGCCGGCCCCCGAGCCCTGGTGTGCCACCCATACGGCACGCCGACACATTTAAGGACCCGTGTCAGGTTGATGTCGCCGCGTCCTGCCTTTAGACGACCGCAGATCGAAGCTCTGCGGGCCGGAGTCGAACCGGCATCTCGACGCCCGTGGGCACGGGCCCGTTTGATTCGGCGATGGGTGACGAATGCTGAGTCTGGAGCAAGAGTCTGAGATTGATCGCGGTCTGCCTCTACCATTTGGGCCACCCCGGCCCGTTCGTGCGCCGGGGCGCACGGAGTGCCGGGGGGAGGACTCGAACCTCCACTGGAACCGCGTCGTCACGACAAGCTTCAGTTTCAGCTTGCGCTCCTGGCGCACCCCGGCCGAAATTGGTCGGCCGGGGAATCAATGGTCGGTCACCCGAAGAGGTAACCGAATACCGCATCACCCACCCGCTGGTCGGTGACGTCCGCGCCGTTGGCTTCCTCGCGGGCGTACTTCACGGCCTGCTGGAGCTTCTCCACCCGGTCCAGCAATTCGTTGACGCGCCGTGCCGGAAGGGCGCCGGAGAACTTCACCGTCGTCCAGTACCCGATCGGGATGTCCTCGTAGTACACCTCGACCTGCGCCGGGTGCTTGTCGGTGGCCTCCGCCTTCACGTGGTTGCGGGGCACCTTCTTGGTACGGAGCGTCCGCACCGGCTCGGTCTTCCAGGAGTCCGTCGACGGGTCCTGGGTCCAGGCCTCCGCGGCGTCGAGCACGGGCAGCTTGCGGATGAAGGTGTTGAGGTCCGTCAGCTGCTTCTCCAGGAAGAGCAGATACGAGACCGGCACGTCGCTCACGAGCACCCGCCCGTCGACCTTCACGTCCGCGCGGGCCGTGCAGTTGGCCCAGTCCTTCGTGGCGGTCACATCGAAGAGCCGGGTCAGGGTCGCCGCGGTCTCCCGCAGCACGTCCTCGGCCTTGATCTGCACCAGCGTCGACTCGGGCGGCAACTGCTCGCCCTCCTCGTCCTTCGGCTGGTACGTCCGGGAGATCCCGGCCAGCAGGCCGGTCTTCTGGAGACCGTGATGGGCCGCCGTCAGGTCCTGGTGGGCCTTGGACTTGACGCCCTTCTCCACTGCGATGATCTGATTGAGTTTCGCCACGTCGGGGACGCTAGCAGCGCCGGCCGACCCGGGCCAAACACTTTTCATATGGCCCGCTCTTCGGACTGGTTCAGGCGGAAAGCGCCACGGTGAGGTCGACCTCGACGAGCTGGCCGGAGAAGCCGAGCCCCGACGCCGAGGAGCGTGCCGACGGTGCTGAACGCGGGCCCGATGACCGAGCCGGTGAGCCGGTGAGCCGGTGCCAGGCGGTGCCCAGGACCGCGACATCGTCGCTGACCACGTAGATCACCGACCGGACGACCTGCGCCGGTCCGGCCCCCACGGCGTAGAGTGCGACAAGCGCGTTGCCCGCGACCTGGTCGATCCGGGCATCGAGGTCGCCCGGACCCACCAGCGTGCCGGAGGGGTCGAGCGGGCACTGCCCGGCCAGATACGCGGTCCGGCCCGCTTCCAGATGTGGTGATAGCCGGGTGTGGGGTGCAGTTGCTCCGGGTTGATCCGGCTGATCTCGACAGGCATGAAGGTGATTCTGGCGATCGGTGCCTCGGGGCGCAGCGGGATTTCACCGGCTCCCCGGACCGGACCGTACGGGTGGTTTCCGCCGGGCGCCCATGTCCTTGCCGCTGTCCGGCGGGGACCGCTTGTCACAGTGAGGCCCGCGTGTCCGCGCCGCGCGGTCCGCGGGCTCCTCCCCGGCATCGCCCGTACGGACACCACGCGTGTGCGGACACCACTCGTATACGGACGCCATCCGTATCCGGACACCACCCGTCACCGCCTCCACCAGGCGCCGAACGAAGGGCCCCGCCTTGTCCCGTATCCCCCGCCTCACCGTTGCCCAGGGCCGCACCGGCCCGAAGAAGCGCGCCGCGCTGACCACGGCGGCCGTCGCCCTGGCCGTGCTGGCCGTGGGCACGCCCGTCGCGTCCGCCACGCTCGACGACGAAGCCCCGGCCTCGCGCTCCGAGGCGCCGGCTCTTGCCGCGCACGGGAGTGCGTACATCGAGACCCGGCTCTTCTTCGGTACCGAACGCCCCGACGGCGGCCCTGATGTGACGGATAAGCAGTTCCTCGCATTCATCGACGAGGAGGTCACGCCGCACTTCCCGAACGGGCTGACCATCCAGGACGGCCGGGGGCAGTGGCGGGACTCCAACGGGGTCATCGAACGGGAGCGCAGCTACGAACTGATCCTGCTCTACCCCGCGTCCGAGGCCCGCGTGCGCGATGCCCGGATCGAGCGGATCCGTGACGCCTACGAGAACGCCTACGCCCAGGACTCGGTGGCCCGTCTCGAAGAGCGAACGACCGCCGACTTCTGACCCCCCGGACTCGGCCCGGCCGGGGTACTGTGCCCCGGCCGGGTACGGGACCGTACACACGCGCCGAACGGGGGACGATCCACATGGGCACGCCAGTACGCCACTTCACGGCCACGACACCGGACGGTCAGGTGTTCACGGTCAACATCGAGCGGGACTTCCGGTACGACCCGTACCGCGACTTCCTTGTCTGCACCCACTGCGACTGGTCGCCGTCGCTGCTGACCATGAAGAAGATCGTCGACATGGCCCGGGAGCATCTGGCATCGGTGCACGGTGCCGACCAGGGCCTGTCCCAGCAGGACAACGAGGGGTTCCGCAAAGCAAGGCTGATCATGCTGCCGATCACCGCCGTGCTGCTGATCGCTCTCTTCGTCTATCTGCAGAACTCCTGAGAGCGGGGTGGTACCGGTGCCGGCCGGATTCAACCCCCGCTGAGCTCCATGAGCGCGCTCACCGGATCGGTGTCCGGAGTGGCGCGGGGCCACCAGTCGTCCTCGCCCGGCTCGGATTCGTAGCCGTACCAGCGTCCGTCGTGACCGAAGCGGAGCTGGAGTGTGCCGCCGGGATGGGTGAGGTGGTTGCGCCGGGGCTGGAAGCGGGGGAAACCGGCGGCCGCGAGCGCGGGGCGGGCCCGGTCGAAGGGGCCCGCCGGGGGGTCCCAGGGGGTTTCGAGGACGGCCAGCCCTCCGGCACCGCCCTGGCGCCAGGCCGCGACGGCACGGGCCAGGTCGGTGGTGGTGCGGCCGGTGGCGTATGCCAGCTCGCGGTAGAGGGCGCGGGTGGTGGCGGTGAGCCCGGCGGTGGGACGGGACGCTGCCAGCCGTACCGCGTCCTCCCAGGGGGTGAGTCCGGCGAGCGGGTCCAGGCCGGTGGTGAGGAGCGCGTGCGCGCGGGCCGCCGCGTCCGTGGCGAGGTGGTCGAGGGCCAGCGGGTCCCGTGCACCGGGCAGGCTCGGGTACGAGGGCGGCTGCGCGGGGTGCGGCAGCACCGGGAGCGGGGCGGGGAGCGGCGGGAGATAGCGGTCGGCGAGGACCTCGCGGGCCGGCACCGAGGGGGTGGCGGGGGCCGCGGGGCGTTCCCGCGCGGAGTGGGCGGCGTTGCGGCGGCCCAGCTCTTCGAGGAGCTCCCGTTCGCCCCGGCCGCGCAGCAGCAGGAGGACGAAAGGGTCGGTGTCCAGGAGTCGCGCCATCTGGTAGCAGAGCGCGGCCACGTGCTTGCAGGGCCAGCCGTGGTCGGGGCAGGAGCAGCCGGGGTCGAGGTCCCCCGCGGCAGGCAGCAGTGCGATGCCGGCCTCGGCCGCCGTGTCGGCCAGCGAGTGCGGCATCTCCTTGGTGAGCAGCGCGGCGAGGTGGCCGGGCCGGGCCGAGACCGCGTCGAGGAAGGTGTCCCAGTCGGGATCGGCGAGGGTCCGCAGCCGCAGTTCGCAGCGGTAGGGGCGGGGCCGGCTGCCGTGGACGTAGGCGACGACGCGACCGGGGGTGACGGTGATCGCGGCTACCTTGCCGCTGTCGGCGTACGCGCGGCCGCGGGAGAGCCGGGCCTCGTCCATCGAGAGGGATTCCAGGGCGGCCACCCAGGCACGGCCCCACCAGCTGTCCGCGAAGGGTTCGTCGCCGTCCCCCGTGCGGGGCGGTACGGCCTCGAAGGTGCGCCGCAGGTCGTCGGGGCCGGGGCGCGGGCGGGCGACGGGACGGGGGTCGTGGCCGGTGTGCGGGCGGGGGCTCATGGGGCGGGGGCTCATGCCGGCCTCCGGAGCGAGACGAGATCGGCCAGGTCACCGTCGCTGAGCTCGGTCAGCGCGGCCTCGCCGGTCCCGAGGACCGTGTCGGCCAGCGCCCGCTTGGCCTCCAGCAGCTCACCGATCCGGTCCTCGACGGTGCCTTCCGCGATCAGCCGGTGCACCTGCACGGGCTGTGTCTGGCCGATGCGGTACGCCCGGTCCGTGGCCTGTTCCTCGACGGCCGGGTTCCACCAGCGGTCGTAGTGGATGACGTGGGCGGCCCTGGTGAGGTTCAGTCCGGTGCCCGCCGCTTTGAGGGAGAGCAGGAAGACCGGGACCTCGCCGGACTGGAAGCGGTCCACCATCCGTTCCCGTTCGGCGACCGGTGTGCCGCCGTGCAGGAGCTGGGAGGGGACGCCGCGCGAGGCGAGGTGGGCGGAGAGGAGCCTGGCCATGGTCACGTACTGGGTGAAGATCAGGACCGAGCCGTCCTCGGCGAGGATCGTGTCGAGGAGTTCGTCGAGCAGGGCGAGCTTTCCGGAACGGCCGACGAGGCGGGTCGGCTCCTCCTTCAGATACTGCGCGGGGTGGTTGCAGATCTGCTTGAGCGAGGCCAGCAGCTTCATGATCAGGCCGCGCCGGGCGATGCCTTCCGATGCCTCGATGAACGCCATCGTCTCGCGGACCGCTGCCTCGTAGAGCGTGACCTGCTCGCGGGTGAGGAAGACGGGGTGGTCGGTCTCCGTCTTGGGCGGCAGCTCGGGGGCGATGCCCGGGTCGGACTTCTTGCGGCGCAGGAGGAAGGGCCGGACGAGGCGCGAGAGCCGTTCGACCGCTTCGTCGTTGGCGAGCCCGGCGGCTGTGCCGGTGTTCTCGACGATGCGGGCGTGCCGGGCCCGGAACGCCTTGAGGGGGCCGAGCAGCCCCGGGGTGGTCCAGTCGAGCAGGGCCCACAGCTCGGAGAGGTTGTTCTCCACCGGGGTGCCGGTGAGGGCGACCCGGGCCGGGGCCGGGATGGTGCGCAGCGCCTTCGCCGTGGAGGACTGGGGGTTCTTCACGTGCTGGGCCTCGTCGGCGACTATCAGGCCCCAGCGGTGGCCGGCCAGTTGGGCGGCACTGGAACGCATCGTGCCGTACGTGGTGAGGACGAAGCCGCCGCCGGCCCCGGCCAGGGTGCGGTCGGTGCCGTGGAAGCGGCGCACGGGGACACCGGGAGCGAAGCGGCTGATCTCCCGGTGCCAGTTGCCCAGCAGGGAGGCGGGGCAGATCACGAGGGTGGGCTCGGGGCGGGCGCGGTGCAGGTGGAGGGCGATGAGCGTGATCGTCTTGCCCAGGCCCATGTCGTCGGCGAGGCAGCCGCCGAGGCCGAGCGAGGTCATCCGGTCCAGCCAGGCCAGGCCGCGCAGCTGGTAGTCGCGGAGGGTGGCGTCGAGGCCGGGCGGCGGGGCGATGGTGGTGTGGTCGGCGGTGATGCGCTCGCGGAGCGCGGCCAGCGCGCCTACGGGCACTGCTTCGACCTGTTCGCCGTCCACCTCGGCGGTGCCGGTCAGGGCGACGGCGAGGGCGTCGACCGGATCGAGCAGGCCGAGCTCCCGCTTGCGTGCCTTGCGTACGAGCGCGGGGTCGACGACGACCCATTGGTCCCGCAGCCGCACCACCGGGCGGTGGGCCTCCGCGAGGATGTCCATCTCCGCCTCGGTGAGCCGCTCGTCGCCCAGCGACAACTGCCAGTCGAAGGCGAAGAGCTGCTCGGCGTCGAAGAACGAGGTGCCGTCCGTGGCCGAGCCGGGCGCGGGCCGCACGACGGCGGAGGCGGTGAGCGAACGGGCCAGCTCCCTGGGCCAGTGCACGCTCACCCCGGCCGCCGCCAGCCGGGCTCCGGCATCGCCGAGCAGCTCGTACAGCTCGTCCTCCGCGAGGGCGAGCACATCGGGCACCGGCTGGTCGAGCAGTCTCTCCAGCGGCGCCCAGACGCGGGCGGCGCGGCGCAGGGCGAGGACGGCGTCGATCCTGGCGCGCGGGCCGAACGGCTCGCCCGCCCCGCCGTTCCACAGCGCGGCGGCGTCGGTGACGTAGGTCGGATCGGCGAGGCTGTGCACCTGGGTGACGGCCGCGGCGGCGTGCCGCGCGGCGCCGGGGCTGTCGGGGCCGGAGGCGTCGGCCCCATGGGGACCGGTGGCATCGGAGGCGTCGTACGTATCGGCTGTGTCGAAGAGTTCGTACGCCGACAGGTCCAGGCGCAGCGACACCCGTACACCCGCGTCGAGCCCGGACGCGACCTCGACCGCCCAGTCACGGGCTCCGGGCAGGTGCTGGGCCTCGCGGGCCGCGAAGGGCGCGCCCATCGCGTACGCCGCAGCGGGCGTACGGGGCAGGGTGTCGGCGACCGCGTCGAGGAAGGATCCGAGCAGCCACCGGGGGTCGGGGAGCCGGAGCGGGGTGAGATCCGGCAGCGGTACCGCGTGGCCCTCGGCCGGCATGGCGGCGGCGATCGCCCGGAGATGGGCGATGTCCTCGGCGTCGCGCGGGCCGGCTCGCCAGGCGTCGTGGTCGTCGCCCGTCAGACCGGGGAGAAGTCTGCCGCGCGCCGCCAGATTGAGCGCCTGGAGCGCGGCGGCGCCCCAGCAGCGCGTGGCGGGGTGGGCGGACTCCTGGTACCGGGCCCGCATCAGCAGCGGCAGCGCATCGGCGACGGGCAGCAGCACCGCGGGCACCGTGTGCCGACGGACGCCGTCGCCCTGCCCGTGCCTGCGGACGACGGTGATCCCCGCCGTACGCGCACCGGGCGCCGGACTCCCCGGGTCCACGGGGTGTGCGCAGAGGACGCCCGGCTCCGGGAGGGGGCCGCCGAAGGGATCCCAGAAGGCGACGCTTCCGTCCCTCGGCAGCGGCGCGGGCAGGAACACGGCGGCACAGCGCAGGAGACGGACGGTGGAGGCGTCCTGCTGCTGCTGTGCCGTGGTCATCGGTCCCCCTCCCCTCCCGTGCCGGTCCTCTTGATCGCCTTGATCCTCATGACTCCTGCGAGTCTAGGCGGGGGGTCCGACAACCGGTCCTCAGTGCTTGGCCAGCGGCTTCGGACGCGAGGGCCCGGCGGGAACAGCGGCCGGAGGCGGTGGCGCGGGCATGGGCGCGGTCGCCGCGGCCGACTGCTGCGGCGATCGCGGCTGGGCGGGGCGCTGCGGCGGGGCGGGGCGGGGAGCCTGTGCATGGCGCTGCGGCTGCGGTTTGGCGGCGGCGCTCGGCGGGGGCGGCGCCGGCTGCTGCGCGGGCGCAAGCTGCTGCCGGCCGGGCGTCGGCTGCTGCTGTGCCCGCTCCAGGAAGCGGAGCAGCTCCACCGGGAACGGCAGCACCAGAGTGGAGTTCTTCTCCGCCGCGACCGCCACCACTGTCTGCAACAGGCGCAGCTGGAGCGCGGCCGGCTGGGCGGACATCTCCCCCGCCGCTTCCGCGAGCTTCTTCGATGCCTGAAGCTCGGCGTCCGCGTTGATGACCCGTGCCCGCCGCTCACGGTCGGCCTCGGCCTGGCGGGCCATGGAGCGCTTCATGGTCTCCGGCAGCGAGACGTCCTTGATCTCCACCCGGTCGATCTGCACGCCCCATCCGACCGCAGGGCTGTCGATCATCAGCTCCAGACCCTGATTCAGCTTCTCGCGGTTGGACAGCAGATCGTCCAGATCGCTCTTGCCGATGATCGACCGCAGCGAGGTCTGTGCCATCTGCGACACCGCGAACCGGTAGTCCTCGACCTGGATCACGGCGCTCGCCGCGTCGACGACCTTGAAGTAGATGACCGCGTCCACCCGCACCGTCACGTTGTCCCGGGTGATCCCGTCCTGCGCCGGCACCGGCATCGTCACGATCTGCATGTTGACCTTGCGCAGCCGCTCGATGCCGGGGATCACCATGGTGAACCCGGGTCCTCGTACATCGTCACGGAGCCTGCCGAGCCTCAGCACGACGCCCCGCTCGTACTGCTTGACGACCTTGGCCGCCGCAGCCAGATACAGCGTGCCCACCGAGGCCGCCGCCACTATCGCGATCACGAGATCCTGGACCATGTCGGCCCCCTGAAAGCCGAAAACTGACAGAATGCGACTGAATCAAACGAATTCCGTGAGAGTCGCGAATTATATGAATCAGCCGTTGTTACCACGGTATGCCCAGTCTCAATCAATAGGAACACGGACGGGCCCCCGCCCTGCGCGACACTCCCCCGCCCGGCCGCGCACCGGATGCCGGGGCACCGGCGAGGAGGCAGGGTTTCCGGCGTCAGCACGTACTCCGTAGACGAGGACCCGCCCATGCCCGTGATCGCTCACCGACGCCGCCGCCTCGGCATCGCAGCCGGGACCGCGCTCCTGACCCTCACCGTCGCGGGCTGTTCCGGCCTCGGCCGGACCGCGGTCGGGCCGATCACCTACACGACCGAGCGGGGCGCCGTGATCATGGTCAACAGCCCGTCCGTGAAGGGCTGCCACCGCCTCGCCCCCTCGGGCGCCAAGGCGGTGAACAACAACACCCTGGTCGACATCATCCTGTACCGCACACGCGACTGCACCGGCCCGGGGACGACGTACCTCGCGACGACGCTCAGCGATGTCAACGGGCTCTCCGCGCTGCCGTGGCGCAGCTACAGCACGGTCCACTAAACCGGACAACCGCGTTCGGTCGACCACGGTCCGGCGGCTACGCGGGCACGGCGCGCACCCATATTCCGTCGTCCGTGAGATACCGGTCGACGGTCAGGCCCGCCGCCGCCAGATGCCGTTCGAACTGTTCCTTCGACAGCTCCCGCGAGCGGAACGTCTGGGTCCATCGCGCGTCGTCGAAGATGTACTCGGCATGCACCGAGTCCACCCCGTCCCCCACGGGCCGGGCGGAGACGATCCGTACGGTGTACCCGCCCGGGTATCCGTCCTGATAGGTCCTCTCCCTCGGCAGGTTCGTGCGGTAGTCGGCGCCCTCGCGCTGGAAGAGCACGACGCCGCCGTCCTTGACGTGCTTGCGGCAGGTCCGCAGCAGCCCGTCACGCACCCCGTCCTCGCTCGCGTGCACCAGGAACGACGCCAGCATCACCACGTCGAACCTCTCCTCGCCGAGGTCCAGCGACTCGATGGGGCTCCGCACGGTGCGGGCGCCCCGGACGTGCTCCAGCATCTGAGCCGATTCGTCCACGGCGGTGACCTCGAAGCCGCGCTCGATCAGCGGATGGGTCACCCGGCCCACGCCGCAGCCAAGTTCCAGAATGCTCGCCCCGGCGGGCACGGCCGCCGCGATCACGTCCGGTTCGTCGCGGACGGGCAGACGTCTGTACAGCTCGACCGCGCACCCGTCCGGGGTGATCGCGCCGGGTCCCGTCCCTGAATACCCCTCACGCACCAGTTGTCCGCTCA
This sequence comes from Streptomyces sp. NPDC102437, assembly GCF_044765565.1. NCBI lineage: Bacteria > Bacillati > Actinomycetota > Actinomycetes > Kitasatosporales > Streptomycetaceae > Streptomyces > Streptomyces sp. NPDC102437. The sequence goes on along the minus strand of NZ_JBIWKI010000002.1, from coordinate 259,008 downwards.
TGTATGGACGAACGTACGGTCGTTGACGATGGTTCCGTTCCCGTTCTCCTTCCCGTTCACAGCGAACGACGGGCGACCAGGGCCGCGCTGATGTGCTGGAGGTCGGCCGAGCGGGCCGGTGAGAGCCCGGTCAGCCGGTCGATGCGGCGGATGCGGTAGTCGACGGTGTTGGGGTGGATGTGCAGGGCGGCCGCGGTGGCCCGCCGGTCCAGGCCCAGTCCGAGATACGTCTCCAGCGTGCGCAGCAGCTCCGGCTTCGCCTCCAGCGGCCGCAGCAGCTGCGCGAGCCCGCGCAGGGCCTCGCTGGGCCGGCTGAGCTGGTATTCGAGCAGGACATCGGCCAGCCGGTACAGGCCGGGCGGCCGGCCGGTACGGGCGACCAGATCGACGATCTCGGTGTTGCGCGCCACGGCGGCCGGCACCGCCTCCGGTCCGGCGGTCTCCGCGGCGGCGGTGATGGGGACCCCTGCGGCGCGGGTCGCCTCCTCGATCAGCTCGCACAGCCCGCCGGGTCCGTGCCACGGCGGCGGCTCGGCGACGGGCAGCAGCACCGTACCGCCGGAGGCGTCGAGGGCGGTGAGTGCCGGCGTACCGGCGAAGTGGTCGAGGGCCGTGCGGACCCGGCGGATCTTGCGCCGGGCCGCGACACCCGCCCCCGGCCCCGGTGACTGGTTCAGCTCGTCGGGGTGCGGGCCGAGCGCGAGCGTCATCGTGAGGTAGCGGGCGGCCGGGCGCAGCCCGGTGCGGTGGGCGAAGCGGTCCAGGGGTTCGCCGGTCAGCAGGGCGGCCATCAGGGCGTGCCGGCCCCCGTGTTCCTGGCTGTCGAGGATCTGCCGGGCCTCCAGGTACGCGCTGCTGACGGCGGAGGTCAGCTGCTGCTGGAGGACCATGATGCGGTCCATGATCTCCAGAACGGTGGCCAGATCGCCGGGCAGCGCCCCGTTCGCGGCCTCCTGCCAGCACATCGCCGTGCCGACCTGGTAGGCGGTGAGGATCGCGTCCAGCGGCACGCCCTCCTCGGCGCGCTGGGCCGCCGAGTCCCGCTGCTGGGCGAGTTCGGCGTCCGTGGCGGGGCGGCGGTGCTCGACGACGTCGGCGAAGAGCCGCAGATTGTGCTGGACGATATCGGCGATGTCGCCGGAGATCTCCTCGTGCGGCAGATCGGCGTAGACCGGCAGATCGGCCAGCAGCCGGGCGACGACACGGCCGGTCAGGGCCGGGACCCGGGCGCGCAGCTGCGCGGCCACCGGGCGCCCGGCGATGGACAGCGGCCGGCCCTGTGGCCCGCCCGGGACACCGTGCTCCCCCGTGATCACGAGCGGCCGTTTGTCACGCGTCACAAGTTCCCCCGCAGAAGTCTGCGTTACCCACCAGTTAAACGACGGCAGTCGAGTCTGCATGATGACCGGCGTCACACGCCATGCCACGTTCCGCCCCCCACCGTCGGAGGATTCCGTGAACATGCCGCAGAACAAGGTCATCTGTCGTCCCGTCAGAACCATCCTGGGTGCGCTGGCCCTGGCCGGCCTGGCCGTGGGGACCGGTGCGGTCCCGGCTTCCGCGGCCGGTACGTACGACACCACGTCCTATGTCGCGCTCGGTGACTCCATGGCCTCGGGACCGCTCATCCCGGACATCACGGGGCCGGTGGCCTGCGGCCGTTCCACGCACAACTATCCGCACGAACTGGCCGCGCGCCTCGGTGCGTCGCTGACCGACGTCACGTGCAGCGGCGCCTCCTCCAAGCACATGACCGAGAAGCAGTCGCTGTCGCTGCTGGACATCCCGATGGGCTCGGCCCCGCCCCAGTTCGATGCGCTGCGCGCGGAGACCGACCTGGTGACGCTGACCATCGGCGGCAACGACGCCGGTCTGGTCGGCATCGCGCAGAAGTGCACCACCCTCGACCCGAACGCCACCCCGTGCAAGGAGAAGTACAACGAGGGCGGTGTGGACCAGGTGGGGCAGCGCATCGCGGAGTTCGCGCCGAAACTGGGCGCCGTACTGGACTCGATCCACCAGCGTTCGCCGCAGGCCCGGGTGGTCGTCACGGGGTACGGCCTGTACATCAAGCCCGGCGGCTGCTGGCCACTGCAGCCGGTCCTCCCGGTGGACGCGGACTTCCTCCAGGGCAGCGTCGACCGGATGAACGCGGTGATCGCCCAGCAGAGCGCCGCGCACGGGGCCGAGTACATCGATCTGGCCACGCCCAGCAAGGGCCACGACTCCTGCCAGGCCCCGTCGGACAAGTGGGTCGAGGGCTACGTGCCGACCGCGGCCGCCGCCCCGCTGCACCCCAACCGCAACGGTGAGGCGAACTACGCCGCCATCATCGGCGCGCACCTCCAGGGGAGCTGACCGAAGTTGCTCCATCGCCTGCTGCGCGGGCTGCTGGCGGCGGCGCTCGGCGCCGCCGCCCTGCTCGTCCCGGACGCCTCCGAGGCGCGGGCCGCCGAGGTGTCCGGGCCCGGCTGCGACCCGCTGGCGCCCGTCGAGTGCCTGCTGCCGTTCCCGAACGACTGGTACACCCGGCCCGACCCGGCCACCGACACCGGCCGCCGCGTGTCCTTCGGCGCCACCACCCTGCCGCGCGCCACGGCCGGCCGGACCGTCGACCCGACGGCCTGGAACCGGTCCGACGGCTTCTCCCCCGGCTCGACCCTGATCGCGCACGTCCCCGGCCTCGACCTGGCGGCGACCGGCGCGGCCCCCATCACCGACATCGGCCGCTCCCTGGCCCCGGACGCACCCGTCGTACTGCTCGACACCCGGACCGGCGAGCGGTGGCCGTACTGGGCGGAGCCGGACTCCAACGCCACCGACCCCGCGCGCCGGGCTCTGCTGATCCATCCCGCGCGCAATTTCCGCGACGGTCACCACTACGCCGTAGCCCTGCGGAACCTGAAGGACGGGGCGGGGCGGACCGTCCCGGCCGCCGAGCCGTTCGCCGCCGTCGCCGGGAAGCCACTGCCCGCCGGGCATCCGCTGCACGCCCGGCAGCATCGGCTCCGCCCGGCCCTGAAGGCGCTGCGCAGGGCCGGGGTCCGGTCCGAAGGGCTTAATCTGGCCTGGGACTTCACCGTCGCGAGCACCCAGAGCCTCACCGGCGACCTCTTCACCATCCGTGACGACGCGTTCCGTCGGCTCGGCGGCCGCTCCCCCGCGTTCACCGTCACCGGGGTCACCGACTTCACGGCCGAGCAGGACCCCCGGATCGCCCGCGAGGTGACCGGCCGGATCGAGGTCCCCAGCTATCTGGACCTGCCCGGCGGCCCGCCCGGCTCCGTACTGCACCGCGGCCGCGACGGCCTGCCGCGGCGGCTCCCGTCGAACACCCAGGCCGCCACGTTCCGCTGCGAGATACCACGCGCCGCCTTCCGTGCACCCTCGCACCCCGCCCTCTACGGGCACGGCCTCCTCGGCCGCCGCTCCGAGGTCGGCGCGGGCAACGTCAAGGCAATGGCGGCGGAGCACGATTTCACGTTCTGCGCGACCGACTGGATCGGGATGGCCGAGGAGGACATACCTGTGGTCCTCGGCGCGCTCGCCGACCCGAACCTCTTCCCCGCGGTCCCCGAACGCAGCGAACAGGGCATGCTGAACGCCCTCTTCCTCGCCCGCGCCCTGATCCACAGCGACGGCCTGACCACCGACGCGGCCTTCCGCGACGCCGACGGCCGCCCGCTCGTCGACATCCGGCACGGCATCGGGTACGACGGGAACAGCCAGGGCGGAATACTCGGCGGCGCGCTGGTGGCCGCCTCGTCCGACATCCGGCGCGGGGTCCTCGGCGTCACCGGCATGAACTACGGCCTGCTCCTCAACCGCAGCGCCGACTTCGCCCCGTTCCAGCAGGTCCTGGACCTCTCCTACCCGGACAAGCTCCGCCAGCAGATCGTCCTCCAGCTGTTCCAGATGGTGTGGGACCGAGGCGAGACGAACGCGTACGCGAACCACCTCACCGACCGCCATCAGGTGCTGATGCACATCGCGTACGGGGACCACCAGGTCGCCAACGCGGCGGCCGACGTGGAGGCGCGCACCGTCGACGCCCGGCTGATCGCCCCCGCGCTGGCACCGGGCCGCAGCCCGGACACCGTCCCGTACTGGGGCATCGGGACCGTCACCCGCGACCAACTACCTCACCGGGGCTCCGTGATGACGGTCTGGGACAGCGGCACGCCCAGCCCCCCGCTCTCCAACACGCCGCCGACCGGGCCGGGTTACGGCCACGACCCGCACTCCGACCCCCGCAACTCGTCGGCCGCCCGTCAGCAGAAGGCCACCTTCCTGACCACCGGCCGTGTCATCAATGTCTGCGGCAACACGCCGTGCACCGCCGTCCCCGCCTCCTGACACCCCCCACCTCCCACCCCCGACAGGGATGCAGACAAGGAGCACCATGCGTACGCACCGCATCACCCAGGCAGCCGTCGCGGCCGTCCTGCTCGCCGGCACGGTCCTCGTACCGCCCGCCCTCGCCGCCGCACCGGCCGGCGCACCCGCGACGAACGCCGAGGCCCGGGCGCGGGCCGCCGCGGTGCCCTTCACCGCGGCCACCGCCAAGCGCGCCGCCGACGGCGGCTACACCATCTCCTGGTCCTCCGCCGCCCGATCGGTGACCGTCACCGCCGTCACCTCCCCCGACGCCACCACCGGCACCCCGGTGGGCACCGCACCGGGCACCGGTTCACTGACCCTCCCCGCCGCAGCCCTCGCCGAGGCAGGACGCTGGTACTTCCGGCTGGTACCGGACAGCGGCTCCCCGCTCGTCGTCGCCGACCGTTCGCTCGGGATCGGCTCCGCCCGCAACTTCCGGGACATCGGCGGCTACCGCACCACCGACGGCCGCTGGGTGCGCCCGGGTCTGGTCTACCGCTCCAACAAGATCAACAGCCTCACCGACGCCGAGCAGCAGCGCCTGCTCTCCCAGCGCCTCACCCTCGATGTGGACCTGCGCAACGCGGTGGAGCGGCACGACGACCCGGACCGGCTGCCCGCCGGTGTGAAGTACCAGGTCGCCGATGTGGTGTCGCTCAGCCATGGCATCCGCTTCCACGACTCGGCCCTGATGACCCTGGCCGAGGCCATCGCGGCCGGGCTGTTCTCCGGCTCGTCCGACCTCGGCCAGTCCATCGGCTACCCGTTCATGGTCAACTTCGTAGGCGCCGACTACGCCTTCCACGACCTGCTCACTGCCGTCGCCACGAACGACTCCGGTGCGACGGTCTACCACTGCAGCTCGGGCAAGGACCGCACCGGCTGGAGCACCGCCGTCCTGCTCACCCTGCTCGGCGTCCCGCGCGAGACCGTCGAGGCGGACTTCCTCGCCAGCAACGACTACCTGGGCAACCCGAAGGCCGTCGAACCGAGCTGGCTGCGCGCGGCGTTCGACGAGGTGGACCACCTGTACGGCGACTTCGGCACCTACGTACGCGAGGGCCTGAAGATCGACGACGCGACGGTGGCCGCGCTGCGCTCCAAGCTGCTGACCGACTGACGCACCGCGCCCCGGTGCGCTGACGGGGGACCGTCAGCACACCGGGTACCGGCCCTCCGGCCAGGCGACCGCGTGCTCGGACTCCAGGCACAGGTCGTCGGCCACCTCGGTGATCACCGCGCGGCCCTCGGTCACCACCAGCCAGGACGGCGGAAGGTGTACGTCCCCGTGGCGTGCGCCGAGCAGGTTGCCGCAGACCGCTCCCGTGGAATCGCTGTCGCCCGAGTGGTTGACCGAGAGCAGCAGCGCCCCGGCCACCTGATCGGCGCCGGGCAGCACCAGAGCGCAGTACACAGCGATGGCGAGGGCCTCCTCGGCGACCCAGCCGGCCCCCAGCGTCTCCACCTTCTCGCAGGTCGGCGCGGACTCCGCGGCCAGGTCGACGGCGGCCCGCAGCGCCTTCGCCGTCTCCTCGTGCCCCGGGTGGCGGCGCAACAGCTCCATCGCCCTCAGCACGGCGCCCGCCATCGAGTCGCCCTCCAGAAGGTGCGCCACGATCGCGGCCAGGGCCCCGGCCGCGTACGCGCCGGTCGGATGGCCGTGGGTGATCTGCGCGCACCAGTACGCGAGCCGGAAGCTCTCCTCGGCGTCCTGGCCCACCAGCCCGAAGGGGGCGGACCGCATCACCGTGCCGCACCCCTTCGACCCGGTGTTGACGGGGCCGGGCTCACCGAGCCGGTGCGTCGGCTCGGGGACGTGGCCGGTGGCGAGCCCGGTCAGGCAGGCGTTGCCCGGGGCGCGGCGCGCGTACAGCCAGGGCTGCCGCCGGAGCCAGCCGGTCCGGATCGGGTTGTCACCGCCCGCGACAGGTGGCGCGGGGTGGTTCTGGGTGTCCAGCCAGCGCAGGTAGGCGTTGCGTACGAGTGCGGTCTCGGCACCGCCGCTCCCCTTCGACTCCGCCCTGGCATGGGCCCTGATCAGCGCCTCGGCCGTGAACAGGGTCATCTGCGTATCGTCCGTGACCCGTCCGACGACCCCTTCCTCGTCCGGGAGGAGCCCCTGTACGCCGTGCTCACCGTGCGCGCGCCGGATGCCGGCCAGGGACAGGAACTCCACCGGGTTTCCAAGCGCGTCCCCGATCGCCCCGCCCAGCAGGCAGCCCCGCACCCGCGACCTGCGGCCGGTGCGGTCCTCCCACGATGTGCTGTTCACGCGCGATCTCCTCAGTCCGACGTCGATATGTCGCAAAACGCCGCCGCGGGTCCATCCTGGTAGGAGAGGCGATCGCCATGCGTACCGGCAATGAACCGACGACTGCCCGCAGTCCACTGCGGCTGCGGCTCTGGCTGAGTCTATGGGGGCTGGCCTGGGTCGTCTTCGGCCTGACAGCCTTCACGCTGACCGGCCGGCCGGGTTGGGCCGCCGCCTGCGGCCTGCTGCTCCTGCTGGTCCTGGTGGATATGACGGTGATCGTGCACCACATCCACCAGGGCCCGCACTACCAGCCCGGCCGCGACATCCCGCCGTACGAACCCGACCACGGCGGCCGCGGCAGGTACGGGCACTGAACCGGGCCGGGCGGGCGCGTAGCCGCCACGGCACCGTCGTCTCAGTCCTGGGCCGGGAATCGGGCCGCCTTCAGGTACTCCGGGTTCGGGTCGAGCGCGGCGGCCAGCCGGAAGTGGCGGGCGGCCCGGTCGGTGCGGCCTGCTCGCTCGAAGGTGCGGGCCAGCGCGAAGTGCGCGAAGGCGTTGTCCGGTTCGCGCTCCAGGACGAGTTCGAATTCGAGCTCGGCGGGGCGCAGCTGGGCGGCGGCGAAGAACGCGCGGGCGCGCAGCAGCCGGGCCGCGGTGTTCTCCGGATGGGCCGCGATCACCGAATCGAGCAGTTTCACCGCGCCACGGGGGTCGCGCGCGACCAGCAGTCGTTCGGCCGCGCGGAAGTCGATGACGTCGGTCTCCGGGGTCCTCTCGGGCACGGTCTCGTCCTTCCCTTCGTCACCGAGTCCTCGACTCGTCACCGGGTCCTCAACGTCCGGGCGCGGTCCGGTATTCCGGTCCTGTCCGGTGCCGGGCCGCGGCCGGCCGGCCGGTCCGCCGGTGCCGGGGTCAGCGGGCCTCGGCGGCCCGCCCGGTCAGCTCCGACCAGACCTTGCGGACCTGCGGCTCCAGGTTCTCCAGCGGTCCGTCGTTGTCGATGATCAGATCCGCTACGGCCCGCCGCTGCTCCCGGGTGGCCTGGGCGGCCATCCGGGCGCGGGCCTCGGGCTCGGTCATGCCACGCAGCCGTACGAGCCGGTCGAGCTGGGTGTCGGGGCCCGCGTCCACGACGACGACCAGGTCGTAGAGCGGCGCCAGGCCGTTCTCGGTGAGGAGCGGGACGTCGTGGACGACGACCGAGTCGGGGCCCGCGGCCCGCTCCAGCTCGGCGGAGCGGGCGCCGACCAGGGGGTGGACGATCGCATTGAGGGTGGCGAGCCGGTCCGCGTCGGCGAAGACGATCGAGCCGAGCTTCGGCCGGTCCAGGGTGCCGTCCGGGGTGAGGATGCCGGCGCCGAACGCGTCGACGACGGCCGCGAGCCCGGGCGTCCCCGGCTCGACCACCTCGCGGGCGATCCGGTCCGCGTCGATCAGCACGGCTCCGTATCCGACGAGCAGCCGTGACACTTCACTCTTGCCGGCGCCGATCCCACCGGTCAGGCCCACTTTCAGCATGCCCGGCAGCCTAGTACGAGGGGTGACCGGCGGCGGGGCCGGTCAGGCGTCCCCCTCGCGCTCCGCGAGGAACCGCTCGAATTCGAGGCCGATCTCGTCGGCGGACGGGAGGTCCACCGGCTCGGCGACCAGGTTGCCCCGGGTCTCGGATCCGGCGACCGCGTCGTACTGGTGCTCAAGGCCCTCGACGAGCGAGACGAGCTCCTCGTCACCCTGGTCGATCTGGCGGTCGATCTCGGTCTGGGTGCGGTGCGCCTCCGTGCGCAGCGCATGGGCGACACTCGGCAGGACCAGGCCGGTCGCGGCGGTGATCGCCTCCAGGGCGGTGAGCGCCGCGTCCGGGTACGCGGAGCGGGCGACGTAGTGCGGCACATGGGCGGCGACACCGAGGACGTCGTGTCCGGCCTCCATCAGCCGGTACTCCACCAGGGCCTCGGCGGAGCCGGGCACCTGCGCCTCGTCGAAGGGGCTGCGGTGGCCGGGCATGAGGTCCGTGCGGTTGCCGTGCGGGGTGATGCCGACGGGGCGGGTGTGCGGAACGCCCATCGGGATACCGTGGAAATTCACCGCGAGGCGGACGCCGAGGCGCTCGACGATCTGCTCGACGGCGGCGGCGAAGCGCTCCCACTCCACGTCGGGCTCGGGCCCGGACAGCAGCAGGAAGGGCGCTCCGGTGGCGTCCTGCACGACCCTGACGTCGAGCGTCGGGGTCTCGTAGGCGGCCCAGCGGTCACGCCGGAAGGTCAGAAGCGGGCGCCGTGCGCGGTAGTCGACGAGACGGTCGTGGTCGAATCTGGCCACGACCTGGTGCGGCAGCGTTTCGAGCAGGCCGTCCACGATCTGCTCGCCGGTCTCGCCCGCGTCGATGTATCCCTCGAAGTGGTAGAGCATGACCAGGCCGGCCGACTCCTGCGCGAGCGCCATGTCGACGACGGCCAGACCTTTCGGCTCCCATTCGTACAAACTCTGCGGATCAGGCACGGTTACCGCTCCTCCTCGTGTTCCTGGAGAAGAACGTCCGGCAGGGCACATGCATTCCCGGACTGTGCCCTTTCACCGGCCGGTTCATACCCGATCCGACGTGAGAACCCGGGCGCGGCTCCCGAGGCGGACGCCCGTGACGGACGCCCACCCTCCCCCTGGTGATACAGGCGTTGGAGTTCATGTCGATGAACACCTGGACGAGAAAGCCGAGTTCGCGACCGGTCCGGGGCCACCGGGTCCGCACGCGGGCGGGCAACGGGCCGTCAGTTTCCCGTGCACCACACAGGCGTTCCTCCGTTCACCCGGACCACCGATCCACCCCTGCCCATTGGTCCAGACATTGACACCGCCGCACCCCGTCCCTACCGTCACTGGGCAGAAAGTTCAGAGACTCGCCCCACATTCATGTACGAGAACCTCGGACTCCTTCGACGGGAAGGCACCCCCCATGCGCACCCGCACTCTCCTCCCCGCCCTGCTGGCCGCCGCGCTCGCCACCGGCGGCCTCGCCCCCGCCTCCGCCACCACGGCGGGTGCGGCAACGGTCATCGACGTGAGCACCGCCGCCCAGCTCAAGTCCGCCCTCACCGCCGCCGCCCCCGGCGGCACCATCCGGCTCGCCGACGGCACGTACACCGGCAACTTCAAGGCGACCGTCCCCGGCACCGTTTCCGCCCGGATCACCCTCACGGGCTCGGCCAAGGCGATCCTCACGGCTGGTGGTGGCTACGGACTGCACCTCGACGGGGCCTCGTACTGGACGGTCGAGGGCATCACGGTCACCGGCGGCCAGAAGGGCATCATGGCCGACACGGCCACCGGGGTCGTCATCGATTCGGTGACCGTGCACGACCTGGACATGGAGGGCGTCCATTTCCGCAAGTCCAGCAAGAACGGCGTCGTCAAGAACTCGCGGATCTACGACACCGGGCACGACGGCCGCGGCATGGGCGAGGGCGTCTACGTCGGCACGGCCGGCGATCTCTCCGACCGGAGCGACGGGGTGCAGATCCTGCGGAACACGATCGGCCCGGGGGTCGGCGGAGAGAACGTCGACATCAAGGAGGGCACCACCGGCGCGAGGATCATCGGCAACACCTTCGACGGCAGCGGGCTGACCGGCGCCAACTACGACGACTCCTGGGTCGACGTGAAGGGCAATGACGTACTCGTCGAGGGCAACAAAGGCTCCCGTACGACCAACAACGGCTACGAGACCCACACCCAGCAGAGCGGCTGGGGCTGCGGCACCGTCTTCCGTGACAACATCTCGGACCTGACCGGCGCCGAGGGCGACAAGCAGCTCGCGATCAACGTCACCAACTACGGCACGGGCTGCCCGACCACCGTCCACAGCAGCAATACGGTGACCGGCGGCAAGGGCCTGACCAACATCACCGTCACCCCGTAACCGTCGCACGGCGGAAACGAGTGAGGCCCGCTCCCCGAGGGGAGCGGGCCTCACTTTTCAGCTACTGCGGTCGATCATCGACCGGAGGGGGTGCAGAGCGTCAGCTCTGGCCGCCCGCCAGCTTCTCGCGCAGGGCAGCCAGGGCCTCGTCCGACGCCAGGGCGCCGGAGTTGTCCGCGGACTCCGAGGAGTACGAGCCGCCACCGCTGCCGCCGGAGGCAGCCGGGGCGCCACCGGCCGGGGCGGCAGCGCCCTCGGCAGCAGCGGCCTCGTCGGCCTCGCGGGACTTGATGACCTGGGCCTGGTGCTGCTCGAAGCGCTGCTGCGCCTCGGCGTACTGCGTCTCCCACGCCTCGCGCTGGGTCTCGTAACCCTCGAGCCAGTCGTTGGTCTCGGGGTCGAAGCCCTCGGGGTAGATGTAGTTGCCCTGGTCGTCGTAGGACGCGGCCATGCCGTACAGGGTCGGGTCGAACTCGACCGAGGCCGGGTCGGCACCGAAGGACTCGTTGGCCTGCTTCAGCGAGAGGCTGATGCGACGACGCTCGAGGTCGATGTCGATGACCTTGACGAAGATCTCGTCGTTGACCTGGACGACCTGCTCCGGGATCTCCACGTGGCGCTCGGCCAGCTCGGAGATGTGGACCAGACCCTCGATGCCCTCGTCGACGCGCACGAACGCACCGAACGGAACGAGCTTGGTGACCTTACCGGGAACGACCTGCCCGATCTGGTGCGTGCGGGCGAACTGCTGCCACGGGTCTTCCTGCGTCGCCTTGAGCGACAGGGAGACGCGCTCGCGGTCCATGTCGACGTCGAGAACCTCGACGGTGACTTCCTGGCCGACCTCGACAACCTCGGAGGGGTGGTCGATGTGCTTCCAGGACAGCTCGGAGACGTGCACGAGACCGTCGACGCCGCCGAGGTCCACGAACGCACCGAAGTTGACGATCGAGGAGACGACGCCGGAGCGGACCTGGCCCTTCTGCAGGGTCGTGAGGAACGTCTGGCGAACCTCGGACTGGGTCTGCTCCAGCCAGGCACGGCGGGACAGGACCACGTTGTTGCGGTTCTTGTCCAGCTCGATGATCTTGGCCTCGAGCTCCTTGCCCACGTAGGGCTGGAGGTCGCGGACACGGCGCATCTCGACGAGGGAGGCCGGCAGGAAGCCACGGAGGCCGATGTCGAGGATGAGACCACCCTTGACGACCTCGATGACGGTACCGGTGACGATGCCGTCCTCTTCCTTGATCTTCTCGATCGTGCCCCAGGCACGCTCGTACTGAGCGCGCTTCTTGGACAGGATGAGGCGGCCTTCCTTGTCCTCCTTCTGGAGAACCAGGGCCTCGATCTCGTCGCCGACCTTGACGACCTCGTTCGGGTCGACGTCGTGCTTGATCGAAAGCTCGCGGGAGGGGATGACGCCTTCGGTCTTGTAACCGATGTCGAGCAGGACCTCGTCCCGGTCGACCTTCACGATGACGCCGTCGACGATGTCGCCGTCGTTGAAGTACTTGATCGTCTCGTCGATCGCGGCGAGGAAGGCTTCCTCGTTACCGATGTCGTTGACCGCTACCTGCGGGGTGGTGGCGGTGGTCTCGGTGCTGCTCGTCATGTGGGAAAGGGCTCCGGTACGGACAGTGAGTCGTAGGTACTGCTACGCCGGGAGCCCGTATCACCTCTGCAGAAGCCGGACAGCTCGGGAAGCACCGAACCCGCTGGACGGGAGGCGCCTCGTGAACCGAGGGGACATACAACAGATGCGAGCGCGGCCTGCTAGGTCTGAGGCGCGCAGGCTCGCGGCGCAACTTGTAGCATACGGGGGCAGCCGGGCACGGTCAATGCGCGAAGGCGCACACCGGGGGCGCAACGGCTCATATCCGGCACAACTCGTGTTCCCCGAGGCCAGATCGGCCCCGGGAGACAATCCATGGGCACGGGAGCCGTACTCACAGATACCCCCAGGTACCTACCGCGTGCGGCGGGGTGAAGGCAAACTACAACGACGGACACGATGAGCCAAGAGATCTACCCGGCCGAACCCGAGGCGACGCGCCGCGACGCGTCACAGGCCGAGAGCAGCCGGGCCAGTCGCGGCTGGTGGGACCGGAACGCCGACGAGTACCAGAGCGACCACGGCGCCTTCCTCGGCGACGACCGGTTCGTCTGGGGGCCGGAGGGGCTCGACGAGGCGGAGGCCGGTCTGCTGGGCCCCGCCGGCTCGCTGATCGGCCTGGACGTCCTGGAGATCGGCGCGGGCGCCGCGCAGTGCTCCCGCTGGCTCGCCGCTCAGGGCGCCCGCCCGGTGGCGCTGGACCTCTCGCACCGGCAGTTGCAGCACGCGCTGCGGATCGGCGGTGAGGTGCCCCTGGTGGAGGCGGACGCCGGGGTGCTGCCGTTCCGGAACGGCTCCTTCGACCTGGCGTGCTCCGCCTACGGCGCGGTGCCGTTCGTCGCCGACCCCGTGCAGGTCTTCCGCGAGGTGCGCCGGGTGCTGCGCCCCGGGGGCCGCTGGGTCTTCTCGGTGACGCACCCGCTCCGCTGGGCGTTCCCGGACGAGCCGGGGCCCGAGGGCCTCTCGGTCGCGGCCTCCTACTTCGACCGCACCCCCTACGTGGAGCAGGACGAGCGGGGCGAGGCCGTGTACGTCGAGCACCACCGGACGCTGGGCGACCGGGTGCGGGACGTGGTGGCCGGGGGCTTCCGGCTGGTCGACCTCGTCGAACCGGAGTGGCCCGCCTGGAACCGCCAGGAGTGGGGCGGCTGGTCCCCGCTGCGCGGAAACCTCATCCCCGGCACGGCGATCTTCGTCTGCGAACGGGACTGAACCGGTACCGGCACCGGGGTACGGGAGCGGGGGCGGGCCGTACGAGACTGGGGGCGTGATCCGTACCGACGCCCTGGACCAGTTGCCCGTACGCACCGCTGTGCCCGCCCTGGAGCGGGCGCTCGACGACCGCGGTGTCGCGGTGCTGTGCGCGCCGCCCGGCACCGGCAAGACGACCCTCGTCCCGCTGGTCCTGGCCGGTCTGGCCGGCGGCGGTCCGGTGCGCCGGGTGGTGGTCGCGGAACCGCGGCGGATCGCGGCACGGGCGGCGGCGCGGCGGATGGCGTGGCTCATCGGGGAGCGGGCCGGCGGCCGGGTGGGGTTCACGGTCCGCGGGGAGCGGGTGGTGGGGCGCGACACGGTGGTGGAGGTGGTGACCACCGGGGTACTGCTCCAGCGGCTCCAGCGCGACCAGGAGCTGGCCGGGGTCGACGCGGTGATCATCGACGAGTGCCATGAGCGCCATCTGGACGCGGACACGGTCGCCGCGTTCCTGCTCGACGTGCGGGAGGCGATCCGGCCCGATCTGCGGCTGGTCGCCGCGTCCGCGACGACGGACGCGCAGGGCTGGGCACGGCTGCTGGGCCATGCCCCGGTGGTCGAGGCACAGGGGGTCTCGCATCCGGTGGAGGTGGTCTGGGCGCCGCCCGCCGCTCCGGTGCGTCCGCCGCACGGGATGAGGGTCGATCCGGCGCTGCTGACGCATGTGGCCGCGACGGTGCGCCGGGCGCTCGCGGAGCGGGACGGCGACGTGCTGTGCTTCCTGCCGGGCGTCGGCGAGATCGGCCGGGTCGCGGGGCAGCTGGCCGGGGTGGCCGCCGAGGTGCTCCAGGTGCACGGGCGGGCTCCGGCGGCGGTCCAGGACGCGGTGCTGGCCGGGTCGTCCGGCGAGGGGCGGCGGGTGGTGCTGGCGACCTCGGTGGCGGAATCGTCCCTCACGGTGCCCGGGGTGCGGATCGTGGTCGACTCGGGGCTGGCCAGGGAACCGCGCACCGATCACGCGCGGGGGCTGAGCGCGCTGACGACGGTACGGGCCTCGCAGGCGGCCGGAAAACAGCGGGCGGGCCGGGCCGGGCGGGAGGCCCCCGGGGCGGTGTACCGGTGCTGGCCGCAGGCGGAGGACGGGCGGCTCGCCCGGTTCCCGTCCCCGGAGATCAAGGTCGCGGACCTGGCGGCGTTCGCGTTGCAGGCGGCGTGCTGGGGCGATCCGGACGCCTCCGCTCTGGCGCTGCTCGACCCGCCGCCCGCGGGTGCGATGAGCGCGGCGCGCGAGGTGCTGACGGCGGTCGGCGCGGTGGACGCGGAGGGCCGGGTGACCGACCGGGGCGTACGGATGTCCCGTCTGGGCCTGCATCCTCGGCTGGCGCGGGCGCTGCTGGACGGCGCCGACGAGGTGGGCGGGCGGCGGGCCGCCGAGGTCGTGGCGCTGCTGAGCGAGGAACCGCCGAGGGAGTACGGGGACGATCTGGCGGCCGCGCTGCGTGCCGCCCGGCGGGGCGGGGACGGGTACGCGGCGCGCTGGCGGCAGGAGGTGCGGCGGCTGTCCTCGTTCGTCGCGGACGCGGGCGAGGGGTCCGGGCCGGACGACGCGGCCGTGGGCCTGGTGGCCGCGCTGGCGTTCCCGGAGCGGGTGGCACGGGCCCGGGATGAGGGCGCGTTCCTGATGGTTTCGGGGACGGGTGCGGAGCTGCGGGACGGATCGGGGCTGCGCAGCGCGCCGTGGCTGGCGGTCGCGGTCGCCGACCGGCCCGCGCACTCGGCGTCCGCGCGGGTGCGGCTCGCGGCCGTCATCGACGAGGACACGGCACGGGTGGCCGCCGGGCATCTGCGGTTCGCGGGCGAGGAGGTCCACTGGGCCGGCGGCGACGTGGTGGCCCGCCGGGTGGAACGGCTGGGCGCCGTCGAGCTGTCGGTGCGCCCGCTGAAGCAGCCGGCACCGGAGCTGGTGCGTGGGGCGCTGCTCGAGGGGCTGCGGCGCGAGGGACCGGTACTGCTGCGCTGGACGCGGGAGAGCGAGCAGTTGCGGGAGCGGCTCGCGTTCCTCCATCGTGAGCTGGGCGACCCCTGGCCGGACGTGGCGCGGGACGCGCTGCTGGAACGTACCGAGCAGTGGCTGGAGCCCGAGCTGTCCCGGGCCCGGCGGCGCTCCGATCTGGCGCGGATCGACGCGGGGCAGGCGCTGCGGCGGCTGCTGCCGTGGGCGACCGGCGAGGCGGTGCGGCTGGACGAGCTGGCGCCGGAGCGGATCGAGGTGCCGAGCGGTTCCCGTATCAGGGTGGAGTACGGCGGGGCACAGCCGGTGCTCGCGGTGAAGCTCCAGGAGCTGTTCGGTCTGCGGGAGACCCCGCGGGTGGCCGGGGTGCCGGTCCTGGTCCACCTCCTCTCCCCGGCCGGCCGGCCCGCCGCCGTCACCGCCGATCTGGCGTCGTTCTGGCAGGACGGCTACCGGGCCGTACGGGCGGAGCTGCGCGGCCGCTATCCGAAGCACCCGTGGCCGGAGGACCCCACCACGGTGGAGGCGACCCGGTTCACGAAGGCGCGGCTCAAGCGGGAGCAGGAGTAGGGGCGGGGCCCGGTGTCGGGTCCGGGCGGCGGGATCGGGCCTCCAGCCACAGGGCGAGGGCGAGCAGTCCGGCACCGAGGACCAGGAAGCCCCAGGGCAGGTACGAGGTGAGGAGCAGGACCAGCAGGCGCTGGGACTTGACCAGGTCGACGATCGATTCGACGTAGTCCGGGCGCATCTTCACATGCCCGGCGAACACGGTCATGGTGTCCTGCGGCATGCCCATCTTCTTGGCGTTGCGCAGTTCCTCCTTGTGGATCTCCTCGCCGTTGACGGGTGCTCCGGTGACCGGGTCGATCCAGAACATCCGCTTGGTGGTGTACCAGCGGGTCATGCCCGTCTTCGCGATCTGTTCCGTGGTGACGCCCTTGATCGGCATCTTCTTCGGCATCGGGACCTTGGTCCACGGGATCGTCTGCTCGAAGTAGTAGACGTCCATGCCGTGGAAGGTGCGGGTGCCCTTGTAGTGGATGGGCGAGCTGGTGCGGGTCTGGGCGTCGAAGTACTCGTAGTCGCGCTTCTCGGTGAGGAAGGGCCACTTGAACTCGATGCCCTCGCGCCGGACCGGGTCGCCGTCGACGGATTCGCCGGTGGCGTGGACGGGGGCCTGGCTGTGGGCGTCGAAGATGTAGCGCTCGGGGATCTGGGAGACCATCTTGCCGTCCGGGCCGGCCACGAAGCTGAGGGCGTCCCAGACGACGACGTCGCGTCCGGCGCTGCGCTCGATCTTCTCGGACTCCTCGACGTTGCCCTTGAGGGTCTGCACGATGGTGACCTTGGGGACCGTCTTCACCTTCATGTTGTCGTTGTAGTCGAGGAGGGTGGCGGGCTTCGCCTCCAGCACCGTCTCCTGGTACTGGCTGGGCGGGATCTTCGCCAGCCTGGGGAAGGCGTACCAGCGCATCAGTGGCGACATGGCGGCGAAGAAGACGGCGAATGCCAGGAGTACGAGGCTGGCTCGGCGGCGCATGTGGGTGCCCTCCCTCGGCTTCGGTTGCTTCCGGTGGTCAGTGCCGGTGAGGGGCACTAGTTCTTGGGGCCCGGGATGGTGGTCAGCAGGGGTTCGGGTGAGGTCTCTCCGGGCGGGGCGCCGATCGCCGTGATGGTGAAGACGAGCGCGAGGGCTGCGGCCAGCCCGATGGCGGCGGCGACGAGAGCACGCATGCCGGTCCTCCCGGAGAGCATGTATCTGATGGGTCGTCAGGATTGGGGCACCGTAGCAACGCGGGCGCGAGATGAGAACACGTAGAACAGCCCCTCTGCCGGGTGGTGGCGGAGGGGCTGCTGCGACGTGCGCAGGAGCGGGGTCAGGCGGCGGGCGTCCCGGACGGCTCGGGCGTCCCGGAGGGATCGGACGCCGCGACCTTCAGCTCGACGACGACCGTGGCGCCGCCCTCGGTGGTGAGGCGCAGCTTGTAGGTGCCCGCGGTGCCATCGGCGTAGATCACGGGCAGCTTCAGGGTGCCGTCGGCGCCGGTCTTGAGCCCCGTGAGGGTACGGACCGTCTTGCCGTCGGCGTCCTTGAAGTAGGGGCCCTTGTCGTTCTCGGCCGGCTTCTCGGCGTCGGTGATCATGGTGGCGGTGACGGCGACCCCGGACGCGATCTCGCCCTTGTAGGTGGCCTTGACCTCGACGGTGTCGGCGAACTCGGCACCGGGCGCCGCGGTCAGCGCCTTTTCGTCGGTCCTGGCGATCGCGTCGGCCTGGCGGGCGGTGACGGTCGCGTCGTAGGTGACGGGGGTCAGCGAGCGGCCGGTGGCGGTGGCCCGCACCGTGAACTTTCCGGCCTTCTTGCCCGCCTTCAGCACCGGGGCGGTGACCGTTCCGTCGGCGCCGGTCCGGAGGGTGACCGCCTTCTTCCCGCCGTCGAAGGCGGCGTCGGTGTCACCGGCGACGGTGAAGGTCACGGACACCTTGGCGAGCGGGCCGCCGAGGCTGTTCTTGGCCCGCACCTTGATCCGCTCGGCGAAGGCGTCGCCCGCGGTGGCCGCGAGTGTGCCCGTACCTGCGTTCTCCACGGCCGCGAGGGTCTCGGACGGCGTGGGGGTGGGGGTCGGCTCCGGGGTCGGGTCGGTCGATCCGCCGCCACCGGGCTTCGAGGGGCCGGGGCTCGGCGTCGGCTTTCCGGGGCCGGACGGGGAGGGCGACGGGCTCGGGCTGCCGGTGTCGCGGTCCGCACCTGAGCCAAGACCGGGCGGCACGGCGCCGGTTCCGTCGGGGATCTCGTGGGTGCCGCGCTTGTAGTAGTCGAACCACGAGCGGACGGTACGCAGATAGGCGTCCGAGTGGTTGTAGCTCAGGACCGCCCGGTCGAGGTCCGCGGCGAGGGACAGATCGCGGGAGCCGGCGCAGAGGTAGCGTCCGGCGGCGAGCGCCGCGTCGTAGATGTTGTTGGGGTCCTTGCGGCCGTCGCCGTTGCCGTCCTGGCCCCAGGTCGCCCAGGTGGACGGGATGAACTGCATCGGGCCGACGGCGCGGTCGTGGGTCGAGTCCCCGTCGTACGCCCCGTTGTCGGTGTCCTTGATCATGGCGAAGCCCCGGCCGTCGAGGACCGGGCCGAGGATCGGCGAGAACGTGGTGCCGTTCGCGTCGACCCGGCCGCCGCGGGCCTGACCGGACTCGACCTTGCCGATCGCGGCGAGCAGCTGCCAGGGCAGCCGGCAGGCGGCGTCGCTGCCGGCGACGGTCTGCTCGGCCTTCTTGTACGCGGCCAGGATCGAGGCCGGGATGCCGGATTCGGCGCTGCCCGTGACGGGCAGATTCGTGGACGTGCCCGGCTTGTTGGGGGTGTTCAGCGGGGGCAGATCCGTGTAGTACGGCGAGTTGCCGGTGGCCGCGCTGTCGTCGGGCGGAGGTGCCGCCCCGGTGGCCTGCGGGTCGTCGCTCCCGGTGACCAGCGTGGCGCCCGGGGCCCCCGAGGCGGAGAGCGCCGCCACGGCAACGGCGGCCACAGCGGTGGTGGTCGCCCCCTTGCGAAGCCGGCGACCGAATTGCGCTGCCATAACTCAGGCCCCTCCCCTTCGAGAAAGTCCCCGCTCCCCAGCGACAGGACTCAGGCGACCCTACGGCAACTTGTGCCGCCGGGACACTGTGCACTGACCGGTTCTTACCTGTTTTTCACGTTCCCGACAGCAAGTTGTACGGCGGCCTACGGACGGGGCACGGCAGGCCTCGGCGGCTCACGCATACTTGCCGCCATGCCGTTCACACTGAGTCATGCCGCCGCCGTGCTGCCCGGGATGCGGCGGGACGGGACGGCGCGTGGGCCGCTGTTCGCCTCGGCCCTCGTCGCGGGTTCGTTCGCCCCCGACATCACGTACTACGCGGACACCGCGATCCCCGGCGCCATGGAGTTCGGGCAGGTCACCCACTCGGTGTGGGGTGTGTTCACCGTCGATGTGCTGATCACCGCGGCCGTGGTGGCGTTGTGGCTGCTGCTGCGCGAACCGCTGGTGGCGCTGCTGCCGGGCAGCTGGCAGGGGCGCGTCCACGCGTTCGTACGGGGGCGGCCCGCGGCCCGGGGTGTCCGGGCGGCCGCGGGGTTCGTGGTGTCGGCGATGATCGGGGCCGCCACCCATGTCTTGTGGGACGCCTTCACCCATCACGACCGGTGGGGTGTGCGCCTGGTGCCGGTGCTCGACGGGAGCGTCGGCGGATTCCCGGTGTTCCAACTGGTGCAGTACGGCAGTTCGGCGGTGGCCCTGGCGGTGCTCACCTGGTTCACGGCGTCGGGGCTGCGCGGGACCGGCGTTCGCCCGGTCCCGCCGTCGGTGCCGGTACTGGACCGGCGGGGCCGGTGGGCGGCGGGGGTGCTGCTGGGCGTCTGCCTGCTGCTCGGCGTCGTCCACCGGTGCGCGCGCTGGTACGCGTACTTCGGGCACATCGACACCCCGCTGGACATCATCCCGACCGCCTGCTTCGGGGCCGGGGCGGGGCTGGCGGTGGGTCTGGTGCTGTACGGGGCCTGGATGCGGCTGCGGATGCGGCGACCGCGCCCTGCCGAACGCGCGGTCGCCGAACGCGCCTGACCCGGATACCGGGACGGGCCGGGGCGGCATGCCCCCGCCCGTCCGCCGCCCTCGCGCGGTCAGTGCGCCGCGGACTCCCAGTCCGTGCCGACGCCCACCGAGACATCCAGCGGGGCGCGCAACTGCACGGCCGTCGACATCTCGTGGCGCAGGATCTCCTCCACCCGCGCCCGCTCGCCCTCGGCGATCTCCAGCACGATTTCGTCATGGACCTGGAGCAGCATCCGGGACTTCAGCTTCGCCTCGGTCAGCGCCCGGTCGACCTGGAGCATGGCCACCTTGACGATGTCCGCGGCCGTGCCCTGGATCGGTGCGTTGAGCGCCATCCGCTCGGCCATCTCGCGGCGCTGGCGGTTGTCGCTGTTGAGGTCGGGGAGGTAGCGGCGGCGGCCGAAGACCGTCTCCGTGTATCCCGTGGTCCTGGCCTCCTCCACCACCCGGTGCAGATAGTCACGCACCCCGCCGAACCGCTCGAAGTAGGTGTCCATCAGGCCGCGCGCCTCGCCCGCCTCGATGTTCAGCTGCTGGGACAGGCCGAACGCGGAGAGCCCGTACGCGAGTCCGTAGCTCATCGCCTTGATCTTGCGGCGCATCTCCGGGTCGACGGCCGACTTGTCGACGCCGAAGACCTGCGAGGCGACCGTGGTGTGCAGGTCCTCGCCGGAGGTGAACGCCTCGATCAGGCCGGCGTCCTCGGAGAGGTGGGCCATCACCCGCAGTTCGATCTGGCTGTAGTCGGCCGTCATCAGCGTCTCGAAGCCCTCGCCGACGACGAAGCCGCGGCGGATGGCCCGGCCCTCGTCCGTACGGACCGGGATGTTCTGCAGGTTGGGGTCGGTGGAGGAGAGCCGGCCCGTCGCCGCCACGGTCTGGTTGAACGTGGTGTGGATACGGCCGTCCGCCGCGATCGTCTTGATCAGGCCCTCGACCGTGACCCGCAGCTTGGCCTGCTCACGGTGGCGCAGCATGATCACCGGCAGCTCGTGCTCGGTCTGCGCGGCGAGCCAGGCCAACGCGTCGGCATCCGTGGTGTACCCGGTCTTCGTCTTCTTCGTCTTCGGCAGGCCCAGCTCACCGAAGAGGACCTCCTGGAGCTGCTTGGGCGAGCCGAGGTTGAACTCACGGCCGACCGCGGCGTGCGCCTCCTTCACCGCCTGCTGGACCGCACCGGCGAACTGCTGCTCCATGCCTTCCAGATGGGCCCGGTCGGCGGCGATGCCGTGCCGCTCCAGACGGGCCAGCAGCGCGGACGTCGGCAGCTCCATGTCGTGCAGCAGCCCGGCCGCGCCGACCTCCGCGAGCCGCGCGGTGAACGCGTCGCCCAGGTCGAGGACCGCGCGGGCCTGCGCCATCAGGGACTCGGCCTCGGCCTGATCGTCCGCGCCGAAGGCCAGCTGCCCGTCGGACGCCGCGGCGGGAGCCAGCTCACGGCCCAGGTACTCCACCGCCAGCGCGTCCAGCGCGAAGGAACGACGGCCGGGCTTGACCAGATAAGCGGCCAGCGCGGTGTCCATCGTGACGCCTTCTACCTGCCAGCCGTGCTCCGGGAAGACCCGCATCGCACTCTTCGCGTTGTGCATGACCTTGGGCCGGTCCGCGTCGCCGATCCACGCGGCGAACGCCTGCTCGTCGGCCTCGTCGAGCGCGGCCGGGTCGAACCAGGCCGCCGCCCCGTCCGCCGCCGCCAGCGCGACCTCGGTGACCGCGCCACTGCCCACCGCCCAGGTGTCGACCGTGGCCACACCGAGCGGCCGCCCGCCGTGCTCGGCCAGCCACGGCGCGAGCTCGCCGGCGCCCAGCACCGCACCGTCCAGCTCGACACCCGCGGCGGGCACCGGCGCCTCGTCCTCGGCCGCGCCCGGGTCGACGGCCAGCAGCCGCTCGCGCAGGCTCGGGTTACGGATCTCCAGGACGTCCAGCACGCCCGTGACCGCCGTGCGGTCGTACGGGGCACGCTCCAGGTCCTGCGGGGTCTTCGGCAGCTCCACGTCACGGACCATCTCGGTCAGCCTGCGGTTCAGCCGCACCGCGTCCAGGTGATCCCGGAAATTCTGCCCGGCCTTGCCCTTGACCTCCTCGGCCCGCTCGACCAGCTCGGCGAACGAACCGAACTGGTTGATCCACTTCGCCGCGGTCTTCTCACCCACACCGGGGATGCCCGGCAGGTTGTCCGACGGGTCACCGCGCAGCGCCGCGAAGTCCGGATACTGCTGCGGCGTGAGCCCGTACTTCTCCTCGACCTTCGCCGGGGTGAAACGCGTCAGCTCCGAGACGCCCTTCGTCGGGTACAGCACCGTGATGTCGTCCGTGATCAGCTGGAACGAATCCCGGTCACCGGTGACGATCAGCACCTCGAAGCCGGCCGCCTCGGCCTGCGTGGCCAGCGTGGCGATGACGTCGTCCGCCTCGAAGCCGTCGACCGCGAAACGGTCCGCGTGCATCGCGTCCAGCAGCTCGCCGATCAGCTCGACCTGCCCCCTGAACTCGTCCGGAGTCTTCGAGCGGTTCGCCTTGTACTCCGGGAACTCCTGCGAGCGCCAGGTCTTGCGGGAGACGTCGAACGCCACCGCGAAATGCGTCGGCGCCTCGTCACGCAATGTGTTCGCGAGCATCGACGCGAAGCCGTACACCGCGTTCGTCGGCTGCCCCGACCCTGTCGTGAAATTCTCCGCAGGCAGCGCAAAGAACGCCCGGTACGCCAGGGAGTGCCCGTCCATCAGGAGCAGGCGCGGTCGGTTGTCTGCCGTCTTCTTCGATGCCGTCTCAGCCACGCCCCCGATCCTGCCACGGACCACTGACATTCCCGACCGGCCCGGCACACCCTCTCCCCGTCGGTGCCACGTGTCAGCGCCGCGTGACAGGATCTGAAGCGGAACACCGGCAGCTCAAAGGGGAGCACGCAATGGCCACCAAGCCGCCCACAGGAGATCCGGTCCAGGACGCGCCGCGGATCGGGCCGGCCCAGCACGCCGCCGCCGGGCTGCCCGCCGTCGCCCACAGCCTGCTCGTCGCACAGCAGCAGATGGGCATGCGGCGCACCGCGCAGACCCTCCTCAAGGTCAACCAGAAGAACGGCTTCGACTGCCCCGGCTGCGCCTGGCCCGAAGGCGACAAGCGGCACACGGCCGAATTCTGCGAGAACGGCGCCAAGGCCGTCGCCGAGGAAGCGACGCTGCGCCGGGTCACCCCCGACTTCTTCACCGCGCACCCCGTCGCCGACCTCGCCACCCGCAGCGGGTACTGGCTGGGCCAGCAGGGCCGGATCACCCAGCCGATGTACCTCCCCGAGGGTGCCGACCGGTACGAGGCGGTGACCTGGGAGCGCGCCTTCGACATCATCGCCGAGGAGCTGCGCGCCCTCGGCTCCCCCGACGAGGCCCTCTTCTACACCTCGGGCCGAACCAGCAACGAGGCCGCGTTCCTGCTTCAGCTGTTCGCCCGCGAATTCGGCACCAACAACCTCCCCGACTGCTCCAACATGTGCCACGAGTCCTCCGGCTCCGCGCTGACTCAGACCATCGGCATCGGCAAGGGCAGCGTCTCGCTGGAGGACCTCCACCAGGCGGACCTGATCATCGTCGCCGGGCAGAACCCCGGCACGAACCACCCCCGCATGCTCTCCGCCCTGGAGAAGGCCAAATCGGCCGGAGCGAAGATCATCTCGGTGAACCCGCTCCCCGAAGCCGGCCTGGAGCGGTTCAAGAACCCGCAGACCCCGCTCGGCATGATCAAGGGCGCCGCGCTCAACGACCTCTTCCTCCAGATCCGCATCGGCGGCGACCAGGCCCTCTTCCGGCTCCTCAACAAAATGATCCTGGAGACCGACGACGCCGTCGACGAAACCTTCGTACGGGAGCACACCCACGGTTACGAGGAGTTCGCCGCCGCCGCCCGCGAGGCCGACTGGGAAGAGACCCTCACCGCCACCGGCCTCGACCGCCGGACCATCGAAGAGGCCCTGGCCATGGTCCTCGCCTCGAAACGCACCATCGTCTGCTGGGCCATGGGCCTCACCCAGCACAAGCACTCCGTGCCGACCATCCGCGAGGTCGTCAACTTCCTGCTCCTGAGGGGCAACATCGGCCGCCCCGGCGCCGGGGTCTGCCCGGTCCGCGGCCACTCCAACGTGCAGGGCGACCGCACCATGGGCATCTTCGAGCGCCCCGCACCCGCCTTCCTCGACGCCCTCGACGCGGAATTCGGGATCACCTCACCGCGCCACCACGGCTACGACGTCGTCCGCTCCATCCAGGCCCTGCGCGACGGCGACGCCAAGGTCTTCTTCGCCATGGGCGGCAACTTCGTCGCCGCCACCCCCGACACCGACGTCACCGAGGCCGCGATGCGCCGTGCCCGCCTCACCGTCCACGTCTCCACCAAACTCAACCGCTCGCACGCCGTCACCGGCACCCGCGCACTGATCCTGCCGACACTGGGCCGTACCGACAAGGACGTCCAGGCGAGCGGCAAGCAGTTCGTCACCGTCGAGGACTCCATGAGCATGGTCCACGCCTCACGCGGCAACCTCGCCCCCGTCGGCCCCCACCTGCTCTCCGAACCCGCCATCGTCGCCCGCCTCGCACGCGCCGTCCTCGGCCCCGGATCACGCACCCCCTGGGAAGAGTTCGAGAAGGACTACGCGACGATCCGCGACCGCATCTCCCGCGTCGTCCCCGGCTTCGAGGACTTCAACGCCCGCGTCGCACGCCCCGGCGGCTTCACCCTCCCGCACGCCCCCCGCGACGAACGCCGCTTCCCCACCACGACCGGCAAGGCCAACTTCACCGCCGCCCCCGTCGAATACCCCGAACTCCCCGAAGGCAGACTGCTGTTGCAGACCCTGCGCTCCCACGACCAGTACAACACCACCATCTACGGCCTCGACGACCGCTATCGCGGCATCAAGGGCGGACGCCGCGTCGTCCTGGTCAACCCCGAGGACGCCCACGCCCTCGGCCTGACCGACGGCGCGTACACCGACCTCGTCAGCGAGTGGAAGGACGGTGTGGAGCGCCGGGCCCCCGGCTTCCGCGTCGTGCACTACCCCACCGCCCGGGGCTGCGCCGCCGCCTACTACCCCGAGACCAACGTGCTGGTCCCCCTCGGCTCCACCGCCGACACCAGCAACACCCCGGCCAGCAAGTCCGTCGTCGTCCGCTTCGAGAACACCACCGCGGACCGGACCGAGTGACCGACCCCACAGCCCCTAAGCGTCCGCTCAGTCGTCTGATAAGAACGATGCACACAGCAATGAAGCAGTGAACCATCGCAGACGATCGGAGCCGGACCCATGGGCGAGCACACCGCACCCAAGTTCCCCCAGGAGATCATCGACGAGTACGCCGCCCTCGGCGTCGACCTGCCCGCGCTCTTCTCCGCCGGCCACCTCGGCGAACGCATGGGCGTCACCATCGTCGAAGCCTCCGCGGACCGCGTCGTGGGCACCATGCCCGTCGAGGGCAACACCCAGCCCTACGGACTGCTGCACGGCGGCGCCTCCGCCGTACTCGCCGAGACACTCGGCTCCGTCGGCTCCATGCTCCACGGCGGCGCCGGCAAGCTCGCCGTCGGCGTCGACCTGAACTGCACCCACCACCGCGGCGTGCGCAGCGGACTCGTCACCGGCGTCGCCACCCCCGTACACCGCGGCCGCTCCACCGCCACCTACGAGATCACCATCACCGACGAACAGGACAAGCGGGTCTGCACCGCACGCCTGACCTGCCTACTCCGCGACGCCCCCCGCCCCGAAGCCGCCTGACGGACCGGAACACACCGCACAGCACACCACGACACCACTGCCCGGCCAGAACACAATCCGGCCGGGCAGCGCCATACCCACCCACAACCACCGCCACACCAAGCACAGTTGGCGACCAAATGCGCCAACGCCCTTGACCAGCAACCGCGTTGCATGGCCCACTCGGCACCCCACATACACCACACCGCGTCGATCACATCACCGCCGATGTGACAGTGCGTAATCGCCGCCCGGTCCGCGGACACCCCGACGCGACCCCACCCACCCGGCCGCACAGCCGCCGGGCACCTCACCACGCCCTCGCGCACCACACCCCGCCCCACCTCGCGCGACAGCAGCATGATCGACTCAAGCCCCTTAGCAGAGCTGCACGTTCTCAGCATGCGGTCACTTCACCGTCCGGTAAAAAGCCGTACATGTCCGCACAGCCACCTCAAGCCTTCCTCAACGGCATAACAAGACAGTCACATCCTGCGGCGGACCCATCCCGGACCCCCACACCTGCGCCTAGAGTCACCGCCAGTCACCGCGCCGCCGGGCACATCTGCAGCACGCCCCTGTACCACCCAGTACGGCCCGGCGAACGTCACGGCACCTCAAGCAGAGGAGGCCGCGCCAGGGAAAGGACCTTTCGTGCGACACCGTTCTTTGCTCATACTCACCACCGTGCTCACGACCGGAGCACTCACCCTCACCGCCTGCGGGTCGCGCGACGACAGCAAGAAGAGCAGCGACGGCGGCGGCACCCAGACCGTCGTCATCGGCGTCGACGCACCGATCACCGGTGACCTGTCCGCCCTCGGCCTCGGCATCAAGAACTCCGCCGACCTCGCCGCCAAGACGGCCAACAAGGAAAACACCGTCCCGGGCATCAAATTCGAGGTCAAGCCGCTCGACGACCAGGCCCAGCCCTCCGTGGGCCAGCAGAACGCCCAGAAATTCATCGACGACGACACCGTCGTCGGCGTCGTCGGCCCGCTGAACTCCGGCGTCTCCCAGTCGATGCAGAAGCCGCTCAACGACGCCAACCTCACCCAGGTCTCCCCCGCCAACACCGGCACCGAGCTCACCCAGGGCGAGAACTGGAAGACCGGCGACAAGAAGCGCCCCTACAAGACCTACTTCCGCACCGCCACCACGGACCAGATCCAGGGCGCCTTCGCGGCGAAGTACCTCTACAACAACGCGAAGATCAAGCAGGTCTACCTCATCGACGACCAGAAGCCCTACGGCGCCGGTCTCGCCGCATCCTTCAAGAACACCTTCACCACCCTCGGCGGCAAGATCGTCGGCTCCGACCACGTGAACCCCGACGACCGCGACTTCAACGCCGTCGTCACCAAGGTCAAGAAGTCCGGCGCCAAGGCCGTCTACTACGGCGGCGAGTACCCCGCCGGCGCACCCCTGAGCCAGCAGCTCAAGGACAGCGTCCAGATCCCCCTCATGGGCGGCGACGGCATGTACAGCGCCGACTTCATCAAGCTCAACAAGAAGGCCCAGGGCGACATCGCCACCTCCGTCGGCAAGCCCGTCGAGGAGCTCGACTCCGCCAAGAAGTTCATCGCGGACTACAAGACCGCCGGATACAAGGACGCCTACGAGGCCTACGGCGGCGGCACCTACGACGCCACCTGGTCGATCATCGAAGCCGTCAAGATCGCCGTCGCCGACAACGGCGGCAAGCTCCCCACCGGCGACGACGCCCGCACCAAGGTCCTCGCGGCCATGGCCAAGGTCAAGTTCGACGGCGTCACCGGCCCCGTCTCCTTCGACGAGTACGGCGACACCACCAACACCATGATGACCGCCTACCAGGTCAACGGCGGCAAGTGGACCTCCAAGCTCAGCGAGGCCTACAAGCCGTAACAAGCTCCCCGGGCCACGCCTGACCCACACCAGACCGCGCGGGAGCGCCACCAGCGCCCCCGCGCGGTGCCATATCCGAACCACTCCACGGAGGCCCTGCGGTGAACGAACTGCCGCAACAGCTGGCCAATGGACTCATCCTCGGCGCGATGTACGGTCTCATCGCGATCGGCTACACGATGGTCTACGGAATCATCCAGCTCATCAACTTCGCCCACGGCGAGATCTTCATGATCGGAGGCTTCGGAGCTCTCACCGTGTACCTCTGGATGCCGGCCGGCGTCTCCCTCCTCGCGATCATCCCCCTCATGATCATCGGCGGCGTCATATGCTCCGTCGCCGTCAGCGCAGCCGCCGAACGCTTCGCCTACCGGCCCCTGCGCACCGCCCCACGACTGGCCCCGCTCATCACCGCGATCGGACTCTCCCTCGCACTCCAGCAGGCCATCTGGAAGTGGTACCCCGACGCCAAGAAGGACCATCCCTTCCCCCAGTTCAAGGGCGAAGCGATCGACATCTTCGGCGCCCACATCCAACGCGGTGACCTCTTCGTCCTCATCACAGCACCCATCTGCATGCTCGCCCTCGGACTCTTCGTCTCCAAGACCCGCTCCGGCCGCGGCATGCAGGCCACCAGCCAGGACCCCGACACCGCCAAGCTCATGGGCATCAACACCGACCGCATCATCGTCATGGCCTTCGCCATCGGTGCCGCGTTCGCCGCCGTCGCCGCCGTCGCCTACGGGCTCAAGAACGGCCAGATCGGCTTCCGAATGGGCTTCATCATGGGCCTCAAGGCCTTCACCGCAGCCGTGCTCGGCGGCATCGGCAACATCTACGGAGCCATGCTCGGCGGCGTCGTACTCGGCATCGCCGAATCCCTCGCCACCGGCTACATGAGCAACGTCCCCGGCATGGAACTCTTCGGCGGCGGCGCCTGGAAGGACGTATGGGCCTTCGTCCTCCTCATCATCGTCCTGCTGCTCCGCCCACAGGGCCTGCTCGGCGAACGCGTCGCGGATCGGGCGTGATACGGATGACCACCAACCACACCACCGCCCCCGGCCCCGCCTTCCTGCCGATCCCCGCCGCCGCGGCCCGCATCGGCACCGTTGTCGGCTCCGTCGTCGCCCTCGCCGGCACCTTCCTCGCCTGGACCTGGACCGACGAATTCCCCGGCGACCTCACCGTCACCGGCTACCCCGGCGGCCTCCAGGTCCTCACCCTCATCGCCGCCGCACTCACCCTGCTCCTCACGCTCTCCGGGTACGGCATCCGAGGCCTGCGCTGGCTCACCCCCGGCGGCACCAACAGCCCCGTCCGCCTCCTCGCCCTCGGCACCCTCGGCACCACCGGCTACACCATGGGCGCCATCGCCTACGACCTCGGCGGCGTCGTCAACTTCGAACCCGGCGCCTGGGTCAGCGGCATCGGCGCACTCATCGCCGCCATCACCGCACTCGGCCTCCCCGGCGACCAGCCCCTCACCGACACCGGGGCCACCGCCTGGCAGCGCTTCCGCAACAGCCTCGGCGCACCCCAGGCCCCCCGCCCCAAGGCCCTCCCCTCCTGGGCCGAAATCCTCATCATCGTCGCCGCGTTCGGCATCGGCCTGTACGTCTTCGCCTACGGCATCGACACCGACTACACCGAACTCTTCATCGGCTTCCTCATCACCGTCGGCTTCGCCTTCACCGCACTCCACCGGGCCGGACTCGTCTCCCGCCTCACCGCACTGACCGCGAAGCACCGCAACATCACACTCGCCGCCGCCCTCGTCGCAGCCGTCTGCTTCCCCTTCACCCAGCAGAAAGAGGAATACGCGCTCGTCGGCGCCAACATCCTCATCTTCGGCACCGTCGCACTCGGCCTCAACGTCGTCGTCGGCCTCGCCGGCCTCCTCGACCTCGGATACGTCGCCTTCCTCGGCGTCGGCGCCTACGCCGCCGCTTTGGTCTCCGGCTCCACCATGTCGGCCATCGGCGTCGAATTCCCCTTCTGGGCCGCCGTCCTCACCGGCGCCGGAGCATCACTCGTCTTCGGCGTACTCATCGGCGCACCCACCCTGCGGCTACGCGGCGACTACCTCGCCATCGTCACCCTCGGCTTCGGTGAAATCTTCCGCCTCACCGTGAACAACCTCAACGGCAACAGCGGACCCGACCTCACCAACGGCTCCCAGGGCATCCCCAGCATCCCCGACCTCAACTTCTTCGGATTCGACTTCGGCCTCAAGCACAACATCCTCGGCTTCGACCTCGGCAGGTCCGCCAACTACTACCTGCTGATGCTCGTCTTCACCGCCGTCGTCGTGCTCGTCTTCCGCCGCTCCGGAGAATCCCGCATCGGCCGCGCCTGGGTCGCCATCCGCGAAGACGAAACCGCAGCCACCGCCATGGGCATCAACGCCTTCCGGCTCAAACTGCTCGCCTTCGCCCTCGGCGCCACCCTCGCCGGACTCGCCGGAACCGTCCAGGCCCACGTCAACTACACCGTGACGCCCGAGCAGTACCAGTTCGCCGGCTCCGTACCCCCCAACTCCGCGTTCCTCCTCGCCGCCGTCATCCTCGGCGGCATGGGAACCCTCAGCGGACCCCTCATCGGCGCCGCACTGCTCTACCTCATCCCGGCCAAACTCCAGTTCATGCAGGACTACCAGCTCTTCCTCTTCGGCATCGCACTCATCCTCCTGATGCGCCTGCGCCCCGAAGGACTGGTCGCCGACCGCCGGAAGCAGCTCGAATTCCACGAGAACGACGACCAGCCCGACGTACCCGAACCGCGACAGTCCGAAGAGACCGCCGCCGGCATCGCCAAGGCGGGGGCGTGACCACCATGACCACCACGAAGACCGCCACCACCGTCCTCGACGCCAACGGCGTCACCATGCGCTTCGGCGGCCTCACCGCCGTACGCAACGTCGACCTCACCGTCAACGCCGGCGAGATCGTCGGCCTCATCGGCCCCAACGGTGCCGGCAAAACCACCTTCTTCAACTGCCTCACCGGCCTCTACGTCCCCACCGAGGGCAAGGTCAGCTACAAGGGCACCGTACTGCCACCCAAGCCCCACCTCGTCACCCAGGCAGGCATCGCCCGCACCTTCCAGAACATCCGGCTCTTCGCCAACATGACCGTCCTGGAAAACGTCCTCGTCGGACGCCACACCAGGACCAAGGAAGGCCTCTGGTCCGCCCTCCTGCGCCTCCCCGGCTTCACCAAGGCCGAGAACGCCAGCCGCGAACGCGCCATGGAACTCCTGGAGTTCATCGGCCTCGCCGACAAGGCCGACCATCTCGCGCGCAACCTCCCCTACGGAGACCAGCGCAAGCTGGAAATCGCCCGCGCGCTGGCCAGCGACCCCGGACTCCTCCTCCTCGACGAGCCCACCGCCGGCATGAACCCGCAGGAAACCCGCGTCACCGAAGAGCTCATCTTCGCCATCCGCGACCAGGGCATCGCCGTCCTCGTCATCGAGCACGACATGCGGTTCATCTTCAACCTCTGCGACCGCGTCGCCTGCCTCGTCCAGGGCGAAAAGCTCGTCGAAGGCTCCCCGACCGAAGTCCAGAGCGACGAACGCGTCGTCGCCGCCTACCTCGGCACCCCCTTCGAAGGCGCCCCCGGCGCCGAAGAAGCCGCCGAGGTCGAAGCCGCCGAAGCCGAAGCCTCAGCCGGCGCAGGAGCCGACGCCGCGAAGGACTCCGCGAAAACAGCCACCACCAGCACCGAGGAGGAGGACACCCGATGACCGCACTTCTGGAGGTCGAGGACCTCCGCGTCGCCTACGGCAAGATCGAAGCCGTCAAGGGCATCTCCTTCACCGTCGAAGCCGGCCAGGTCGTCACCCTCATCGGCACCAACGGCGCCGGCAAGACCACCACCCTGCGCACCCTCTCCGGCCTGCTCAAACCGGCCGGCGGCCACATCGTCTTCGACGGCAAACCGCTCAACGACGTACCCGCGCACAAGGTCGTCTCCCTGGGCCTGGCCCACTCCCCCGAGGGACGCCACATCTTCCCCCGGCTCACCATCACCGAGAACCTCCAGCTCGGCGCCTACCTCCGCAACGACAAGGCGGGCATCGAGAAGGACATCCAGCGCGCCTACGACCTCTTCCCCATCCTCGGGGAACGCCGGAAGCAGGCCGCCGGGACCCTCTCGGGCGGCGAACAGCAGATGCTCGCCATGGGCAGGGCCCTCATGTGCCAGCCCAAGCTCCTGATGCTCGACGAACCCTCCATGGGCCTCTCCCCGATCATGATGCAGAAGATCATGGAGACCATCGTCGAACTCAAGGCCCAGGGCACCACCATCCTGCTCGTCGAGCAGAACGCCCAGGCGGCCCTCTCCCTCGCGGACCACGGCCACGTCATGGAGGTCGGCAAGATCGTCCTCTCCGGCACCGGCGCGGACCTGCTCCACGACGAGTCCGTCCGCAAGGCCTACCTCGGCGAGGACTGACGCCCACGAGAAAGGCCCGCGCCCCGGACATCCGGGACGCGGGCCTTCTTCGTACCCGCTCGCGTACGGCCTACTCGGCCGCCTTCTTCTTCTCCTCGGCGTCCTCGATCAACGCCTCGGCCAGCTGCTGCATCGACAGCCGCCGGTCCATCGACGTCTTCTGGATCCACCGGAACGCGGCCGGCTCGGAGAGCCCGTAATCCGTCTGCAGAATGCTCTTCGCCCGGTCCACCAGCTTCCGCGTCTCCAGCCGTTGCGCGAGGTCCGCGACCTCGCTCTCCAGCGCCTTCAGCTCCGCGAACCGCGACACCGCCATCTCGATGGCCGGCACCACGTCGCTCTTGCTGAACGGCTTCACCAGATACGCCATCGCCCCGGCGTCCCGGGCCCGCTCGACGAGATCACGCTGCGAGAACGCGGTGAGCATCAGGACCGGCGCGATGGACTCCTCGGCGATCTTCTCCGCGGCGGAGATCCCGTCGAGAACCGGCATCTTCACATCGAGGATCACCAGATCCGGCCGGTGCTCCCGAGCCAGCTCGACGGCCCGCTGCCCGTCCCCGGCCTCGCCGACGACCGCGTAGCCCTCTTCCTCCAGCATCTCTTTGAGGTCGAGACGGATGAGCGCCTCGTCCTCGGCGATGACGACGCGAGTCGTCAGCGGCGGAACGTGCGACTTGTCGTCGTCGGCGGGCTGGGGCGACTCGGGCGTGGTCACGGGGCTCCTTGATCAAGGCAGGGGTACTGCTGCCAAGAGCCTACCCAGCTGCGGTAAGGTGGTCGGGCAGCGGGTCGAGGGAAACCAACGATTCAGCGAGCCCCGGTAGTCCAATTGGTTAGAGACAATGGATTCAAAACCCATACAGTGTCGGTTCGAGTCCGACTCGGGGTACTTTTCCTTCGATTCCAAGGCCGCCGAAGAATGGCTGGGCTTCACGGGAACGTGTGAATGCCGGCTTGTTCCGTCTCCAGGTTGCCTGGGTGCCGGGCAGGCTCGGCCTGGTGTACGACCTTGATACGCGCAAGCGCGCTCTGGCCCTCGTCGCGCAGGGTTTCAGCAAGAACTCCGTGAGCAAGCAGACCGGCATCTCGCGCGCCGCAATCCGTTCGTGGCAGACACGAACAGATCCCCACGGCAGGGGGTGCGCTGCGGACTGTCCGCGGTGCAGCGACATGCCGAGTGACCCTGAAGCCCCCGCTGCATACGCCTACTTGCTGGGCCTCTATCTCGGGGACGGCTGCATCAGCTCCAGCAAGAGGGGCGTGTATTTCCTCCGCATCGCCTGTGCCGACAGCTGGCCGGGTCTCATCGATTCTTGCGCCGAAGCCATGCAGCTCGTGCGCCCCGGCAACAAGGTGTTCCGAGTTCAGCGTCAGGGCTGCCAGAACGTGACCTGCTACAGCAAGCACTGGCCGTGCCTCTTCCCCCAGCACGGTCCCGGCAAGAAGCACGAGCGCACGATCTCTCTCGAGCCCTGGCAACAGCAGATCGTGCGTGCCCAGCCCTGGGATTTCATCCGCGGTCTGATCCACTCCGACGGATGCCGGGTCACCAACTGGACCACGAGGCTCATCGGAGGCCAACGAAAACGTTACGAGTACCCCCGGTACTTCTTCACCAACTTGTCAGCCGACATCCTGGGACTCTTCACCGACACCCTCGACCTCGTAGGCGTTCAGTGGAGGCAGGCCAACAAACGGAACATCTCCGTCGCCCGACGGGCGTCCGTCGCGCTGATGGACGCCCACGTCGGGCCGAAGTACTGACGACCGGCCTACGTCGGGCTGTCGTCCTCGCCGATGTGGTGCACCCGCACCAGGTTCGTCGAGCCGGGGACGCCCGGCGGGGAGCCGGCCGTGATGACCACGACGTCGCCCTTCTCGCAGCGGCCGATCCTCAGCAGCTCCTCGTCGACCTGGGCGACCATCGCGTCCGTCGAGTCCACCTCCGGGCCGAGGAAGGTCTCGACGCCCCAGGTCAGGTTCAGCTGGGAGCGGGTGGCCGGGTCCGGGGTGAAGGCGAGGAGCGGGATGGGTGAGCGGTAGCGGGAGAGGCGGCGGACCGTGTCGCCGCTCTGGGTGAAGGCGACCAGGAACTTCGCGCCCAGGAAGTCGCCCATCTCGGCCGCCGCGCGGGCCACCGCGCCGCCCTGGGTGCGGGGCTTGTTGCGGTCGGTCAGGGGCGGAAGGCCCTTGGTGAGGATGTCTTCCTCGGCGGCCTCGACGATGCGGGACATCGTGCGGACCGTCTCGACGGGGTACTTGCCCACACTGGTCTCGCCGGAGAGCATCACCGCGTCCGTGCCGTCGATGACGGCGTTGGCCACGTCGGAGGCCTCGGCGCGGGTGGGGCGGGAGTTGTCGATCATCGAGTCGAGCATCTGGGTGGCGACGATGACCGGCTTGGCGTTGCGCTTGGCGAGCTTGATCGCGCGCTTCTGGACGATCGGCACCTGCTCCAGCGGCATTTCGACGCCGAGGTCGCCGCGGGCGACCATGATGCCGTCGAAGGCGGCGACGATGCCGTCGATGTTGTCGACGGCCTGGGGCTTCTCCACCTTGGCGATGACGGGGAGGCGGCGGCCCTCCTCGTCCATGATGCGGTGGACGTCCTCGATGTCGCGTCCGCTGCGGACGAAGGAGAGGGCGATGATGTCGGCGCCGGTGCGCAGTGCCCAGCGGAGGTCTTCGATGTCCTTCTCGGAGAGTGCGGGGACGGAGACGGCGACGCCGGGGAGGTTGAGGCCCTTGTGGTCGGAGACCATGCCGCCTTCGATGACGGTGGTGTGGACGCGGGGGCCGTCGACTTCTGTGACTTCGAGGGTGACGCGGCCGTCGTCGACGAGGATGCGTTCGCCGGGGGTGACGTCGGCGGCGAGGCCGTCGTAGGTGGTGCCGCAGGTGTGACGGTCGCCTTCGACGGGTTCGACGGTGATGGTGAAGGTGTCGCCGCGTTCAAGGAGTACGGGGCCTTCGAGGAAGCGTCCCAGGCGGATCTTCGGGCCTTGAAGGTCGGCGAGGATGCCGACACTGCGTCCGGTCTCGTCGGAGGCCTTGCGTACGTGGTGGTAGCGCTCTTCGTGTTCGGCGTAGGTGCCGTGGCTGAGGTTGAGGCGGGCGATGTCCATTCCCGCTTCGACCAATGCCTTGATCTGGTCGTATGTGTCGACGGCGGGGCCCAGGGTACAGACGATTTTTGCTCGGCGCATGGTTCGACCCTAGACCTTACCTACGGGTAGTTATTCAGTGTGTCGTGACCGCTCAACGACCTTTGGATGAAGGGTTTTTGACAAGTGTTGAACTGTGCGGCGGGGTGCTCGGATGAGCATTTCTTTTCACAGTTTCGGCGGTGACATGATGAAGCGGGCGTTGACCTGGGCGTAGACCGTCTGGCGTTGTGGTTCCAGGTCGAGGGCGGGGGCCGTTTCGGGCGCTGCTCCGCCGTAGCCGGCTCTGCCGCGCGGGGCGGCGGGCGTGGGCAGGGCGGTCGGGGCGGTGTTCTCCGCGCCGAGGTCGGCGATTTCGACGAGTGCGGTGAGGTGGGCGCCGAGGGCGTCGGCGTATTCGCGGGCTCGTTGGACGGCTTCGTGGACGGCTTGGCGGCGGGCGGTGGCGTGGGCGGGTGAGTCGGGGCGCAGCCCCCACCAGGGGCCGTTGACGCGGGTCATGTCGAGGTCGGCGATTTTGGTGGTGAATTCGCCCAGTGCGGTGAAGTCGTTGAGGACTGCGGTGATGTGGACGCGGCCGTGGTAGGCGTGGATTTGTTCGTTGCGGCCCTTCTGGGTGAGTTCGGGCGTGATGGAGAATGCGCCGGTTTCGAGTTTCTCCATGGCTTGTCCGTAGGAGCGTGCGAGTTCGAGTACGCGGCTGTTTCGGCGGGTGAGGTCTTCGAGGGCGTTGCGGCGGTCCTTGCCGCGGGCGGTGACGGTGATGGTGAGGCGGGCGGTTTCGGGGTCGACCTGGAGGCGGGCTTCGCCTCGGACGGCGACGCGGGGGTGTTCGGGGGTGCCGTAGGACGGTGGGGTATCGGTCATGGGTCCACTGTTGCATCCGGGTCGGACAACGGTCCGACGGCAGGCGGTCATCAGATCGAAACCCGCGAGGGGTGTTGCGTGGTGTGGCTCCTGGGTCAGAATCTACGCGCGTTGTGCGCGGTGGTCCTTGTTGTCGGGGAGCCGTGTCGTGCGTGAACCGAGCTGTGTGAGAACTGAGATGTGGGAGACGAAATGCCGCTGAACCGTAGGACGTTCCTGGGCACATCGGCGGCTGCCGGTGCGGGTGTGGCGATCGCGGGGGCCTCCGGGGTGCCTGCGTCGGCGCACGGTGGTGGTCATGGGCACGGGCGTCCGCCGAAGCGGTACTCGTTCACGGTGATGGGCACCACCGATCTGCACGGGAACGTCTTCAACTGGGACTACTTCACGGACAAGGAGTTCGACGACAAGGCGCACAACGATGTGGGTCTGGCGAAGATCTCGACGCTGGTGGATCAGGTGCGCCGGGAGAGGGGTCGTCACAACACGTTGATGATCGATGCGGGTGACACGATCCAGGGCACCCAGTTGTCGTACTACTACGCGAAGATCGATCCGATCACGGCGAAGCGTGGTCCGGTGCATCCGATGGCTCAGGCGATGAACGCGATCGGGTATGACGCCGCGGCGCTCGGCAACCACGAGTTCAACTACGGCATTCCGGTGCTGCGGAAGTTCGAGGAGCAGTGTGATTTCCCGCTGCTGGGTGCGAACGCGTTGGATGCGAAGACGTTGCGGCCGGCGTTCGCCCCGTATGTCATCAAGCGGATGCGTACTCCGCACGGGCCGGATGTGAAGGTTGCGATCCTGGGTCTGACGAATCCTGGGATCGCCATCTGGGACAAGGCGAATGTGAGCGGGAAGATGGTGTTCCCGGGGCTGGAGGAGCAGGCGGCGAAGTTTGTGCCGCGGCTTCGTTCGATGGGTGCGGATGTGGTGATTGTTTCGGCGCATTCGGGTAGCAGTGGGACGTCGTCGTACGGTGATCAGATCCCGTATGTGGAGAACGCTGCCGGTCTGGTGGCGGAGCAGGTTCCGGGGATCGATGCGATTCTTGTGGGGCATGCGCACCAGGAGATTCCCGAGTATTTCGTGGAGAACAAGCAGACCGGCAAGAAGGTGGTGCTCTCGGAGCCGTTGAAGTGGGGTCAGCGGTTGACGCTGTTCGACTTCGATCTGGTGTGGGAGAAGGGTCGTTGGGTGGTGGAGAAGGCGGGTTCGCAGGTGCTGAACTCCAACACCGTGGCGGAGGATCCGGAGATCACGGGGCTGTTGGCGGATGAGCACAAGAAGGTTGTGGCGTACGTCAATCAGGTGATCGGTACGTCGACGGCGGCGATGACGACGGCGGAGGCGGCGTGGAAGGACGAGCCGATCATTGATCTGATCAATGTGGTTCAGGCGGAGACGGTGAAGGCGGCGTTGGCGGGTGGTGCGTATGCGGCGCTTCCGGTGCTGTCGCAGGCGTCGTGTTTCTCGCGTACGGCGCAGATTCCGGCCGGGAATGTGACGATCAAGGATGCGGCGGGCCTGTATCCGTTCGAGAACACGCTTGAGGCGCGGTTGCTGACCGGTGCTCAGCTGAAGGACTATCTGGAGTTCTCGGCGCGGTATTACGTGCAGACTGCGGTGGGTGCGCCGGTGGACACGGCGAGGTTGACGAATGCGGACAACACTCCGGATTACAACTATGACGCGGTGTCGGGTCTGACGTACGAGATTGATATCGCGAAGCCGAATGGTTCGCGGATCGTGAATCTTTCGTTCAGGGGGAAGCCGATCGATCCGGCGGCCGAGTTCGTGCTGGCGGTGAACAATTATCGGGCCAGTGGTGGTGGTAACTTCCCGCATGTTGCGGGTGCCAAGCAGTTGTGGGCGAATTCGGAGGAGATCCGTAACACGATCATTTCCTGGGTGCAGGCGAAGGGTTCGGTGGATGGTG
Source organism: Streptomyces sp. NPDC102437 (assembly GCF_044765565.1). Classification (NCBI taxonomy): domain Bacteria; kingdom Bacillati; phylum Actinomycetota; class Actinomycetes; order Kitasatosporales; family Streptomycetaceae; genus Streptomyces; species Streptomyces sp. NPDC102437. The sequence continues at coordinate 220,978 of NZ_JBIWKI010000002.1, read as the reverse complement.
CGCAGTTCGCTTCGGTGGACTGGCGGCTGACGCGTGAGGGTACGCCGGTGTTCTAGCCGGTTGGTTGTGGGTGGGCGGCCGTCTTCTCCTTCGGGAGGGCGGCCGCCTTCTGTGTGGGGGTGTGTGGGTGCCGGTGTGTGTGGGCGCGGGTGTGTCAGGTGTTCCGGGCGAGGGGGATGAGGTCGGGGGTGCGGGTGGGGAGGTGTGGGCCCTGGGGGGTGAGGCCGAAGGTGGTGAAGGCGGTGCGTTCTGGGAGGGGGTAGGGGTTGGTGCCGGTGAGGTCGTTGAGGATGGTGGCGCTGCGCCAGGCGGCGAGTCCGAGGTCGGGGGCGCCGACGCCGTGGGTGTGTCGTTCGGCGTTCTGTACGTAGACGTTTCCGGTGACGGTGGGGTCGAGGACGAGGCGGTACCGGTCGTCGATGCGGGGGCGTTCGGAGGCGTCGCGGCGCATGTAGGGGTCGAGTCCGGTGAGGATGCGGTCGAGGGAGCGTTCGCGGTAGCCGGTGGCGAGGACGACGGCGTCGGTGGTGAGGCGGGAGCGGGTGTTCTGCTGGGTGTGTTCGAGGTGGAGTTCGATGCGGGTGTTGGCGACGCGTCCTGCGGTGCGTACGGAGACGCCGGGGGTGAGGGTGGTGTCGGGCCAGCCGCCGTGGAGGGTGCGGCGGTAGAGCTCGTCGTGGATGGCGGCGATGGTGTCGGCGTCGATGCCTTTGTGGAGTTGCCATTGGTGGGGGACGAGTTCGTCGCGTACGGCTTCGGGGAGGGCGTGGAAGTAGCGGCTGTAGTCGGGGGTGAAGTGTTCGAGGCCGAGTTTTGAGTACTCCATGGGTGCGAATGCTTCGGTTCGGGCGAGCCAGTGGAGGTTTTCGTGGCCTTGGGGGCGGGCGCGGAGGAGGTCGAGGAAGATTTCGGCGCCGGACTGTCCGGAGCCGATGACGGTGATGTGGGGGGCTTGGAGGAGTTCCTGGCGGTGGTGGAGGTAGTCGGCGGAGTGGATGACGGGGGTGTTCTCGGCTTCGGTGAGGGGTTTGAAGAATTCGGGGATGTGGGGTTCGGTGCCGATGCCGAGGGCGATGTTGCGGGTGTGGGCGCGGCCGAGTGCTTCGGCTTCGCCGTCGCTGTCGAGTTGGGTGAAGTCGATTTCGAAGAGTTCGCGTTGGTTGTTCCAGCGGACGGCGTCGACCTGGTGGCTGAAGTGGAGGCCGGGGAGTTGGTCGGTGACCCAGCGGCAGTAGGCGTCGTATTCGGCGCGTTGGATGTGGAAGCGCTCGGCGAAGTAGAAGGGGAAGAGGCGGTCGCGGCTGCGGAGGTAGTTGAGGAAGGTCCAGGGGCTGGCGGGGTCGGCGAGGGTGACGAGGTCGGCGAGGAAGGGGACTTGGAGGCTGGCTCCGTCGATGAGGAGGCCAGGGTGCCAGTGGAAGGCGGGGCGTTGTTCGTAGAAGGCGGTGTTGAGGGGGTGGGGGTTGGCGGGTGCGCCGTGGGCGAGGGCGGCGAGGGAGAGGTTGAAGGGGCCGATGCCGATGCCGATGAGGTCGTGTGGCTGGTCGGTGTGGGGGGTGGGGTGGTCGGTCATCGGGGGGTGTTGCCTTCCGCGAGTTCGTGGGTGAGTTGGGTGACGAGGTCGAGGAGTGTGCGCAGGTGTTGGGGGGTGGTGTGGGGGTTGAGGAGGGTGGCTTTGAGCCAGAGGTGGTTGTCGGTGTGGGCGCGGCCGAGTACGGCTTGGCCGCGGGTGAGGAGGGTGCGGCGGATGGTGGCGACGGTTTTGTCGTCGGTGCCGGTGGGACGGAAGAGGACGGTGCTGATGGTGGGGCGGTCGTAGAGGTCGAGGGTGGGGTTTTCGGTGATGAGGTCGGCGAGGTGGTGGGCGGTGGTGAGTGTGCGGTCGACGAGGTCGGCGAGTCCGGTGCGGCCGAGGGCTTGGAGGGTGACGGCGATCTTGAGGGCGTCGGGGCGTCGGGTGGTGCGCAGGGAGCGGCCGAGGAGGTCGGGGAGGCCGGCTTCGGTGTCGTCGTCGGCGTTGAGGTAGGGGGCTTGGTGGCGGAGGGGGGCGAGGTGGTGTCGGTGGGGGACGGCGAGGATGCCTGCGGGTGCGGGTTGCCAGCCGAGTTTGTGCAGGTCGATGGTGACGCTGTGGGCGCGGTCGAGGCCGTGGATCTTGTCTCGGTGGGTGGGGCTGAAGAGGAGGGGGCCGCCGTAGGCGGCGTCGATGTGGAGTTCGGCGCCGTGGGTGGTGCAGAGGTCTGCGATGGCGGGGAGTGGGTCGATGCGGCCGGTGTCGGTGGTGCCTGCGGTGGCGGTTACGAGAAGGGGGCGGCGGGGGCGGTCGTGTCGGGTGAGGGCTTCTTGCAGTGCGGTGAGGTCCATGGTGCCGGTGGGGGCGGGGATGACGATGGGTTCGGGGAGGCCGAGGAGCCAGGCGGCGCGGGTGATGCTGTGGTGGGCGTTGGCTCCGCGGATGGTCTGTACGGGGCCGTTGCGTTCGCGGGCGAGGAGGAGTGCGAGTTGGTTGGATTCGGTGCCGCCGGTGGTGATGAGGGCGTCGGGGGTGGGTTGGTGGGGGTAGATCTCGGCGGCGAGGGCGGCGGTGGTGTCGGCTTCGAGGGCGGAGGCTGCGGGGGCCTGGTCCCAGGAGTCCATGGAGGGGTTGAGGGCGGAGGCGGCGAGGTCTGCTGCGGCGGCGAGGGCTAGGGGTGGGGTGTGGAGGTGGGCGGTGCAGAGGGGGTCTGCGGGGTCTGCGGCGCCTTCGGTGAGGGCGGTGACGAGGGTGCGCAGGGCGTGGTGGGGGCCGGTGCCGTGGTCGGGGATGAGGGGGTGGGTGGCGGTGCGCGTCCGTGGGGTGACGGCGTCGGGGCCGCCTGCGGGGAGGGGGCCGTCGCGTCGGTGGGCTCCGTCGTGGAGTGCGGTGAGGACGGTGTCGATGAGGGGGCGCAGGGCGGCGGGGCCGGTGGTGGTTCCGGCGAGGGGTGGGGGTGGGGTGGGCATGGTGGTGGGGCCCTTCGGACGCGCGTGAGCAGGCATGGGTGGACATGCCAGCTTGTCCGGGTTTTCGGTGGCGCGGCCGTGGAGCGGGGGGATGTGAACTCGAAAGGGGTATGGGTGGCGGGGTGGAGGGTGTTGCGGGGTGTACCGGTGGTATGGGTGTGGCCCTGGATACGGGTGTGCCCGGCGTCCCCTTGGGGTGGGGGCGCCGGGCACGGGTGGTGCGGGTGGTGCGTGCGTGGGTCTGCGGGCCTGGGGGCCTCTGGTTCGGCAGCCCCGCAGGCCCGTAGGCCATTGGTCCGGTGGAAGTGGATCAGTGCATCAGTGGGCGTTGCGTACGTTGATGGCGCGGCGCAGGTCGTCGATCTGGTCGGTGAGCTTGCGGTTCAGGGCGGGGATGAGGGTCTGGTCGGTGAGGGCCTGTTCGCCGAGGTGGAGGTTCTCGGCGTCGGCGGCGTGCGCGGGGAAGGCGTAGCGTCCTGCGGCTTCGGCGATGGCGGGGCCCCGGCGGGCGGCGAGGGCGGTTGCCTCGGGGTAGTAGCGGGGCACGTATTCGCGTACGAGGTCGGCCTGTTCGGGCTGCCAGAAGCCCTGGGCGACTGCGGTGAAGAGGTAGTTGGAGAGGCTGTCGTCGTTGAACAGGGCGTGCCAGGCGGTGGCCTTGGCTTCGGGGGTGGGGAGGGCTGCGCGGCAGCGGGCGGCGCCTTCCTGTCCGGTGGCGCTGGGGTCCTGTTCGAGTTCGGTGGCGATGGTGGCTTCGTCGATGGCGCCGAGGACGGCGAGGCGGGTGAGGATGCGCCAGCGCAGTTCGGGGTCGAGTTCGGGTCCGCCGGGGACGGTTCCGTTGGTGAGCCAGTCGTGGATGGTGTCGGGCTGGGTGGCGGCGTCGATGAGGTGGCGTACGGCGATGAGGCGGAGGCCGGGGTTGTGGCCGTCCTCGGTGCGGCGGATGAGGTCGCGGCACAGGGAGGTGAGGGTGGCGAGGGCGGCGGGGCGCTTCTCGGGGGCGATGTAGCGGTCGGCGACGTGGGTGGCGGCGAAGGCGAGGACTCCCCCGGCGAGGGCCAGGTCGGTCTCGTGGGGGAGGTGGGTGCGGGCCGCTTCGAGGTAGGTGGTGGGGGCGAGTTCGCCGTCGCGGACCATGTCGCGGGCGGTGTTCCAGATGACGGCGCGGGTCAGGGCGTCGGGGACGCCGGAGAGGCCGTCGAGGACGGTTTCCCAGGATCTGTCGTCGAGGCGGACCTTGGCGTAGCTGAGGTCGCCGTCGTTGAGGACGAGGAGTGCGGGGCGGTTGCCGGGGCGGGGGTGGGGTGTGCCGTCGAGGGGGACGTCTATCTCGAACCGGTCGCGCAGGACGAGGCGTTCGGTGCCCGTGTGGGTGTCCGGTGCGTGGTCGTAGGCGCCGACGGCGATGCGGTGGGGGCGGCTGCCGTTGTGGTCGATGCCGAGGGTCCAGTTGCCGTCGGACTCGGCGACGCGGGGGGTGAGGGTGTCGACTCCGGTGGTGCGCAGCCAGGTGTCGGCCCAGGCGTGGACGTCGCGGTCGGTGGCCGATGCGAGGTTGTCGATGAAGTCGGCGAGGGTGGCGTTGGCGAACTTGTGGCGGGCGAAGTGGGCGTTGATGCCGGCCAGGAAGTCCTTTTCGCCGAGCCAGGCGACGAGTTGGCGCAGGGCGGATGCGCCCTTGGCGTAGGAGATGCCGTCGAAGTTGAGCATGGCGGACGCGGTGTCGGGGACGGCGGCCGGGTCGGGGGCGACGGGGTGGGTGGAGGGGCGTTGGTCGGCGTCGTAGCCCCAGCCCTTGCGGGCGACGCCGAAGTCGACCCAGGTGTCGGTGAAGCGGGTGGCTTCGGCGAGGGTCTGGTAGCCCATGTACTCGGCGAAGGACTCGTTGAGCCAGATGTCGTCCCACCAGGCGAGGGTGACGAGGTCGCCGAACCACATGTGGGCCATTTCGTGGGCGATGACCATGCCGCGGGTCTGGCGTTCGGTGTCGGTGACGGCGGAGCGGTAGATGAATTCGTCGCGGAAGGTGACGAGTCCGGGGTTCTCCATGGCGCCGGCGTTGAATTCGGGGACGAATGCCTGGTCGTAGGAGTCGAAGGGGTAGGGCTCGTCGAACTTCTCGTGGAAGCGGTCGAAGCAGGCCCGGGTGATGTCGAGGATCTCGTCGGCGTCCGCGTCGAGGTACGGGGCCAGGGAGCGGCGGCAGTGGATGCCGAAGGGCAGTCCGGCGTGTTCGGTGGTCACGGAGTGCCAGGGGCCGGCGGCGACGGCGACGAGGTAGGTGGAGATCAGTGGGGTGGCGGCCAGGGCCCAGTGGCCGTCTCCGCGGTGTTCGGCGACGGCGTTGCCGAGGACGGTCCAGCCTTGGGGGGCGGTGACGGTGAGTTCGAAGACGGACTTGAGGTCGGGCTGGTCGAATGCGGCGAAGACGCGCTGGACGTCTTCCATGAAGAGCTGGGTGTAGACGTAGGTCTCGCCGTCGGTGGGGTCGGTGAAGCGGTGCATGCCTTCGCCGGTGCGGGAGTAGCGCATGGCGGCGTCGATGTGCAGTTCGTGGGTGCCGGGGGTGAGGGCGGTGAGGGGGAAGCGGTTCTCGACGAGGTCGGCGGGGTCGAGGGGCTGTCCGTCGAGGCTGATGGAGCGCAGGGTGGCCGGCTTGACTTCGACGAAGGTGTCTCCGGCCGCGGTTGCGGTGAACTGGATGACGGTGCGGGAGTCGAAGGTCTCCTCCCCCGCGGTCAGATCGAGGTCGATCTTGTACCGGTGTACGTCGAGGAACTGGGCTCGGGTCTGCGCTTCGTCGCGCGTCAGTACGGACATGTGTCCATGCTGCCGTACGTGGTGGGCGGACCGCAGGCGGGTTCTCCCACGGCTGAGCGGCGCTGCTCCTGGGGTGGTGGTCAGCCGTGGTGGTGTGTCGCGGGGAGCTGGCGGGCCGCACACGCAGAACTATCCCTGGAACGTCTGGATCCCGGTCGGATACGGGGCGGTCAAGGGGGTGTTCCTTGGGTTGCTGGCCGGTTGGTGCGCCGTGGTGGTGCTCCGGGTCGTCCCGGTGGACTGGTGGCGGGCGGGCGGCGGCGGGGCGATGGCGCGGTACGCGGGGCTGGTCTTTGCCGGAGGGCTGCTGGGCGGTCTGGTGCCCGGGACCGTCCGGGGTTTCCTGGGTGAGCCGCAGCCGCGGACCATGTACTACTTCGACGGTCCGAGGCCGGAGTCGGAGTGGTACTGGCGGCCGTTGCTTTCCGAGTGGCTGACGTACACGGTGCTTCCGGCGCTCGGTTGTGCGGTGCTGCTGGCCGTGGGTGCTCTGGTGTCGGTCCGGTGCTCGTACCGTGAGCGGTTCGGCTGGGCGGTGGCCCTGGTGGGTGCGGGTCTGCTGTTCCTGCCCGACTGGGCGGCTTCCGGGGCGCCCGAACCCGTGGGCAACGGTGATCATGTCAACGAGTCGGCGGGGGCCGGGCTCGTCGTGCTGGCCACGGGGCTCGGGCTGCTGGTGAGTGCCTGGGTGGTGCGGTCGTGGCGCGGGCCGCGTCGGCCGGTGGGTCGTTCGTCCCCGGCGCTCACGCCTCCGCGTTCGTCGCAGATTCCGCCGCGTTCGTCGCCGATTCCTCCGCGATCCGCTCGTGATGGCGGATGACCTCCGCCACGATGAAGTTCAGCAGCTTCTCGGCGAAGGCCGGATCCAGGTGTGCGCTCTCGGCGAGCTGCCTCAGCCGTTCGATCTGCCTGCTCTCTCTGGCCGGGTCGGCCGGGGGGAGCTGATGGGCGGCCTTGAGGTGGCCGACCTGCTGGGTGCATTTGAAGCGCTCGGCAAGCATGTGGACAACTGCGGCGTCAATGTTGTCGATGCTCTCGCGCAGCCGGTTCAGTTCCGCGCTCACGGACTCGTCGATGTCCCTGGTGGTCATGGTCAGTGAGCTTAGGGCAGGCCCCTAGACGGCCGGGCCCAGCGGGGTGATCGTCGGGGGGTGCTCCGGGTCCGGAACCTGGTCGCTCCAGCCGCCGGGCACGTTGAGTCCCTGCTGCTCGCGGAAGCGGACCGGGGCGGCGCCGACCCGGCGGGCGAAGAGGCGGGAGAAGTACGCCGGGTCGTCGTAGCCGACGCGTCGGGCGACGGCGGCGACCGGCAGGTCGGTGGCGGCGAGGAGTTCCTTGGCGCGGCCGAGCCGGATGCCGAGGAGGTAGTCCTTGGGGCTGCACCCGGCGCCCCGGCGTACCGCCGTGCGCAGTTCGGCTGGGGTCATGCCGTGCCGGGCCGCGTGCTCGGCGACGGACAGTGGCTGGAAGGCGTCGCGGGCGAGGGCCTGGAGCACGGGGTCGCCGTCGGGGCTGACGTCGGCGCGGGCCCGGCGCAGGGCGACGAGGAGTTCGTGGACGGCGGCGCCGGTCTCGACCTCCAGGAGCGGGTTGCCGCGCCGGGCCGCGCGTACGATCCGTCCGATCGCGGCGCGGGGGCCCGCCGTGTCGGCGAGCGGGACGAGCGGGCGGTCGGGCTCGATGTAGCCGAGTTCGGTGTAGGTGGTGGTGGCTGGGCCGGTGAAGTCGACGAAGCTCTCGTCCCAGCCGGTGGCCGGGTCGGCGCCGTAGTGGTGCGGGGTGCCGGGGGTCAGCCAGATCAGGCAGGGAGCGGTGACGGGTACCCGGCGGCCGTCGGGTCCGGTGAACCAGCCGCTGCCGGAGTTGATGACGACGGCCACGTGGTGGTCGAGGGTGCGTGGGCCGACGGTCGGCAGTGCGCCGTGCTGGAGTCCCACGCCCAGGCAGACCAGGCCCAGCCGGTGGTGGAGCGGGCTGGGGGTGAAGAAACGCATCCAGGTGTGGTACATCGGCTTTCCTTCCTCCCCTTTCATTGCGCCGACCCTGTTCATTGCGCTGGTCCGATTTCTTTCGCTGGTCCAAACAATTGTGTCCAAACAGCAGTGATCTTTGTCCATGGACGGGCCGGACGCCAGGGGGTGAAGGTGGTGGCAACATTCCTCCCGGGTTCGCCCGCTCCGTGGTGCGTGCTGTCGTACGGGCCCGGACCGTGCGGTTCCGGGGGCCGCACGCACAGAGAGTACGAGCACGATGGCTGACTTCACCGTGGGGGACGACCACTTCCGGCTCGACGGGAAGCCCGTACGGCTGCTGTCGGGGGCCCTGCACTACTTTCGGGTGCACGAGGCGCAGTGGGATCACCGGCTGTCGATGCTGCGTGCCATGGGGCTCAACTGTGTCGAGACGTACGTGCCGTGGAATCTGCACGAGCCGCAGCCCGGCCGGTTCCGGGACGTGGCGGCGCTCGGCCGGTTCCTGGACGCGGCGCAGCGGGCGGGGCTGTGGGCGATCGTCCGGCCGGGGCCGTACATCTGTGCCGAGTGGGAGAACGGTGGGCTGCCGGTGTGGGTGACGGGGCGGTTCGGCCGGCGGGTGCGGTCGCGTGACGAGGAGTATCTGGGCGCCGTGGAGCGGTGGTTCACGGCGCTGCTGCCGCAGGTGGTGCAGCGGCAGATCGGGCGCGGTGGGCCGGTGATCATGGTCCAGGCGGAGAACGAGTACGGGAGTTTCGGCTCCGATCAGGTCTACCTCCAGCGGGTGGCCGGGATGTTGCGTGAGCGCGGGGTGACCGTGCCGCTGTTCACGTCCGACGGGCCGGAGGACCACATGCTGACGGGGGGCTCGGTGCCGGGGCTGCTGGCCACGGCGAACTTCGGCTCGGGGGCGCGCAAGGCGTTCGAGGTGCTGCGCCGCCATCAGCCGAAGGGGCCGCTGATGTGCATGGAGTTCTGGTGCGGGTGGTTCGAGCACTGGGGTGCGGAGCCGATCGTGCGGAAGCCGGCGCAGGCGACCGAGGCGCTGCGGGAGATCCTGGAGTGCGGGGCGTCGGTGAACATCTACATGGCGCACGGGGGGACGAATTTCGGCGGGTGGGCGGGGGCGAACCGGTCCGGTCCGGTCCAGGACCAGGACTTCCTGCCGACGGTGACGTCGTACGACTACGACGCGCCGATCGACGAGTACGGCCGTCCCACGGAGAAGTTCTGGCTGTTCCGTGAGGTGCTCGCCGAGTACGCGGAGGGGCCGCTTCCGGAGCTTCCGCCCGAGCCGGCCGGGCTTGCGGCTCCGGTGCGGGCCGGGCTGACGGAGTGGGCGCCGCTGGATGCGGTGCTGGACGCGCTGGGTGACGAGGAGGCGGCGCCGTCCGGTGTGCCGCCGACCTTCGAGGAGCTGGGGGTCGACCGGGGGCTGGTGCGCTACCGGGTGGGTGTGCCGGGTCCGCGTCAGCCGTACGAGCTGAGTGCGGCGGGGCTCCGGGACCGGGCCGTGGTGTATGTGGACGGGGTCCGGGTGGGTGTGCTGACCGAGGAGCACTGCGCGCTGGACGAGCCGGTGGCCGGGCCGGCGGAGGTCGAGCTGTGGGTGGAGTCGCTGGGCCGGGTCAATTACGGGCCGCGGCTCGGTGAGTGCAAGGGGATCACGGGCGGGGTGCGGCACGAGCGGCAGTATCTGCACGGGGTGCGGGCGCGGGCGCTGCGGCTGGAGGCGTTCGAGGAGCCGGACGCGTTGGCCGGGGTGGTGTTCGGCGGTGCGGAGGAGGCCGGGGCGACCGGGCTGTTCCGGGGGACGTTCGAGGTCTCCGGGGTGGCCGGTACCGGGCATGCGGGGCTCGAACTGCCTGACTGGACGCGTGGGTTCGTCTGGGTGAACGGCTTCTGCCTGGGGCGTTACTGGTCACTCGGCGCGCAGCGGACGCTGTATGTGCCGGGGCCGTTGCTGCGTGAGGGTGTCAACGAGGTGTGGGTGCTGGAGCTGGAGGGTGCGGGCGCGCCGTACGCGGAGCTGGGTCCGGGGGTGCCCGTCCGGACGGGCACCCCCGGGGATGTTCAGGTGTGACTTCGGGTGTGATTCAGGTACCGGCCGGAGCCGGGCGGAGCGTGGTCGCTGTGCTTCGGGTACCGGCCGGGGCCGGGGTCAGAGCGTGGCTGCCGCGGACGCGATGTCGGCGGCGAACGTCGAGACCTCGCTGTACACGCCGGGGTAGCCGGGCCGGGCGCAGCCCTGGCCCCAGCTGACGATGCCCACCTGGATCCAGGCTCCGGCGTTGTCCTTGCGGAACATGGGGCCGCCTGAGTCGCCCTGGCAGGTGTCGACGCCGCCGGTGTCGATCAGCCCGGCGCAGATCTCGTCGCCGGGGACGAGGTCGCTGCCGTACGCGTCCTGGCAGTCGGCGTCGGAGACGAACGGCACGGTGGCCTTGAGCAGGTAGCGCTGCTGGGCGCCGCCCTCGGTGGCCGCGCCCCAGCCGGCGATGCTGAAGGTGCCGTTGTTGTACGCGGTGGTGGTGGCGATCTTCAGGGTCGGCAGGTCGATGGGCTTGGCGAGCTTGATGAGCGCCCAGTCCTTGCCCGCGCCGTTGTAGCCGGGGGCCTGGAGGACCTTGGTGGACTTGACCTTGATCGCGCTGGAGGACTGCAGGTCGACGACGCCCGCGGTGGCGGTGATGGAGGTGTTGTTGCCCGTGCCGTCCACGCAGTGTGCGGCGGTGAGGACGATGTCCTTGGCGTAGAGGGCGCCGCCGCAGCCCATCGACAGCCGGACCATGAACGGGAATTCGCCCTGGGCGGCGCGGGTTCCGCCGACGACCGGCTGGGGGGCCGCGGAGGCCCCGGCGGGCTGGAGGCTGACGGCCGCGAGGACGACGGCGGCTATGACGGAACATCTCTTCACGGCACGCAGAAGCTGCTTCAAGAGACTGCCTTCTTTCGTGGGGGGTGCTTGTGGGGGGTACTTGTGGGGAGTGCCTGCGCCCGCGCCGGGGGTGACCACGCGGGCGGCACAGCACCGCACCGCACTGATGGTCATGACCCCGACAAAGGCACGGTTCGGATTATCAGGAAATGATCACGACGCCCACAAGGATCACTTTCCGGCCAAGATCGCCCACAGCGTTCCGGCTACAGTGAAATCCGGCCTCGCTGAGAGGGGGTGGGACGTGGCGGACGACGGCCAGAACACCGGCGGTCCGGTGGTCCACGGTTTCCCGCATCTCGAAACGGTCCGGTCCGCGATCACGGCGCTGTACCGGCGGCTGTCGTACGACGGTGTCCGCGGCTACGCCACGAGCCTCGCCCCTGTCGATGCCGCCTTCGACGACCAGGACGACCTGTTCCTCCGCACCCAGCGGGTGGCGCGTGCGGTGGTCCAGCACCTGCATCTGCCGGACGCCCGCGTGATCGTCGGCTTCCGCGCGATGGAGCACGCCGCCGGCGTCGAACTGACCGCCGGGCCCGAGTACTTCGTCGAACTCAACGACCGCTTCCGCACCCACCGCAGGGACATCGGTGCCGCGCTCTCGCACGAGGTCACCCATGTGCTGCTGCACCGCCTGGGCCTGGAGTTTCCCGGCACGCGCGACAACGAGATCCTCACCGACACCGTGACCACGTACCTGGGCGCGGGGTGGCTGCTGCTCGACGCCTTCCGCGAGGACGGGGTCTCCAGCCAGAAACTCGGCTACCTCACCCCGGAGGAGTTCGGGTACGTCCTCGCCAAGCGGGCGCTGGCCTTCGACGAGGACCCGTCACCGTGGTTCACCAGCCCGCAGGCCTACGAGGCGTACACCAAGGGGCGCGCACAGGCCCTCCAGGACATCCGGCAGCCACCGCTCACGGCGGCGGGCTGGGCGGGCCGCCGCCGCTACGCGAAGGGCCGGCAGCGCGCGCAGGACCATCCGGGCGCCCCCGCCGCCCCCGGCGTTCCGTACACCTTCGAGGGCGCCCCGGACGGGCTGCGGGTCTCCTTTCCCTGCCCGGCCTGCCACCAGCGCATCCGCGTTCCGGTGCGGGGCCGGGTGCGGGCCCGGTGCGGGCTGTGCCGGACCGTCCTGGACTGCAGCACCTGAACCGCGGAGCGGCGGCGGCCAGCGGCCCCTCCCCCATGCGGCCCGTCCGGCGGATCAGCGCCGGCCGCGGGCCCTACTTCGCCCCGTACACCGGCTGCGCCGGCTCCGCCCGGGCGAGCAGCTTCCGTACCGTCTCCCCCGCCTCCGCCGGCTCCCACCGCGCGCCCCGGTCCGCGGTGGGGCCGGGCCGCCAGCCCTCCATGACCGTGATCCGGCCGGCCTCCACCTCGAAGACCCGCCCGCTCACCCCGTCGCTCGCGGCCGAGCCGAGCCACACCACCAGCGGGGAAACGTTCTCCGGGGCCATCGCGTCGAACCCGCCCTCCTTGGGCGCCGCCATCGCCTGCGCGAAGGTCTGCTCGGTCATCCGGGTCCGGGCCGCCGGGGCGATCGCATTGACCTGGACCCCGTACCGGGCCGTCTCCTGCGCGGCGACCAGGGTCAGGCCGACGATCCCGGCCTTCGCGGCGGAGTAGCTGCCCTGGCCGACGCTGCCGAGCAGCCCCGCGCCGGAACTGGTGTTGATCACCCGGGCGACCGGCGTGCGGCCCGCCTTCGCCTCGGCCCGCCAGTGTGCGCAGGCATGCTTCAACGGAAGGAAGTGGCCCTTGAGATGGACCCGCACCACGGCGTCCCAGTCGTCCTCGTCCAGATTCACCAGCATCCGGTCGCGCAGGAACCCCGCGTTGTTGACCAGGGTGTCCAGCCGCCCGAAGCCCTCCAGCGCGGCCGCGACCAGTGAGGCGGCCCCGTCGGTCGTGGCGATGTCGCCCCCGTGGGCGACCGCCTCGCCGCCCGCCGCGACGATCTCGTCGACCACCTGCTGCGCCGGGCCCGGGGAGCCGCCGTCGCCGCCGGGGCCGACGCCCAGATCGTTGACGACCACCTTCGCGCCCTCGGCGGCGAAGGCGAGCGCATGGGCCCGGCCGAGGCCGCGTCCCGCACCCGTCACGATCACCACGCGGCCGTCGCACAGACCAGTCATCACTCGCCTCCTTGTTGGCGATGCGGGGGCAGGCTGCTACCTTCCACACCTAACAAATGTTTGGTGGAAAGGTAGCTGATTCGCTCATGGGTGTCTCCACCACAAGCCCCGGCAAGGGCATCCGGCTCGTCACCGTCGACCATCCACCCGTCAACGCGCTGCCCGTGCAGGGCTGGTACGACCTCGCCGACGCACTGCGCGCGGCGGGCCGCGACCCCGAGGTGCGCTGTGTCGTGCTGGCCGCCGCCGGACGGGGATTCAACGCGGGCGTCGACATCAAGGAGATGCAGCGCGACACCGGGCACGAAGCCCTGATCGGCGCCAACCGGGGCTGCTACGAGGCGTTCGCCGCCGTCTACGAGTGCGAGGTCCCGGTCGTCGCCGCGGTGAACGGCTTCTGCCTCGGCGGCGGCATCGGCCTCGTCGGCAACGCGGACGCGATCGTGGCGAGCGACGACGCCACGTTCGGCCTGCCCGAGCTGGACCGGGGCGCGCTCGGCGCTGCGACCCATCTGGCCCGGCTGGTGCCCCAGCACCTGATGCGCGCGCTCTACTACACCTCGCGCACCGCGACCGCCGCCGAACTGCACACCCACGGCTCGGTCTGGAAGGTCGTACCTCGCGGGGAACTCCTCGGTGCGGCAATGGAACTGGCGGGCGAGATAGCCGCCAAGGACGGGTATCTGATCCGGCTGGCCAAGGCCGCCATCAACGGCATCGACCCGGTGGACGTACGCCGCAGCTACCGCTTCGAGCAGGGCTTCACCTTCGAGGCCAATCTCAGCGGGGTCGCCGACCGCGTCCGCGAATCGTTCGGCAAGGAGGCATGACCATGACCACGACCGACAAGACCATGACGGCCGACGACGTGGTCTCCCGGCTCAGCAGCGGGATGACGATCGGCATCGGCGGCTGGGGCTCGCGCCGCAAACCCATGGCGCTGGTGCGGGCGCTGCTCCGCTCCGACGTCACCGACCTCACCGTGGTCTCGTACGGGGGCCCCGACGTGGGGCTGCTCGCCGCCGCCGGCCGGATCCGGAAACTGGTCGCGGCCTTCGTCACACTCGACTCGGTCCCGCTCGAACCCCATTTCAGGGCGGCCCGCCAGCGCGGCGCGTTCGAACTGATGGAGATCGACGAGGCCATGTTCATGTGGGGGCTGCACGCCGCCGCCAACCGGCTGCCGTTCCTCCCCGTGCGCGCCGGTATCGGCTCCGACGTGATGCGTGTCAACCCGGGCCTGCGCACGGTGACTTCACCGTACGGGGACGGTGAGGAATTCGTCGCGATGCCCGCGCTGCGGATGGACGCCGCGCTGGTCCATCTGAACCGCGCGGACCGGTTCGGCAACGGCCAGTACCTCGGCCCCGACCCGTACTTCGACGACCTGTTCTGCGAGGCCGCGGACGCCGCGTACATGTCCTGCGAACGCCTCGTGGACACGGCCGAGCTGACCGGGAACGCCGCCCCGCAGACCCTCCTCGTCAAGCGGCACTCCGTCACCGGCGTCGTCGAGACCCCGAACGGCGCGCACTTCACCTCCTGCGTGCCCGACCATCCGCGCGACGAGGCGTTCCAGAAGGCGTACGCGACCGCCGCCGCCGACCCCGACGCCTGGGCGGCCTTCAGCGAGCGCTTCCTGCCCGCCGGAGGCGACGAGAAGAGCTACCAGTCGGCCGTCCGGACCTGGCACGAGGAGCAGAAATGACCACGAAGAACGCGACCGCCGACCCGACCGCGGCCACCCGCGCCGAGTACTGCGTGATCGCCTGCGCCGATGCCTGGCGCGACAACGGCGAGGTGCTCGCCAGCCCGATGGGCCTCGTCCCGTCCGTCGGCGCCCGGCTCGCCAGGCGCACCTTCTCGCCCGATCTGCTGCTGACCGACGGCGAGGCGCTGCTCCTCGCCCCGGACGGTACGACGGAGGGCTGGCTGCCCTACCGCCAGCACCTGGCCATGGTCACCGGCGGCAGGCGCCACGTGATGATGGGAGCGAGCCAGATCGACCGGTTCGGCAACCAGAACATCTCCTGCATCGGCGACTGGGAACAGCCCTCCCGCCAGCTGCTCGGCGTGCGCGGCGCACCGGTCAACACCCTGAACAACCCGGTCAGTTACTGGATTCCCAAGCACTCCACCCGGGTCTTCGTCGAGCGCGTCGACATGATCTGCGGGGTCGGCTACGACAGTGCCGCCGCGGCCGGTCCGTCGGCGAGCCGCTACCACCGCATCCCGCGTGTGGTGAGCGATCTCGGCGTCTTCGACTTCGCGACCCCGGACCGCTCGATGCGGCTGGCCTCGCTGCACCCCGGCGTCACCATCGACCAGGTCCGCGAGGCCACCGGTTTCGCGCTCACGATCGCGGACGACGTCCCGTACACCCGGGAGCCGAGCGCCGCGGAGCTGTCCCTGATCCGTGAGGTCATCGACCCGCACAGCACCCGGAACCGCGAGGTCAGGGGCTGATGCGGACGGCGCTCACGGAGCTCGTCGGCATCCGTCACCCCATCGTCCAGACCGGCATGGGCTGGGTCGCGGGCGCCCGCCTGGTCTCCGCCACGGCCCGCGCCGGCGCCCTCGGCATCCTGGCCTCCGCGACGATGACCGCCGAGCAGCTGCGGGCGGCGGTGCGGGAGGTCAAGTCCCGTACCGACGAGCCGTTCGGCGTCAATCTGCGCGCCG
Source organism: Streptomyces sp. NPDC102437 (assembly GCF_044765565.1). NCBI lineage: Bacteria > Bacillati > Actinomycetota > Actinomycetes > Kitasatosporales > Streptomycetaceae > Streptomyces > Streptomyces sp. NPDC102437. Next base: position 205,442 of record NZ_JBIWKI010000002.1, on the reverse strand, counting down.
ACGCGGGCGACGCGCGCGAGCGGGTACGGATCATCATCGACGAGGGCGTGAAGGTGGCGTCCTTCGCTCTGGCCCCCTCGAAGGAACTGATCGCCGAGCTGAAGGACGCGGGAGTGGTCGTGATCCCGTCGGTCGGTGCCCGGCGTCATGCCGAGAAGGTCGCGGCGTGGGGCGCGGACGCGGTGATCGTGCAGGGCGGCGAGGGCGGCGGGCACACCGGTGAGGTGGCGACCACGGTGCTGCTGCCCCAGGTCGTGGACGCGGTGGACATCCCGGTGATCGCGGCTGGCGGTTTCCACGACGGCCGGGGCCTGGTCGCGGCGCTGGCGTACGGGGCGGCGGGCATCGCGATGGGCACCCGGTTCCTGCTGACCTCGGACTCGACCGTGCCGGACGCGGTGAAGGCCCGGTACCTGGCGGCGGGCGTCAAGGACATCACGGTCACCAGGGCGGTGGACGGGCTCCCGCACCGGATGCTGCGTACCGAGATGGTCGCGGCGCTGGAACACGCGGGCCGGGTCCGGGCCCTGGCCCAGGCGGTGCGCCGGGCGTCGGGCTTCCGGCGGATCTCCGGGCTGAGCTGGTCCCGTATGGTGCGCGACGGTCTCGCGATGAAGCACGGCAAGGACCTGTCGTGGAGCCAGGTCCTGCTGGCGGCCAACACACCCATGCTGCTGAAGGCGTCCATGGTCGACGGCCGGACGGACCTGGGGGTGATGGCCTCTGGCCAGGTCGCGGGCCTGATCGAGGATCTGCCCAGCTGCGCGGAACTGGTGGAACGGGTGATGGCCGAGGCCCATGAGGCGCTGGGCGCGGTGGTACGCGCGGAACGTTCCCAGAGCGCGGACGCGTAGGCGGCACCCCGAGGAATCCGGGCGCGGCAGTCCGCTCGGACCTTCCCAGAGCGCGAACGCGCAGGCGGCACCCCGAGAGATCCGGGGCGCCGCCCTGTCCGCTGGGTGGGCCTGCGGCTACGCGGCCCTGCGGCCGCGTCCCGCCGTAGCGCCGCCGCGGCCGGCCCCGGAGCGCCCGGCACCCGTGCCGCGCGGCTCGCCGTTGCCACGGCCGCCGCCCGAGCCCGCGCCGCGCGCGGAGCCGCCTGTGCCGGCGGTGCGGGAGGCGCCGCCCGTGGAGCGGGCCTCGCCGCCGCCCTGTGCGGCACCACCGCGCCTGCCCCGGCCGCGGCTGCCCGAGCGGAAGCCGGTGCCGCCCGTCGAGGTCCCGCCCGAGCGCGTGCGCTGCTTCGGCGGGGTCGGCTGCGGGGCCTCTATGACGATCGCGATGCCCGAGGGCTCACGGGCCCCGGTGATCCGGGTGAGCTCCTCGTCGCTGGACTTGATCCGGGTGGTCTGCGGGGCGATGCCCGCGTCGGCCATCAGCCGGGTCATGTCCCGCTTCTCCTCGGGCAGCACCAGGGTGACGACGCTGCCGGACTCCCCGGCGCGCGCCGTGCGCCCGCCCCGGTGGAGGTAGTCCTTGTGGTCGGTCGGCGGGTCCACGTTCACGACCAGGTCGAGGTCGTCGACGTGGATGCCGCGGGCCGCCACGTTCGTCGCGACGAGCGCGGTGACCTGGCCGTTCTTGAACTGGTCCAGGGTCCGGTTGCGCTGCGGCTGCGAGCGCCCGCCATGCAGGGCGGCGGCCCGTACGCCGCTGGCGAGCAGCCGCTTGGCGAACCGGTCGGCGGCGCGCTTGGTGTCCACGAACATGATCACGCGGCCCTCACGGGCGGCGATCTTCGTGGCGACGGCCTTCTTGTCGGTCTCGTCGATCACATGGAGCACGTGGTGCTCCATGGTGGTGACGGCGCCGGCGGACGGGTCGACGGAGTGCACGACCGGGTCGGTCAGGAACATCTTGACCAGCCGGTCGATGTTCTTGTCGAGCGTCGCGGAGAACAGCATCCGCTGGCCGTCCGGCTCGACCTGCTTGAGCAGGGCGACGACCTGCGGCATGAAGCCCATGTCGGCCATCTGGTCGGCCTCGTCGAGGACGGTGATGGCGACCTGGTCGAGGCGGCAGTCGCCGCGCTCGATGAGGTCCTTCAGCCGTCCGGGCGTGGCGACGAGCACCTCGGCGCCGCGGCGCAGCGTGCCGGACTGCTTGGTGATCGACATGCCACCGACGACGGTGGCCAGGCGCAGGTTCACGGACGTCGCGTACGGCGTCAGCGCGTCGGTGACCTGCTGGGCGAGCTCGCGGGTCGGGACCAGGACGAGCGCCAGCGGGGCCTTCGGCTCGGCGCGCCGGCCGGCGGTGCGGGCCAGCAGCGCCAGGCCGAAGGCGAGGGTCTTGCCGGAGCCGGTGCGGCCGCGGCCGAGGATGTCCCGGCCGGCGAGCGAGTTCGGCAGGGTGGCGCCCTGGATCGGGAACGGTTCGGTGACGCCCTGCGCGGCAAGGGTCTTCAGCAGGGCTGCGGGCATGTCCAGCTCGGCGAACGCCGCTACGGCGGGCAGTGCGGGGGTCATGGTTTCGGGCAGGGCGAATTCGCCCTGCGGCGGCGTGGCCCTGCGACGGGGCGACGCCTTGCCGGATCCCTTGCCGGAACCCTTAGCGGTTGCCTGTGCCGGGGCCGTGCCACGCCCCCTCGACGGGCGGTTGCGGGCGGGTCGGTCCTGGCGTTCGGAGCGGGTCATACGGAATTGCCCTCCTGGGGGATTCCTGAGGAGTCCTGGGGATTCCTGAGAACTGCGTGGGACTGCGGGGAACTGCATGGGGCCGCCGGGGCGGGCGCCGTGGGCGGGCGCGCCTGTTCCGGCATGTCCCGGGGACAGCACAAACCGGGACCCGCACCTTCACGGTGCGGGCCCCGGCTGCGAGGTACGCGTCCGGCGATTAGGCCGGGACGATGTTCTCCGCCTGCGGGCCCTTCTGGCCCTGCGTGACGTCGAAGGAGACCTTCTGGCCCTCCTGGAGCTCACGGAAGCCCGAGGTGGCGATGTTGGAGTAGTGGGCGAAGACGTCGGCGCCGCCGCCGTCCTGCTCGATGAAGCCGAAGCCCTTTTCCGAGTTGAACCACTTCACGGTTCCAGTAGCCATGTCATTCTCCTAAAAGAGGTGCAGTGCCGGAAATCCGCACTTTACGAATTTCAAGTCGCCGCATTGAGCCCCATCCGGAGAAAGCCGGAAAACAATAATGCGCCTGAGGAAGCATTCCCGTCAGGCGCACATAAAGTTCATGGGTACCAAAACTGCAACTCGGCAACCGTAGCACGTTCCGTCGGCCTGCGGTGGAAACACGCCGCGCGGCCGGTCGGCGTGTTCCGGTCCGGGCCCTTGCGGTATCTGGCCGGGAGGGGTGCGAAAGGCCGCCGGAATCCTTGTCGCGACGGGCGTCGGGGCGGTCCGGCGGCCGTGTTCGGGGCGGGTCGGCGCTCAGAGCCGTTCGATGATCGTCACGTTCGCCTGGCCGCCGCCCTCGCACATGGTCTGGAGCCCGTAGCGGCCACCGGTGCGCTCCAGTTCGTGCAGCAGGGTCGTCATCAATTTCGCACCGGTTGCGCCGAGCGGGTGACCGAGGGCGATCCCGCCGCCGTTGACGTTGACCCGGTCGGGGTCGGCCCCGGTCTCCTTCAGCCAGGCCAGGACGACGGGGGCGAAGGCCTCGTTGATCTCGACCAGGTCGATGTCGTCGATGGTCATTCCGGCCTTCTTGAGCGCGTACGCGGTGGCCGGGATCGGTGCTGACAGCATGCGGATCGGGTCCTCGCCGCGTACCGAGAGGTGGTGGACGCGGGCGCGCGGGGTGAGGCCGTGCTCGGCCACGGCCCGCTCGGAGGCGATGAGCAGGGCGGCGGCGCCGTCGGAGATCTGGGAGGAGCACGCGGCGGTGATCGTGCCGCCGTCCAGGACCGGCTTCAGCCCCGCCATCTTCTCCAGGGTGGTGTCGCGGCGCGGCCCCTCGTCGGTGGTGACGCCCGCGAGGGCGACGGTCTCGCGGGCGAAGCGGCCCTCGTCGATGGCGCGGACCGCGTGCCGGTGGGAGCGGAGCGCGAACTCCTCCATGTCCTGGCGGCTGATGTCCCACTTCTCGGCGATCAGCTGGGCGCCGTGGAACTGGTTGACCGGTGCGTCGCCGTACCGGGCGCGCCAGCCCTCACTGCCCGCGTACGGGCCTTCGGTCAGCCCGAGGGGTTCGGCGGCCTGGCGGGAGGCGAAGGCGATGGGGATCTGAGTCATGGACTGGGTGCCGCCCGCGACGACCAGGTCCTGGGTGCCGGAGAGGACGCCCTGGGCGGCGAAGTGCAGGGCCTGCTGGGAGGAGCCGCACTGGCGGTCGATGGTCACGCCGGGGACCTCCTCGGGCAGTCCGGCCGCCAGCCAGCAGGTGCGGGCGATGTCGCCGGCCTGCGGTCCGACGGTGTCGAGGCAGCCGAAGACCACGTCCTCCACGGCCGCCGGGTCGATCCCGGTCCGTTCGACGAGGGCCTTCAGCACATGGGCGCCGAGGTCGGCGGGGTGGACGGCGCCGAGGCCGCCCCCGCGCCGGCCGACCGGGGTGCGTACCGCTTCGACTATGTATGCCTCGGCCATGACTGCTGCTCCTTGGTGAGCGCGGGTGGGGTCAGGTGTCGAGGGCGATGCCGTCCAGGACCATCGAGAGGTACTGGCGGGCGATCTCCTCGGGGCTGTGCAGTCCGCCCGGCCGGTACCAGGACGCCGCGACCCAGACCGTGTCGCGGACGAAGCGGTAGGTGAGGCGGATGTCCAGGTCGGCGCGGAAACTGTGGTCGGCGACGCCGCGTTCCAGCGTGCCGAGCCAGGCCTTCTCGAACTTCTGCTGGGAGTCGGCGAGGTACTGGAAGCGCGGCTGCGCGGCCAGATGCCTGGCTTCCTTCTGGTAGATGGCGACCGCGGCACGGTGCCGGTCGATCTCCCGGAAGGACTCGGTGACGAGCGCCTCGATGGTCTGCCTGGGGGCCAGCTGGGCGGCGAGCACCGTGTCGTACCCCTCCCAGAGTTCACCGAGGAAGGTCGAGAGGATCTCGTCGAGCATCGATTCCTTGGAATCGAAGTGGTAGTAGAGGCTGCCCGCGAGCATCCCGGCCGCGTCCGCGATCTTGCGGACGGTGGTGGCGTTGTATCCCTGGGCGGCGAAGACCTCGGCGGCGGTGGCGAGCAGTTCGCGGCGCCGCTCGGGCGAGGGGGTCACCTGGGGCTTCTTCTTGGTAGGCACCCGACCATTCTCCGCCCGTACGCCGGACGCACGGCTGCCGCACACCCGGCCGCCCGACACCCGGCCGCGGCACGCTCAGGCACGCTGGCTGCTGACGGAGACGACCTCGCCGGTCAGGTACGAGGAGTAGTCGCTGGCGAGGAAGACGATGACATTGGCGACCTCCCACGGCTCGGCGTACCGGCCGAAGGCCTCCTTCGCGGTCAGTTCGTCCAGGAGTTCGGCGGAGGTGACCTTCACCAGGTGCGGGTGCATGGCGAGGCTGGGCGCGACGGCGTTGACGCGTACGCCGTACTCGGCGGCCTCGATCGCGGCGCACCTGGTGAGCGCCATGACGCCGGCCTTGGCGGCGGCGTAGTGGGCCTGGCCGCTCTGGGCACGCCAGCCGACGACGGAGGCGTTGTTGACGACGATGCCGCCGCGCCCCGCCGCCCGGAGGGAGCGCAGGGCGGCCCTGGTGCAGCGGAAGGTGCCGTTCAGGGTGACGTCGAGGACCTTGGTCCACTGCTCGTCGGTCATCTCGGTGAGTTCGGCGGTGCCGCCGAGGCCGGCGTTGTTGACGACGATGTCCAGTCCGCCGTGGGTCCGCTCGGCGAGTTCGAACAGGGTCCGGACCTGGGTCTCGTCGGTGACGTCGCAGGGCAGTGCGGCGACGCGGTCCGCGCCGAACTCCTCGGCGAACGCCTGCTCGGTCTCCTTCAGCCGGCGGGCGTGCGCGTCGCCGATGACGATGCGGGCGCCCTCCTCCAGGAATCTGCGGGCGGTGGCGCCGCCGATGCCGGCGCCTGCCGCCGCGGTGATGACGGCGGTGCGGCCTGCCAGCAGCCCGTGCCCGGATACGTACTGCGGTGCGCTCACGCCCGTAACCTCCTCGGTCCCCTTCGGATCCTCGACGGTGCTCGTGCCCGTACGTTAACCTACCAAACACTTGTTAGGGAAGGATGAGCCGATGCCCTCTGCCCACGACCCCTCCGCCGCCGGCCACCGGGACGGCCCGGTGCTCTACGAGCGCCGCGGCCCGGTCGCGCACGTCACGCTGAACCGCCCGCGCTACCGCAACGCCCAGAACTCGGCCATGACCTACGCCCTGGACGACGCTTTCTACCGGGCCGCCGAGGACTCCGAGGTCAAGGTGGCGGTGCTGGCGGGCGCCGGGGAGCACTTCTCCGCGGGCCATGACATCGGCACGCCGGAGCGCGACGCGCACCTGCCCTTCGAGCGCCGGGCGGGCCTGTGGTGGGACCACTCCGACAAGGCCGGCGCGGAGAGCCGCTTCGCCCGCGAGTCGGAGGTCTATCTGGGCATGTGCAGGCGTTGGCGCGAGCTGCCGAAGCCGGTCATCGCCTCCGTCCAGGGCGCCTGCGTGGCCGGCGGGCTGATGCTCGCCTGGATCTGCGACCTGATCGTGGCGAGCGAGGACGCCTTCTTCGCCGATCCAGTGGTGCGGATGGGCATCCCCGGCGTCGAGTACTTCGCCCACCCATGGGTGATGCCTCCCCGGATCGCGAAGGAGTTCCTTTACACCGGCGACCGGATGAGCGCCCGCCGGGCGTACGAGGTCGGCATGGTGAACAAGGTGGTGGAGCGGGAGGAACTCGCCGTCCGCACCGATGAGCTGGCACTGCGGATCGCCTCGATGCCCCGGCTCGGGCTGGCACTCACCAAGCGCGCGGTCAACCAGGCCGAGGACCTCCAGGGGATGCACACCGGGATGGACTCCGTCTTCGGGCTGCACCACCTCGCCCACGCGCACAACGCGGAGACGGCGGCCGACTCGCTCGGCGGCATGGACATCGCCTCGATGAAGAAGAAGGCGGACGGCTGATGGATCTGTCGGGCACCGAGCAGGAGGCGGCGTTCCGGGACGAGGCGCGCCAATGGCTGCGGGCCAACGTGCCCGCCGTACCACTGCCGTCACTGGAGACCGCCGAGGGCTTCGCCGCGCACCGGGAGTGGGAGGCGCGGCTTTACGCGGACCGCTGGTCGGTGGTCTCCTGGCCGGCCGAGTACGGCGGCCGGGGCGCCGACATCTTCCGGTGGCTGGTCTTCGAGGAGGAGTACTACGCGGCGGGCGGCCCTGGCCGGGTCTCGCAGAACGGCATCAATCTCCTCGCCCCGACGCTCTTCGACCACGCCACTCACGAGCAGCGGGCGCGGGTCCTGCCGTCGATGGCGAGCGGCGAGGTGATCTGGGCGCAGGCCTGGTCCGAGCCGGAGTCGGGCTCGGACCTGGCGTCGCTGCGTTCGCGGGCGGTGCGCACCGACGGCGGCTGGCTGCTCTCGGGGCAGAAGACCTGGTCCTCGCGGGCCGCGTTCGCGGATCGGGCGTTCGGCATCTTCCGCAGCGATCCGGGCGCGGCGAAACCGCACCACGGGCTGACGTATCTGATGTTCGACCTGTCGGCGCCAGGGGTCTCGGTCCGGCCGATCGGGCGGCTCGACGGCAAGCCGGCCTTCGCCGAACTGTTCCTGGACGAGGTGTTCGTACCGGACGAGGACGTCATCGGGGAGCCCGGCCAGGGCTGGCGTATCGCCATGTCGACAACGGGCAACGAGCGGGGACTGACGCTCCGCTCCCCCGGCCGTTTCCTGGCCGCCGCCGACCGGCTGGCCATGCTGTGGCGCACCCATGGCGACCCCTCGGACACGGCGATGCGGGACCGGGTGGCGGACGCGGTGATCGGGGCGCGCGCTTATCAGCTCTTCACCGCCGCCAACGCTTCCCGCTTCGCCGCCGGGGCGACCATCGGCGCGGAGTCCAGCCTGAACAAGGTGTTCTGGTCCGAGTACGACATCGCGCTGCACGAGAGCGCACTCGATCTGCTGGGCCCGGACGCGGAACTCGCCGATTCCGAGTGGTCCGAGGGGTATGTCTTCTCCCTCGCGGGTCCCATCTACGCCGGCACGAACGAGATCCAGCGCGACATCATCGCCGAGCGGCTGCTCGGCCTGCCGAAGGGACGGCGCTGATGCGTTTCCTCCTGGACGACGAGCAGCGGGAGTTCGCCCGCTCGCTGGACGCGATGCTGACCGCCGCGGACGCCCCTTCGGTGGTACGGGCCTGGGCCGCCGGGGATCACGGACCGGGCAAGGCGCTGTGGGTGCGGCTGGCGGGGGCGGGGGTCTTCGCGCTCGCGGTGCCGGAGGCGTACGAGGGTGTCGGCCCGCTGCCGGTCGAACTCGCGGTCGCCTTCACCGAGTTGGGTCGGCACGCGGTGCCGGGGCCGGTGGTGGAGACGGTCGCGGCGGCGGTGCTGCTGGCGGACGTGGGCGGGCCTGCGGCCAAGGAGTGGCTGCCCCGGCTGGCGTCCGGCGCGGCGTCGGCGACGCTCCGGATGGACGGGTACGGGCCGTACGCGCTGGACGCGGACGCGGTTGACGCGGTGTTCACGGTGACCGGTGACGAGTTACGGCTGGCGCCGGGGCCCGGGGAGCTCAGCGTGTCGTCCGACCCCGCGCGGCGGCTGTGGCGCCCCGCGCCGGGCGGGGAACTGCTCGCCTCGGGGACCCGGGTGGCCGGGGCGGCGGCGCGGGCGGCCGGGTGGGCGGCGTTCGCGACGGCGGCGCAGGCGCTCGGCACGGGCGAGGCCCTGCTGCGGACCACGGTCGAGTACGTGAAGCAGCGCACCCAGTTCGGTGCCGCCATCGGCACCTTCCAGGCGGTGAAGCACCGGCTGGCGGACACCCTGATCGGGCTGGAGTTCGCCCGTCCGCTGCTGTACGGGGCGGCGCTCGCGCTCGCCGGGGACGCGCCGGACGCCGGTGCGCAGGTGGCGGCGGCCAAGGTGACGGCGGGTGAGGCGGGGTACGCGGCGGCCGGGGCGGCGCTGCAGCTGCACGGTGCGGTGGGGTACACGCAGGAGCTGGATCTGGCGCTGTGGCTGCGGAAGGCGCGGCCGCTGCGGGACGCGTGGGGGACGCCGGGGGCGTGCCGGGCGCGGGTGCTCGCCGACGGGCCGGTCGCTCCCGCCGCCCGGCGCGCCGGGCTCTCAGGTGGTCTCGCTCAGTGAGCCCTCGTCGTTGCCCCTTCGGAAGGTGCGCAGCGGGTGACCGGGGCGCCAGGTCCGGATGATCACGGTGTCGCCGCCTTCGAGCCCGGTGTGCACCACCTCGGCCGGCTCCACGCGGAAGAGGTGGAAGGGTTCCGGCGGCTTCGCCTCCTCGATGTAGCGGGCCAGCACCGCGGGGTCGGTCACCTCCGCCGCGCGGCCGGAGATCCGGGCGTCGCCGTCGGCCATCTCGGCGTCCGGGCCGGGGTTGGCGTGCACCGCGAACCGCGGATCGCGCAGCAGGTCCTGCGCCTTGCGCGAGTTCGGCATCATGCCTAGCCACACCTCGCCGAAGCGGAAGTCCACCTCCAGGCCGGTCACGCGTGGCGATCCGTCCTTGCGCAGGGTCGCCAGGACGTGGTGCTTGTAGAGCTGGAAGCGGGCCCGGACGGTTTCGGCGAAGTCCGGCTCGGCCGAGCGGAAGTCTTCCCAGGAACTCGATGTCATGCGCCCATGGAATCCTGGATACCCGACACCTTCCGTCCTGATTTACCGGCCCGCGCCGACCGGTCCGCCCTTCGGCCCATCCGTACCGCCCGCCTCACCCGTGCCGGCCCGTCTCATCGCTCCGAAAGGGTGACCAGCAGCGCCCACCCGTGGGTCCGCAGCACACCGGCCGTTCCGTCCCGCGTCAACAGCGCGTCATAGCGGTCGAGTTCGAGCTCCGTACCGTCGAGCACCGCGCCGTCCTCCAGCGCGATGGCGAGCACCGACCCGCCCGGGGGCACCGCCAGCCTCACCGTGCCGCGCACCACCGCGACCGCCGCGCTCGTCCGCCCCCTGCGGCACATCACATTGAGGTTGACGACCGGGCCGCCGAGCAGTGCGCCGTCGGTCGCGAGGTCACCGGGGAAGTCGTGCGGCCAGTACGGCTCGTCGACGATGTGGTGTTCACCGTCCACCATGAGGTCCAGGCCGGCGCCCTCGACCACGGTCAGGGTGCGGTCGACGCCGGGGAACGTGGAGAACGGCCCGTCCTCGGTCACCTCGGCGAGGCTGACCCGCCAGTCGAAGGCGTCCATCGGCGCGCCCTCGGGGTGTGCCGCGATCTCCCGGGTGACTCCCCCGCCGTTCTTCCAGGGGGTGGCCGTACGGTCGGCCGCCCGCAGGACCCGGGCGGTCACTTGACGATGCCCTGAGTCCGGGCCGTGGCGAGCCACTGCGGAAATTCGGCGACGAGCCGGTCGTACAGCTCGGCGTCCGGGACCTTGCGCGGGTCGGGTCCGGCGTGGAAGAAGCCCGCGTTGTCTATCGGGCGCTTGGCGGGTACGGCCAGTTCGTCGAGCTTGCGCAGGAAGTCGAATTGATTGCTCCGCTTGTCGCCGAAGCCGATGAACTGCCAGAACAGGGGCAGTTTCGCCGCCTTGCAGAGATAGCGCTCCGCCGCGTGCTTGCTGATCGGGCCGCCGTCGGTCTGGAAGACGACGAGGGCGGGCGCCGTGGAGCCGCTGTCGAGGTAGTGGTCGATGACGGCATCCATGGCCAGGTGGTAGCTGGTCCTGCCCATGTGCCCGAGACCGGCCACGATCGCGTCGACCCGGCCGCGGTGGTTGTCCAGGGCGATGTCGGTGACGGCGTCGACCTCGGTGGAGAACAGGACGAGGGGGACCCGGCCGTCGTCGTCCAGATGGGCCGAGAGCCCCAGCACCCGGTCGGCCAGGGCCTGGACGCTGCCGTCCTTGTAGTACTCCCGCATGGAGCCGGAGTAGTCGAGCACCAGATAGACCGCGGCGCGCTCGCCGCTCATGCGGTGCCTGGTCAGCGACACCGAGGCGCTCTTGTAGAGGCTGACCAGTGCGGGGGCGCTCTCCTCGATCTTGCGGAGGCTGATGGCCGGGCCTGTTTCGGCGGCAAGTGAGCCGGCCATGCGGTTTCTCCGATCCTCGACGTCCGGGGAGGTCGAGTGTAAGACCGACCGGCAATTGGGGAGTGGGAGAAGGAGCGGGGCTGAGTGCGTGCAGCTGCGAGGCGGAGGACTGAGGCAGATGGGGCCTCCCCTGCTCGAACGCAGCTGAGAGCTCGGGGAAGGAGCGTTGTTGATTGACGACAACGCCGCAGATGCGCGCACCCGGCCCCGCGGCGCCGCCCCCGATCGCCGGTCGGTCCGGGCCACCCGGGCATGCCCCGGCCGGGCGGTGTTCGCTATGTTGATCTGCCGCCGTCCCCACCGGCCGCTCGTGTCCGCTCACCCCTGAAGGAGCCTGCCGTGGAGGCCGCGGTCACCACCTGTTATCGCCATCCGTCGTACGAGACGTATGTCAGCTGTACCCGCTGCGAACGGTTCATCTGCCCCGACTGCATGCGTGAGGCCGCGGTCGGCCACCACTGCGTGGACTGCGTGAAGGAGGGGCAGCGTTCGATCCGGCAGGCGCGCACCGTGTTCGGCGGCGCGGTGGCGAGAAGCGCGGTGCCGATCGTCACGTATGTGCTGATCGGACTCAACATCGCGGCGTACCTGGGCGAGCTGGTCAGTCCGGGGATCGTCGACCGGTTCGCGATGCTCGGTGCGGGGCTGGACGGCCCGGACGGCGAGCATTACGTCTACGAGGGCGGCGGGGGCTTCCCCGGCTTCGATGTGGTCGGGGTGGCCGGCGGTGAGTGGTACCGGCTGATGACCGGGGCCTTCCTGCATCTGCCGCCGGGCGGGTCGTCCTTCGGGTCGCTGCCGTTCGGGGTGCTGCACATCCTGTTCAACATGTACGCGCTGTGGAACCTGGGCCGGGTGGTGGAGGAGCAGCTGGGCCGGGCCCGTTACCTCGCGCTGTACCTGCTGTCCGCGCTGGGCGGTTCGGTCCTGGTCTATCTGATCGCGCCGTTCGACGGCACGGTGGGCGCCTCGGGTGCGATCTTCGGGCTCGGGGCGGCGTTCTACGTCATCAACCGCCGGCTGGGCCGCGACATGCGGGCGGTGAACCGGTTCATGGCCGGATTCCTGATCTGGATGGTGATCTCGGCCGGATTCGCCTCGTGGCAGGGCCACTTGGGCGGGCTCCTGACGGGCGGCATCGTCACCGTGGCGTACGCCTATGCTCCGGCGAAGCGCCGTACGGTGGTCCAGGCCGCCGCGGGTGTGGTGCTGTTCGCCGTGCTGGTGCTGCTGGTGGTGCTGAAGACCTCCGCGCTGACGGGCTGAGCCGGGGGCCGGTGCGACCGGCCCCCGGACGCGCCGCGGCGCCTGCCGAATCGTCCGGTCGGGGACGGGCAGGCGCCGCGTTCAGTTCCGCACGCCGTTGTGCGGGACGTCGGTGTGTGCCGTGATGCCGTGAATCAGACCGTCAGTGCACGGTCCGTCGGGCGGATCGGGGCCGGCAGGGCGCTGGCTCCGGTCAGGAAGCGGTCCACCCCGCGGGCCGCGGAGCGGCCCTCGGCGATGGCCCACACGATGAGGGACTGGCCGCGGCCGGCGTCACCGGCGACGAAGACTCCGTCGATGTTGGTGGCGTACTCCCCGTCGCGCGCGACATTGCCGCGCTCGTCGAGCTCCAGGCCGAACTGCTGGACCAGACCGTTGGCCTGGTCGGTGCCGGTGAAGCCCATGGCGAGGGTGACCAGCTGCGCGGGGATGGACCGCTCGGTGCCGGGCTTCTGCTCGAGCTTGCCGTCCTTGAACTCCACCTCGATCAGGTGCAGCGACTGGACGTTGCCGTCCTCATCGCCCTCGAAGTGGGTGGTGGAGACTGAGTAGACCCGCTCGCCACCCTCCTGGTGCGCCGAGGTGACCTTGTAGAGCATCGGGAAGGTCGGCCACGGCTGGTTGGCGTTCCGGTCCTCGCCCGGCCGGGGCATGATCTCCAGCTGGGTGACGGAGAGCGCGCCCTGGCGGTGGGCGGTACCGACGCAGTCGGCGCCGGTGTCGCCGCCGCCGATCACGACGACGTGCTTGCCCTCGGCGGTGATCGGGGAGACCGTCAGGTCGCCCTCCTGCACCTTGTTGGCCAGCGGCAGGTACTCCATGGCGAAGTGCACGCCGTTCAGCTCACGGCCCGGGACGGGCAGGTCGCGCGAGACGGTGGCACCTGCGGCGATGACGACCGCGTCGTACCGGCGGCGGAGCTTGGCGGCGTCGATGTCCCGCCCGATCTCGGTCTCGGTACGGAACTTGGTGCCTTCCGCACGCATCTGCTCGATGCGGCGGTTGATGTGCGACTTCTCCATCTTGAACTCGGGGATGCCGTACCGGAGAAGGCCTCCGATGCGGTCCGCGCGTTCGTAGACGGCGACGGTGTGGCCGGCCCGGGTCAGCTGCTGGGCGGCGGCGAGACCCGCCGGGCCCGAGCCGATGACCGCGACGGTCTTGCCGGAGAGCCGCTCGGGCGGCTGCGGGGTGACGTCACCGTTGCCCCACGCCTTGTCGATGATGGAGACCTCGACGTTCTTGATGGTGACGGCCGGCTGGTTGATGCCGAGCACGCACGCCGACTCGCACGGGGCCGGGCAGAGCCGCCCGGTGAACTCCGGGAAGTTGTTCGTGGCGTGCAGGCGCTCGGACGCGGCCGACCAGTCCTCGCGGTAGGCGTAGTCGTTCCACTCGGGAATGAGGTTTCCGAGCGGGCAGCCGTTGTGGCAGAACGGGATGCCGCAGTCCATGCAGCGGCCGGCCTGCTTGCTGATGATCGGGAGCAGCGAGCCCGGAACATAGACCTCGTTCCAGTCCTTGACGCGCTCGCCCACGGGGCGGGTCTCGGCGACCTCGCGCCCGGTGGTCAGGAAGCCCTTGGGGTCAGCCATTGGTCGCCGCCTCCATCATCTTCTCGGTGGTCTCCTGCTCGGAGAGACCGGCGAGCTCAGCGGCGTCCTTGGCGGCGAGCACTGCCTTGTAGGTGGACGGGATGATCTTGCTGAAGCGGGTCACGGCGGTGTCCCACTCGGCAAGCAGCTTCTCGGCGACCGTGGATCCGGTCTCCTCCTGGTGGCGGCGCACCACGTCGTGCAGCCACTGCTTGTCGGCGTCGGAGGGGACCTCGATGGCACCGAGGTTGCCGACGTTGACGTTGTCGCGGTTCAGGTCGATGACGTAGGCGACACCGCCCGACATGCCCGCGGCGAAGTTGCGTCCGGTCTCGCCGAGGACGACGGCGTGGCCGCCGGTCATGTACTCGCAGCCGTGGTCGCCCACGCCCTCCGAGACGACGGTGGCGCCGGAGTTGCGGACGCAGAACCGCTCGCCGGTGCGGCCGCGCAGGAACAGTTCGCCGCCGGTGGCGCCGTAGGCGATGGTGTTGCCCGCGATGGTGGAGTACTCGGCGAGGTGGTCGGCGCCGCGGTCGGGGCGGACGACGATCCGGCCGCCGGAGAGGCCCTTGCCGACGTAGTCGTTGGCGTCGCCCTCCAGGCGCAGGGTGACCCCGCTCGGTACGAACGCGCCGAAGGACTGGCCCGCGGAGCCGGTGAAGGTGATGTCGATGGTGTCCTGCGGCAGACCGGCGCCGCCGAACTTCTTCGTCACCTCGTGGCCGAGCATGGTGCCGACGGTCCGGTTGATGTTGCGGATCGCGATCTGGGCCCGGACCGGCTGGGCACTCTCGGCGCTGTCCGCGTTCAGGGCGTCGGCGGCGAGCCTGATCAGCTCGTTGTCGAGCGCCTTGGCGAGGCCGTGGTCCTGCTCGATCCGCGCGTGGCGGACCGCGTCCTCGGGCAGCTCGGGGACGTGGAACAGCGGCTTCAGGTCGAGGCCCTGCGCCTTCCAGTGCGTGATCGCACGGTCGGTGTCGAGCAGCTCGGCGTGGCCGACGGCCTCCTCGATCGTGCGGAAGCCGAGCTCGGCGAGGATCTCGCGGACCTCCTGGGCGATGAACTCGAAGAAGTTGACGACGTACTCGGCCTTGCCGGAGAACCGCTCGCGCAGGACGGGGTTCTGGGTGGCGATGCCGACCGGGCAGGTGTCCAGGTGGCAGACGCGCATCATGACGCAGCCGGAGACGACGAGCGGCGCGGTCGCGAAACCGAACTCCTCGGCGCCCAGCAGCGCGGCGATGACCACGTCGCGGCCGGTCTTCAGCTGGCCGTCGGTCTGCACGACGATGCGGTCGCGCAGGCCGTTGAGCAGCAGCGTCTGCTGGGTCTCGGCGAGGCCGAGCTCCCAGGGGCCGCCCGCGTGCTTCAGGGACGTGAGCGGGGAGGCGCCCGTTCCGCCGTCGTGGCCGGAGATCAGGACGACGTCCGCGTGCGCCTTGGAGACACCGGCGGCGACCGTGCCGACGCCGACCTCGGAGACCAGCTTCACGTGGATGCGAGCCGCCGGGTTGGCGTTCTTGAGGTCGTGGATCAGCTGGGCCAGATCCTCGATGGAGTAGATGTCGTGGTGCGGCGGCGGCGAGATGAGGCCGACTCCCGGGGTGGAGTGCCGGGTCCTGGCGACCCACGGGTAGACCTTGTGGCCGGGCAGCTGACCGCCCTCGCCGGGCTTGGCGCCCTGCGCCATCTTGATCTGGATGTCGTCCGCGTTGACCAGGTACTCGCTGGTCACACCGAAGCGGCCGGAGGCGACCTGCTTGATGGACGAGCGGCGCGCCGGGTCGTGGAGCCGGTCGGCGTCCTCGCCGCCCTCACCGGTGTTGGACTTGCCGCCCAGCTGGTTCATGGCGATGGCGAGGGTCTCGTGGGCCTCGCGGGAGATCGAGCCGTACGACATGGCGCCGGTGGAGAAGCGCTTGACGATGTCGGCGACGGGCTCGACCTCGTCGACGGAGATCGCCTCACGGTCGCTCCTGAAGCCGAACAGGCCGCGGAGCGTCATCAGCCGCTCGGACTGCTCGTTCACCCGGTCGGTGTACTTCTTGAAGATGTCGTAGCGCTTGTTGCGGGTGGCGTGCTGGAGGCGGAAGACCGTCTCCGGGTCGAACAGGTGCGGCTCGCCCTCGCGGCGCCACTGGTACTCGCCGCCGATCTCCAGCGCGCGGTGCGAAGCGGAGATGCCGGAGGCGGGGTAGCCCTTGGCGTGCCGGGCGGCGACCTCCTTGGCGATGACTTCGAGGCCGGCGCCGCCGATCTTGGTGGCGGTGCCGTTGAAGTACTTCGCGACGAAGTCCTCGTCCAGGCCGACGGCCTCGAAGACCTGGGCGCCCCGGTAGGAGGCGACCGTCGAGATGCCCATCTTGGACATGACCTTCAGGACGCCCTTGCCGAGCGCGTGGATCAGGTTCCGGATGGCCTGCTCGGGCTCGATGCCCTCGATGAACGTACCGGCGCGGACCAGGTCCTCGACGGACTCCATCGCCAGGTACGGGTTGACCGCGGCGGCGCCGTAGCCGATGAGCAGGGCGACGTGGTGGACCTCGCGGACGTCCCCGGCCTCGACCAGCAGCCCCACCTGGGTGCGCTGCTTGGTGCGGATGAGGTGGTGGTGGACGGCCGAGGTGAGCAGCAGCGACGGGATCGGGGCGTGTTCGGCGTCGGAGTGCCGGTCGGAGAGGACGACCAGGCGGGCGCCGTCCTCGATGGCCGCGTCGACCTCGGTGCAGATCTCCTCGATCCGCGCGGCCAGCGACTCGCCGGCGCCGCCGACCCGGTAGAGCCCGGAGAGCGTGGCGGCCTTCATGCCCGGCATGTCGCCGTCGGCGTTGATGTGTATCAGCTTGGCCAGCTCGTCGTTGTCGATCACCGGGAAGGGCAGCGTGACGCTGCGGCACGACGCGGCGGTCGGCTCCAGCAGGTTGCCCGAGGGGCCCAGCGTGGAGCGCAGCGAGGTGACGAGCTCCTCGCGGATGGCGTCCAGCGGCGGGTTGGTGACCTGCGCGAACAGCTGGGTGAAGTAGTCGAAGAGCAGCCGGGGGCGCTCGGACAGCGCGGCGATCGGCGAGTCCGTGCCCATGGAGCCGAGCGGCTCGCCGCCGGTGCGGGCCATCGGCGCGAGGATGACGCGGAGCTCTTCCTCGGTGTAGCCGAAGGTCTGCTGGCGGCGGGTGACTGAGGCGTGCGTGTGCACGATGTGCTCCCGCTCGGGGAGGTCCTCCAGCTCGATCTCGCCGGTCTCCAGCCAGTCGCCGTAGGGCTGCTCGGCGGCGAGGGCGGCCTTGATCTCGTCGTCCTCGATGATCCGGCCCTCGGCCGTGTCGACGAGGAACATCTTCCCGGGCTGGAGGCGGCCCTTGCGGACGACCTTCGCGGGGTCGATGTCCAGGACACCGACCTCGGAGGAGAGCACGACGAGGCCGTCGTCGGTGACCCAGTAGCGGCCGGGGCGCAGACCGTTGCGGTCCAGGACCGCGCCGACCTGGGTGCCGTCGGTGAAGGTGACGCAGGCCGGGCCGTCCCAGGGCTCCATCATCGTGGAGTGGTACTGGTAGAAGGCGCGCCGGGCCGGGTCCATCGAGTCATGGTTCTCCCACGCCTCGGGAACCATCATCAGCACCGAGTGCGGCAGCGAGCGGCCGCCGAGGTGGAGCAGCTCCAGGACCTCGTCGAAGGAGGCGGAGTCGGAGGCGTCGGGGGTGCAGACGGGGAAGATCCGGTCGAGCTGTGCCTCACCGCGGTGTCCGTCGTCGGCAGAGCCGAACAGGCTGGAGGCGAGCTGGGACTCGCGGGCCTTCATCCAGTTGCGGTTGCCCTTGACCGTGTTGATCTCGCCGTTGTGCGCGACGAAGCGGTACGGGTGGGCGAGCGGCCAGCTCGGGAAGGTGTTGGTGGAGAACCGCGAGTGGACCAGGGCGACCGCGGTGGCGAAGCGGCGGTCGGAGAGGTCCGGGAAGAACGGCTCCAGCTGCCCGGTGGTGAGCATGCCCTTGTAGACGATCGTGCGGGCGGAGAGCGAGGGGAAGTAGACCCCGGCCTCCCGCTCGGCGCGCTTGCGCAGCACGAAGGCCTTGCGGTCGAGGGCGATGCCGGTGCTCTCACCGTCCGCGACGAAGAGCTGACGGAACTCGGGCATGGTGGCGCGGGCGCCGTTGCCGAGGATGTCGGGGGTGACGGGCACCTGGCGCCAGCCGAGGACCTTGAGGCCCTCCTCGGCTGCGATCTTCTCCAGCTTGCGGACGGCCTCGGTGGAGTCGTCGGCGGGCAGGAAGGCGATTCCGACGGCGTAGGCACCGGCCTCGGGGAGATCGAAGGCGGTCTCCTCGCGCAGGAAGGCGTCCGGCACCTGGAGGAGGATCCCGGCGCCGTCGCCGGAGTCGGGTTCGGATCCGGTGGCGCCGCGGTGTTCGAGGTTGCGCAGCACGGTCAGCGCCTGCTCGACCAGCTCGTGGCCGGCCACACCGGTCAGAGTGGCCACGAACCCGACACCGCAGGCGTCGTGCTCGTTACGGGGGTCGTACATCCCCTGCTGGGCGGGGCGACCGTCCATGGGCGCCCAGGCGTCGATGCGCATTGGCTCTCCCGTCGTCGTCGTGGCATATGCGGTGCCGAGGGACGACGTTGGCCCTCTGCGAAATTTCGTACAGGTTTACATGATGGGGCGCTTCTCAAGAAGCGGATACTTCGTTCCAACATACGGACACCGCCCGAGGCGGTGGGGTGGGTCGCAGTGGAAGATCGGCGCCCAGGGGGACCGCAGAGAGCAGGCGTCGTTGCCTGCGGTGTCTACGGGTCATGCCCGGCGGCAATGGAAATGAAACCGCCGAGTAACGGCTACTTATGTGTAGCCCTGCATAGAGACTCACTTTAAGCCCGTGGTAGCGGTTCCGCCCAGAGGCGGTCACCAAGACGTACATCACACGGGTGGCGGACACGTCACGGGCACCCACCCCCGCCTGCGGAGATGGATGCCCGGACCATCGAACCCGTGGACCCCTGGGACGGGGTCAGCCTCCGACGGCCACCCCGAACAGCGTGCCCAGACCGTAGGTGATGGCCGCCGCGGCCCCGCCCAGCGCCAGCTGGCGCAGCCCGCTGTACAGCCAGCTGCGGGCCGTCACCCTGGCCACCACCGCGCCGCAGGCGAACAGCCCGACCAGCGCGAGCAGCACGGCCGGCCACAGCGCGCTCGCGCCGAGCAGGTACGGCAGCACGGGCAGCAGGGCACCGAGCGCGAAGGCGCCGAACGACGACCCCGCGGCGACGAGCGGCGAGGGCAGATCACCCGGGTCGATCCCCAGCTCCTCGCGGGCGTGTATCTCCAGGGCCTGCTCCGGGTCTCGCGACAGCTGCCGCGCGACCTCGCGGGCGAGCGCGGGTTCGACGCCACGGGACTGGTAGAGCTCGGCGAGCTCCCGCTCCTCGTCCTTGGGGTGCTTGCGCAACTCCCGCCGCTCGACGTCGAGTTCGGCCTCGACGAGCTCGCGCTGCGAGGCCACGGAGGTGTACTCGCCGGCCGCCATGGAGAACGCGCCGGCGGCCAGGCCCGCCAGGCCGGTGATCACGATCGTCTGCTGGGAGACGGCACCACCCGCGACGCCGGTCATCAGGGCGAGGTTGGAGACAAGCCCGTCCATGGCACCGAACACCGCCGGACGCAGCCAGCCGCCGTTCACATCACGGTGGGTGTGATTGTCCCGGTGCGCCTCGTGCAGTACGGCGTCGGTCTCGATGATGGACACAGTTCTCCCCTTCTCCGGCAGCGGGTTTTCCTCGCTCCGCCCCCGCTCAACACCATCGAAAGTACGCACGAAAAACGGCTCCCGCCAGCAAGGCAGGCCGTACTTACCACGCTCCGTGAGCAGGTAAGTACGGCCTGCCTTAGTGGTTCGGACTCTTCATCCGACTGGCCCTTTTGTTGCGATTGTCGGCCTCTGTCCAGGCTCCGCGTGGCAGATATCGAGCAGGACGAGAACTGGCTCGGTGCGAGCGAAGGGTCGACGCGATGGAGTTGATCGCAGGAAATCCGGCGGAGCCGCGGACCGGCGGTGCGCAAGCGGCTGTGCCGGACGGCGCGGGGCCGGGCGCGGTGACCCGGGGCGGCTTGGCCGACCGGGCCCGCGGCTCGCTGCTCGGTCTCGCGGTCGGGGACGCGCTGGGCGCACCGGCGGAGAACCTGCGGCCCTCGGAGATCCGTCGCCGCTGGGGCCGGATCGAGGGCTTCGTGAGCGACGACCCCGCGGGCACCGACGACACCGAGTACGCGATCTTCTCCGGGCTGCTGCTCGCCCGGCACGGCTCCGCGCTGACCGTCACTCATGTGGAGCGGGCCTGGCACCTGTGGATCGCCGATCTCGACGAGGGGCCGTTCCGCGGTGCCGGGTTCAGCGAGCGCGGGACGCTGGAGAATCTGCGCCGGGGGCTCGCCGCCCCGATCTCCGCCCAGCACCGGCACGCCTGGAGCGACGGGCTGGCGATGAGAGCGGCACCGTTCGGTGTCTTCGCCGCCGGCCGGCCGGCCGAGGCGGCCCGGCTGGTCGCGGTGGACGGGCGGGTCAGCCATGACGGGGAGGGCATCTACGGCGGCCAGGCGGTGGCGGCCGGGGTGGCCGCCGCGATGACGGGTACCGGGGTCACCTCGGTGATCGCCGCCGCGCTGTCGGTCGTCCCCATGGACTCCTGGACGGCGCGTTCCCTGCGGCGCGCGGTGGCGGCCGCGCAGCGCGGCTACCCCGACCGGCTCACCATGGAACGCGCGGTGCGCTCCGCGGTGGTGGTCGGCGGCTACCCGTGGACGGACCTGGCGCCGGAGGCGGTGGGCCTGGCCTTCGGGGCGTTCGCGGCGGCGCGCGGCGACTTCCGTACGGCGGTGCTGACGGCGGTCAACATGGGCCGCGACGCGGACACCACGGCCGCACTGGCGGGGGCCCTGGCCGGCGCCCTGAGCGGGGCGTCCGCGATTCCGCGGCGCTGGGGGGACGCGATCGGCCCGGTCCGGGGCAGCTGCCTGCCGACCATGCGGGGTCACCACGTCCTGGAGATCGCGGAGTTGCTCACTCCTGACGAAGCGGACGAGGTTCGCGGGGGGAGCGGGACGGGCGGGGCGAGCTACGGCGGCACCGACGACGAGGGCACGGCCCGCGCCCATGCCCGTGCGCGTACGGACACCGGCGAACCCGGGGAGAATCCGCGTACGACGGCCGGCGCACCGCCCCCGCACAACATCTCCCGCATCTCCACCGCTCCCGCCACTCCCGCCACTCCTTCCTCCGCCTCCCGAGCGACCCGCACCCGCACCCGCACCCGTCCCGCGATCGCGCACCGGGCCCGGATCGAGGGGCTGTTGCTCGGTCTGGCCTCCGGGGACGCCGCCGGATGGCCCGCCGCCCGGCACCGGGCCGCCAGGATGCCCGAGTGGACCCGGCGGCTCACCCGGGAGCTCGACACCTTCGCCGAGCAGAACGCCACCACCACGCTGCCCGTACCCATCGCGCTCAACCAGCCGCCCGAACCGCTGCGGCTGGGGCCCTCCGACGACGCCGAATGGGCGGCCTTCGCCGCCGGGACCCTGCTCACATCGGCGGCCGGCCCACTGCACGGGCTCGCCCCCGAACGCCGGATGCGGGCCGCCATCGATGTCGCGTGGAACGCCCTGGCCGCCGAGGTCGCCGCAGCCGCCGCCCGTGCCCCCGAGGTCGAATCCGCGGTGCTCCCGCTGCGCGCCCGGATCTCGGTACGGGCCGGGCTCGGCAATCTCGCCGCCGGGCTGCGCCCGCCCGCCACCGGCCACGACAACCCGCACTACTTCGACGACGCGGCCTGCGTACGGGCCGCCGTGCTCGCCGTCGCCCACCCCGCGGACCCCGGGGCCGCCGCCGGCCTCGCCGAGTTCGACGCCCGCTACACCCAGGACGGCGACGGGGTGCACGGTGCCCGCGCGATGGCCGCGGCGATCGCCGAGGCGCTGGGCGGGGCGGACGTGGACACCGCGGTGAACGCCGCGCTCGCCCAGCTCCCCGAAGGCACCGAGATCGCCCGCAACGCCGCCCACGCCGTCCGGATCGCCCGAGACTTCGTCGGGGAGGCGGCAGGCGCCTTCGCCCTCGTACCCGTACTGGAGCATCAGATCGTCGACCACGTCTACAGCTACGGGATCGCCGCCGCCGAGACGGTCCCGGTCGCCCTCGCCCTGGCCACCGCCGCCCGGGGCCAGATCGCCCAGGCCGTTCCCGCCGCCGCCTGCCTGTCCCGGGTGGCCGACTCGGCGCCCGCCCTGGCCGGCGCGCTGACCGGTGCGCTCGGCGGGATCGGCGCCGTCCCGGACGGCTGGCGGGAGGCCTGCCGCACCCTCGCAGGCTGCGCGCTGCCCCGTCTCGCGGGGACCGATCTCATCGAACTCGCCGGGCTGCTGGCAGACACGGAACCGAAGCCCCCGGGTGGACAATTCGGACATGACATCCACGATGCCCTCGCTGTCCGAGGCCGGACCCACGACACTCACACTCGATGAACGGATCGCCGGCGCTCTCGTCGGCGCCGCCGTCGGCGACGCGCTCGGCGGTCCGGTGGAGGGCCGGTCCCCCGAGCAGATCGCGGCCCGCCACGGCGGGCGGATCGACGGCGTCGTGGGCCCGTGGGACGGCGAGAACTGGCGCACCGCGCGCCCCATCGCCCCGTACCACAAGGGCGACGGGCACGTCACCGACGACACCTTGATGACCCATGCGCTGGTACGGGTCTACGGCACCGTGCGCGACCATCTCGATGCCTACGCGGTCGCCGGTCACCTCGTGCCCGAGCTGATCTCAAGCCCTCGCTGGATCCCGGAGCTGGAGGCCGAGGCGCTGCCGCTCCAGCGGATCTTCCTCGCCGAGAAGT
This sequence comes from Streptomyces sp. NPDC102437, assembly GCF_044765565.1. Classification (NCBI taxonomy): domain Bacteria; kingdom Bacillati; phylum Actinomycetota; class Actinomycetes; order Kitasatosporales; family Streptomycetaceae; genus Streptomyces; species Streptomyces sp. NPDC102437. The sequence continues at coordinate 182,609 of NZ_JBIWKI010000002.1, read as the reverse complement.
GGATCGTCGCCCGGCTGCACTACGCCCATGTCGATCCGCGCGAGGCGGGCAACGGCAACATCGTCAACTGCGGTGCGGCGATGTACATGGCCCCGGTCGGCCTGGTCAACGCCGCCCACCCCGAGGCCGCGTACGCCGAGGCGCTGGATGTCGCCGGCGCCCACCAGTCGAGCTACGGAAGGGAGGCGGCCGGGGTCTTCGCCGCGGCCGTCGCCGCCGCCTGCACCCCGGGCGCGACCCCCACGAGCGTCGTCGACACCTGCCTTGCGCTCGCCAAGGACGGCACCCGCTCGGCGATCGAGGCGGTGTGCGAAGCGGCCTCCGGACACAGCGACTTCGAATCGGCGCTGACCCCGCTGCGCACCGCCGTCGCCCCCTTCGACACCGTCGGCCCGGACTACCGCGCTCCGTCCCTCGGCGCCCGCCGCCCGTCCCGGCTGCACGCCATCGAGGAGCTGCCGATCGCGCTCGGAATGTTGCTCGTCGCGGACGGCGACTACCGGCACACGGTCCTCGGCTCGGTCAACTACGGCCGGGACTGCGACTCGATCGCCACGATGGGCGGCGCCGTCGCCGGGGCGCTCCATGGCGAGCGGGCGATCCCCGCCGACTGGGTGAATACGGTCGCCGGGGCCAGCCGCCTCGATCTGCACGCCCCCGCCCGGACCCTGGCGGACGTCGCCCGCGAGGTGTTCGTACGGGACACCGCCCGGCGTCGCGCGCACGAGTCGGCGTTCGCCGCGCTGGTGGGTACGCCATGACCGTACGGGTGACATGGGTGCAGCCCGAGGACCTCGTCGGGCACGAACTGCGCCAGGCGGCCGAGGACGGACGGGACGCGCGGGACATCGCACGCCGGTGGTACGAGGCGGGCGGCGCCCCGGCCCCGGAGCGCGCGGGCGCCTCCAACCAGCCTGCGCCGGAGCTGCGCGTGCTCGCCGAGCGGCTGCTCGATGAACTCGCCCTGCTGGAACCGCCGTCGGGGATCGACGAGCCGACGGACCTGGCCGCGATCCGGGCCGCGTGCCCCGACTGGCCGACGCCCCGCACCGACGCTCCGCCGGTGGGCCTGGACCGGCTGCACGCCGCCTGGCTGGGCCGGGCGGCCGGCTGCCTGCTCGGCAAGCCGGTCGAGAAGCTGCCGCTGAACGGCATCCGCGCCCTGGCCCGCGCCACCGGCAACTGGCCGCTCACCACCTGGTTCACCGCGCGGAACCTGCCCGCCCCGCTGGCCGCCACCTACCCCTGGAACCGTCGCTCCGCACCCAACTCGCTGGCCGAGAACATCGACGGCATGCCCGAGGACGACGATCTCAACTATCCCTTGCTCACGGTGCTGTTGCTCCAGCGATACGGGCCGTCCTTCACCACCGGGGACCTCGCGAGGCTCTGGCTCGACGAGCTCCCGGCCGGCCGGACCTTCACCGCCGAGCGGGTCGCGTACCGCAATCTGCTGGACGGCATCGAGCCCCCGCACACCGCCGGGTACCACAACCCGTTCCGGGAGTGGATCGGCGCGCAGATCCGGGCCGATGTGCACGGCTGGACCCATCCGGGCGACCCGGCGGCCGCGGCGGAACAGGCCCATCGGGACGCCGTGCTCAGCCACACCGCCAACGGGGTGTACGGGGCGATGTTCACCGCCGCGGCGCTCGCCGAGGCGGCCGGGGGCAGCAGCGATGTGCACGGGTGCCTGGCCGCCGGGCTGCGCGTCGTACCGCCGCGTTCGCGACTCGCGCAGGCGGTGCGCTTCGGTGTCGCGGCGGCCCGCGGCAGCGCCTGCTTCGACGCGGTGGCCGACCGGCTGCACGCCGAGTACGGCAGGTACCACTGGGTCCATGTGCTGCCCAACGCCGCGCTGCTCGCCGCCGCCCTCACCCATGGCGACGGCGACTTCTCGCTCTCCATCTGCCGGGCCGTTTCGGGCGGCTGGGACACCGACTCCAACGGTGCGACCGCCGGTTCGCTCGCCGGGCTGCTGGCCGGGGCACCTTCGATGCTGCCCGACCGCTGGACCACCCCGCTGAAGAACCGGCTCGCCTCGTCCGTCCCCGGTTTCGACGCCATCGGCTTCGACGAACTCGCCGAACAGACCCACCGGCTCACCCACAAGGAGGCACTGTGCCCATGACCGGCATCGCGGTGCTAGGCAGCACCAATATGGACCTCGTCGCATACGTCGAACGGGCCCCGGAGCGCGGCGAGACCGTCACCGGACGGGAATTCCGCACCGTCCCGGGCGGCAAGGGCGCCAACCAGGCCGTCGCCGCCGCCCGCGCGGGCGGCGAGGTGATGATGATCGGCGCGGTGGGCGACGACGAGTACGGCGCTGTGCTCCGGGCCGGCCTGGAGCACGCGGGCATCGACACCGATCTGCTGCACACCGCCGAGGGCCCCAGCGGCACCGCGCACATCGTCGTGGACGACACGGGCGCCAACTCCATCGTGGTGATCCCCGGCGCCAACGGCACCGTCACCGCCATCGGTCCCGGCGAGATGGCCGCCATCGCCGAAGCCGATCTGCTGCTGCTCCAGCTGGAGCTGCCGCTGTCCGCGGTGATCGAGGGCGCCCGGGTGGCCCATGCCCAGGGCGTCCGGACCATCCTCACCCCCTCCCCCGTCCAGCCGCTTCCATCCGAACTCCTCGACTGCGTCGACCTGTTGATCCCCAATGAGCACGAGGCGGCCGAGCTCTCCGGCTTCACCGACCCCCATGCGGCGGCGCGGTACCTGCTCAGCCAGGTGCCCGCGGTCGTCATCACGCTGGGCTCGAAGGGCTGCCTGTACGCGGCCCGGGGCGGCGAACCCGTCGTCCTCCCCGCGCCCGAGGTCACCGCCGTCGACACCACGGGGGCGGGCGACACCTTCGTCGGCACGCTCGCCGTCGCGCTCGGCGAGCGGCGGCCCGTACCCCAGGCACTGGCCTGGGCATCGGCGGCCGCCGCGCTCTGCGTACAGCGGCCGGGCGCCTCGACCTCCATGCCGTACCGCACCGAGATCGACGCCGCGTGAACGCGCCGGCGCAGGCCCCCCTGACCGGGCTGCGGGTCGTCGACCTCGCCACGCTCTTCGCCGGTCCGCTCTCCGCCACCATGCTCGGCGACTTCGGCGCCGAGGTGATCAAGGTCGAGCATCCGCGCAGGCCCGACCCCTCGCGCGGGCACGGCCCCACGAAGGACGGCGTCGGCCTGTGGTGGAAGCTGCTCGGCCGCAACAAGCGCAATCTGACCCTCGACCTGTCCACCCCCGACGGCCGGGACATCCTGCTCAGGCTGGCCGCCGAGACCGATGTGATCATCGAGAACTTCCGGCCGGGGACACTGGAGCGCTGGGGCCTGGGCTGGGCGGAGCTGCACGCGGTCAACCCGCGTCTGGTCCTGGTCAGGGTCACCGGGTTCGGACAGTTCGGCCCGTACGCGCACCGGCCCGGCTTCGGCACCCTGGCCGAGGCGATGAGCGGATTCGCCGCGATCACCGGGGAGCCGGACGGGCCGCCCACGCTGCCGCCGTTCGGGCTCGCCGACTCGATCGCGGCGCTGGCCACCGCGTACGCCGTGATGGCCGCGCTCGCCGGGCGGGAGCGCACGGGCCTGGGGCAGATCGTCGACATGGCGATCATCGAGCCGATCCTGACCGTGCTCGGCCCGCAGCCCATCTGGTACGACCAGCTCGGCTACGTACAGCCGCGCACCGGCAACCGCTCCCGCAACAACGCCCCGCGCAACACCTACCGCACCTCGGACGGGCACTGGGTCGCGGTCTCCACCTCCGCGCAGTCGATCGCCGAACGGGTGATGCGCCTGGTCGGCCGGGCCGAACTGATCGACGAGCCCTGGTTCGCCACCGGCATCACCCGCGCCGAGCACGCCGACGAGCTCGACGAGGCCGTCGGCAACTGGATCGCCCGGCACACCAGGGAGGAAGCGGTCTCGGCCTTCGAGAAGGCGGAGGCGGCCATCGCGCCGATCCACGACGTCCAGGACGTGCTGGAGGACCCGCAGTACCGGGCGCTGGACTCCGTCACCGAGGTCGACGACCCGGAGCTGGGCCCGCTGCGCATGCAGAACGTGCTGTTCCGGCTCTCCGCGACACCGGGCGCGATCCGCTGGGCGGGCCGGCCGCACGGCGCGGACACCGAGGAGATCCTCACCGCACTGGGCCTGTCGGGCCCGGAGATCGCGGCCCTGCGGGCGGAGCGCGTCCTGTGACGACGGCGGTCCCGCTCACCTGGCTGTACGTCCCCGGAGACCGGCCGGAGGTGGTGCGCAAGGCGCGGGATTCGGGCGCGGACGTGGTGATCGTGGATCTGGAGGACGCGGTCGCGCCGGACCGCAAGGAGTACGCGCTGTCGGCCACCGCCGAGCTGCTCTCCGAAGCGGCCGGGGACACGGCCGTGCCGGTCCACGTCCGGGTCCACACCGAGGGGGACGTGCTCGCCCTGGCCGGGCTGCCGGGGCTCGCCGAGCTGCGGCTGCCCAAGATCACGCATGCGGCGTCCGTCCATCACATCGCGGCCGTGGCACCGGGGGTCGCGCTCTGTCCGCTGCTGGAGTCGGCGCTCGGCATCGAGCACGCGTACTCGGTGGCCGCCTCCCACCCCCAGGTGCGTTCCATCGCCCTCGGCGAGGCGGACCTGCGCGCCGATCTGGGGGTACGGGACGACGCCGGGCTCGACTGGTCGCGCAGCCGGGTGGTGGTCGCCGCCCGCGCGGCCGGGCTCTCCCCGCCCGCCCAGTCGGTGTTCCCGGACGTCCGGGACCTGGACGGTCTGTGGGCGTCCTGCGCGCACGGCCGGGCGCTGGGCTTCCTGGGACGGGCGGCGATCCATCCCCGCCAGCTCCCGGTGATCGAGCGGGCGTTCCGCCCGACGCCGCAGGAGATCGAGGCGGCGGCGGAGATCGTGGCCGCGGCCGTGGCGGACGAGGGTGCGCTGGCGCTGCCGGACGGCCGGTTCGTCGACGCGGCGGTGGTGGCCTCTGCCCGCCGGACGCTGGCGCTGGCCGACGAGTGAGACCACATGCGTGGGGCCCCGGACCGGCGGTCCGGGGCCCCACGAACGGGGTTCACACGGCTCAGCCGTTCTTGGCCGCTTCCGCGGTGTCGCTCTTCTCCAGAGTCGTGACGGCGGCCTCGGCGCTCTCGGAGTCCGCGTCGCTCTTGGGACCCGCGTCGGTCTTGGCTGCCACGTCCTCCTTGGCTGCTGTGTCGTCCTTGGAATCCTCGGCGCTCTCGGAATCCGCGTCGGCCTCGGCGCTCTCGACGCCCTCGGCGTCACCGGTCTTCGCCGCCTCGGCCGCTTCCTCCGCGGCGCCCGGCTCCACGGTCTCCTCGCGCCCCGGCCGCAGCTTCGCCGAGATCACCATGTACGCCACGGCCAGCACGAACACGATCAGTGCGGTCCACACGTTCAGGCGCAGGCCCAGGATGTGGTGCGCCTCGTCGACCCGCATGTACTCGATCCAGGCCCGCCCCGCGCAGTACGCGGCGACGTACAGGGCGAACACCCGGCCGTGTCCGAGCTTGAAGCGGCGGTCCGCCCAGATCACCAGCAGGGCGACGCCGATGCACCACAGCGACTCGTAGAGGAACGTCGGGTGGTAGGTTCCGGCGACCCGGTTGGGGCCCTCGCTGATCTTCAGCGCCCACGGCAGGTCGGTCTCCTTGCCGTACAGCTCCTGGTTGAACCAGTTGCCCCAGCGGCCGCAGGCCTGGGCCAGGGCGATGCCGGGGGCCAGCGCGTCGGCCCAGGCGGGCAGCGGGATCCCGCGGCGGCGGCAGCCGATCCAGGCGCCCACGGCCCCGAGGGCGATAGCGCCCCAGATGCCGAGGCCGCCCTGCCAGATCTTGAAGGCGTCTACCCAGTTCTCACCCTCGCTGAAGTACAGCTGGTAGTCGGTGATGACGTGGTAGAGCCGTCCGCCGACCAGGCCGAAGGGCACGGCCCAGACGGCGATGTCGGCAACGGTGCCGGATCTGCCTCCCCGGGCGACCCAGCGCTTGTTGCCGAACCAGACGGCGACGAAGACACCGATGATGATGCAGAACGCGTAGCCGCGGAGCGGGATCGGGCCGAGATTGATCACGCCGGTCGACGGGCTGGGAATATAGGCAAGGTCCATGGCAAGGTCGACGCTACCTTGCCGGGTGGGGCGTTCGGCAACCCACCCGACAACTTCTGGGTAACGGGCAAGTCATCGATTCCCCCTTGCCGGACCCCGCCCGGGGAGCGGTCAGGAACCCGACGGGGCGGGGGTGGCAGCGGCCGGCTTCTTGCCCTTGTTGGCCTCGGCCACCCACTTCTTCAGGTTCGCCACGGTGATCGGCTCGTTCCCCTTCTTCGGGAAGATCGATTCCCCGTTGAGCAGCACGGTCGGTGTGCCCTCGAATCCGCCGTTCTGGAACGCCGTGTTGGACTTCTTGACCCAGCCGTCGTGCGTGCCGTCATTCACACAGCTGCGGAAATCGGGCGTGTCGAGCCCGGGGACCTTCCCCGAGAGCTCGATCAGCTTGTCGTTGTCGCCGAAGGCATCGACGGTCTCCTGCGGCTGGTTGCGGTAGAGCACGTCGTGGTATGCGGAGAACTCGCCCGCGTCCTGTGCGCAGGCCGCCGCGTTGGCCGCCCGCAGCGAGCCGCTGCCGCCGAGATTGCCGTCGATGATCGTGGCGAGGTGGTACTCGACCTTGAACTGTCCGCTGTTCTCCAGCTGGTGGATCGGGTCGCGGAAGGCGGCCTCGAACTGGGCGCAGACCGGGCAGCGGAAATCCTCCCAGACGGTGAGCGTGGACGGGGCGCCGTCCGCACCGACCTGGATGACCAGGCTGTCCTTCCCGGTCGCGCCGGACGGTGCGACCGCGGGGCCCGAAGCCTCGCCCTTGCCGCCGCCCGAATTCGCGGCGATCACCCCGACGACGGCGGCCAGCGCCAGCACGCCCACCACCGCGCTGGTGACGATCAGCGTGCGCCTGCGGCGCTCGCTCGCCCGCTGGCGCTCACGCTGCTGTACGAGCCGGTCTCGCGCGGCCCTTTTTCCTTGTTCGTTCTTCTCGCTCACACCCGCAGCAACGAACCGGGGAGGCACGTGCGTGCCTCCCCGGTCCAGGTCCACCCGTTCGGGTTACACCCGGTTCACCGCTTTCGAACGCCTTCGGCGAGTTCGCCCGCCAGGGAGCGTACTGCGGCCAGGCCGGCCGCCTCGTCGGGGGCGTCCAGGATGGCCTTGACGAAGGCGGAGCCGACGATCACCCCGTCGGCGAAGCCCGCGACCTCGGCGGCCTGCTCGGCGTTGGAGACGCCCAGGCCGACGCAGACCGGCAGCCGAGTGGTGGCACGGGTGCGCAGGACCAGCTCCTGGGCCTGCTCGCCGACCGAGGCGCGGGTTCCGGTGACGCCCATCAGCGAGGCCGCGTAGACGAAGCCGGAGCCGGCCGCGGTGATGGTGGCGAGGCGCTCGTCCTTGCTGCTCGGCGCGACGACGAAGACGGTCGCCAGACCGTGCTTGTCGGCGTGCTCGCGCCACAGCTCGGACTCCTGGACCGGCAGGTCGGGCAGGATGCACCCGGCGCCGCCCGCCTCGGCGAGCTCCGCGGTGAAGCGCTCGACGCCGTACCGGTCGATCGGGTTCCAGTACGTCATGACGAGGATCGGGACACCGGTCGCCTCGTGCGCCTCTCGGACGGTGCGCATCACGTCGGCGATCTTCACCCCGCCGCGCAGGGCGATGTCGTCGGCGGTCTGGATGACCGGTCCGTCGAGCACCGGGTCGCTGTGCGGCAGCCCCACCTCGACGATGTCGGCGCCGCCCGCCATGACCGCCTTCACGGCCTCGATCCCGCCGTCGACGGTCGGGAACCCGGCCGGGAGGTACGCGATGAGGGCGGCCCGGTTCTCCGCCTTCGCCTGTGCGAGGGCGGAGCTCAGCAGCTCCACGTTGCCGCTCACTTGGTGATCTCCTCTTCCCCGTCGGCCACATCGGCCTCGACGACACCGTCGGTTCCGTCGTACAGCCCGAAGTAGCGGGCTGCCGTGTCCATGTCCTTGTCGCCGCGGCCGGACAGGTTGACCACGAGCAGCCCGTCCTTTCCGAGCTCCTTGCCGACCTCCAGGGCCCCGGCCAGCGCGTGGGCGCTCTCGATGGCCGGGATGATCCCTTCGGTGCGGGAGAGCAGGCGCAGCGACTGCATGGCCGCGTCGTCGGTGACCGCGCGGTACTCGCCGCGGCCGATGTCCTTGAGGTACGAGTGCTCCGGGCCGATGCCCGGGTAGTCCAGACCGGCCGAGATGGAGTACGGCTCGGTGATCTGGCCCTCGTCGTCCTGGAGGACGTAGCTGCGCGAGCCGTGCAGGATGCCGGGCTCGCCCGCGGTCAGGGTCGCCGCGTGCTCGCCGGTCTCCACACCGTGCCCGGCGGGCTCGCAGCCGATGAGCCGGACGTGCGCGTCCGGGATGAAGGCGTGGAAGAGCCCGATGGCGTTGGAGCCGCCGCCGACGCAGGCGATGGCGGCGTCCGGCAGCCTGCCGGTGCGCTCCAGGATCTGGCGGCGGGCCTCGACGCCGATGACCCGGTGGAAGTCACGGACCATGGCCGGGAAGGGGTGCGGTCCCGCGACGGTGCCGAAGAGGTAGTGCGTGCGGTCCACGTTGGCGACCCAGTCCCGGAACGCCTCGTTGATGGCGTCCTTCAGGGTCCTGGAGCCGGACTTCACGGCGATGACCTCGGCGCCGAGCATCCGCATCCGCGCCACGTTCAGCGCCTGCCGCTCGGTGTCGATCTCGCCCATGTAGATGGTGCATTCGAGGCCGAAGAGCGCGCAGGCGGTCGCGGTGGCGACGCCGTGCTGGCCTGCGCCGGTCTCGGCGATGACCCGGGTCTTGCCCATGCGCCTGGTGAGCAGCGCCTGGCCCAGCACGTTGTTGATCTTGTGCGAGCCGGTGTGGTTGAGGTCCTCGCGCTTGAGGAAGATCCGGGCGCCGCCCGCGTGCTCCGCGAAGCGCGGAACCTCGGTCAGCGCGCTGGGCCGACCGGTGTAGTTGACCATGAGCTCGTTGAGCTCGGCGGCGAAGGCCGGGTCGTGCTTGGCCTTGTCGTACTCGACGGCGACCTCGTCCACGGCGGCGACGAGCGCCTCCGGGATGAACTTGCCGCCGAACGCACCGAAGTACCCCTCGGCGCTGGGGATCAGACCCTCCGGGTCCGGAATGAAGAAGTCAGATGACATCCGACGTGCTCCTCGACATCGCAATGGGTGGATTCACCGTATGCGCCATGAGCGGAGCGCCACCGCGACCGTTGAGCGGTCGGGCGGTGCGGTCGTACGTACGACGGGAGTGGTGCGGGTACGTCGGCCGGGGCTCGCTACAGCGCGGTCCCCGTGCGCCATCGCATGCCGTTGACCTGGCCGGGCTCGTCGCCGATCACGTACCGCACCCGTCGGCCGTGCACGCGGCGCGCGGGGGCGCGGCAGCCGCGGGGGCGGCAGCCGCGCGCCAGCGGCGCGTGCGGGACCCGGGCCGTGGCTCCGGTGGGGCGCAGACCCCGTCGGCGACGGGACGCGGGACGTTCGGCGGACACGGGTCGGGTCAGCTCCGTCCGTGCCGAAGGGCGGGGTGGGCGCCGGCGGCGACCAGGTCTGCGACGGCGGCCCGCGGGTCGCGGCCGGTGACCAGCGACTCGCCCACGAGCACCGCGTCGGCGCCCGCGTTGGCGTACGCGATCAGGTCGTGCGGGCCCCGGACGCCGGACTCGGCGACCTTGACGATGTGGTTGGGGATCTCGGGGGCGACGCGCTCGAAGGTGGAGCGGTCGACCTTGAGGTCCTTCAGGTTTCGCGCGTTGACACCGATGATCTTCGCCCCGGCGTCCACGGCACGCTCCACCTCCTCCTCGTCGTGCACCTCGACCAGCGGCGTCAGGCCGATGGACTCGGCGCGCTCGATCAGGGAGACCAGGGCCTCCTGGTCGAGGGCCGCGACGATCAGCAGGGCGAGGTCGGCGCCGTAGGCGCGGGCCTCCCAGAGCTGGTACGAGGTGACGATGAAGTCCTTGCGCAGGACCGGGATGTCGACCTTGGCGCGGACGGCCTCCAGGTCGGCGAGCGAACCGCCGAAGCGGCGCTCCTCGGTGAGGACCGAGATGACGGACGCGCCGCCCGCCTCGTAGTCCGCGGCGAGCGCGGCCGGGTCGGCGATCGCGGCCAGGGCCCCCTTGGAGGGGCTGGACCGCTTGACCTCGCAGATGACGGTGACGCCCTCGCCGCGCAGGGCGGCGACCCCGTCCTTGGCCCCCGGAGCGCGCGCGGCGCGTTCCTTCAGCTCGTCGAGGCTGACACGCGCCTGCCGCTCCGCGAGGTCGGCGCGTACGCCGTCGATGATCTCGTCGAGCACACTCACGCGAGCGGCCCCCTTCCGGAACGGTGATGAGGTGAACAGCAGATCAGGATCAGCCATATCAATGCTATCCGCAGGTGGGCTTTCGGCCCGAATCCGGCCGGCGGATGTCCCACTACCTGGGCGCTCAGGGCGCCAGGGCCGAACCGAACGGAAGGTTCCGTACCACCGAGAAGGCCAGCAGTACGGCCCCGATCCCCCACCAGACGACGGGCTTCGCCGCGATGCTCATGGGCCGGCCTCTCCAGGCGCGGACCGCCCAGAGGGCCCAGAGGACGGCGAAGACCGCGTAGCCGGCCACCGCGAGCGCGTTGGAGCCGAGGGCGGCGGCGATGTCGCCGTGCGCGACGGCGTGGGCGCTGCGCAGTCCGCCGCAGCCCGGACAGTAGAGCCCGGTGAAACGGAGCAGCGGGCAGACCGGGTAGTGGCCGGGCTGGTTGGGGTCGACGGCACCGACGTAGCCGAACGCCCCGACGACGACGGCCAGCACGCCCGCCGGTACGGCCAGCCGCCGCACGCGCGAGGCGGGTACGGGGGCCGGGGGGAAGACCGGCGGGTGCGGGTGGCCGGGAGCGGGCCCGGAGGCCGGGGCCGGCGCTGCGGCGGCGGGGGTAGGCGATGCGTCCACCCGGTGATTGTCCCCGTTGACGCGGAAAGGCGCAGCCCGGACCGGGCTGCGCCTCGTGCGCGACGGGTGCCGCGTGGTGTCAGGAGATCTGGGCCTGTGCGGCGCGGGCCCGTGCCTGGGCCATCTCCGCGGACTCCTTCGGCATGCCGAGGCCCGCTGCCTTCATCGCGAGGCCGACGATGCCGCCGACGAGGACGACGGCGATTCCGGCCCAGAAGCCGACGACGTTGGCCGCGACCATGAAGACGCCGGCGACGCAGAAGCCGATGAAGGAGATGATGACACCGGTCCAGGCGGCCGGGGTGTGTCCGTGGCTGCTGCCCGCCATGAGTTGCTCCTTGTTGGTGATGCGCTGTGGGTATCGCTGTACGCAAAGCTGTTGGTGCCGCCGTGCTGGAAGCTCGGCTTCATTGTCCCGTACGTGCGGGTAGGACGTGAGCTGGGGGTCACGTCTCGCGCGTCGGGTCCTCACCGCGGTCCAGGGCCTTCCAGAGGTCCTCGGGCCGGTCCGGGTCGGGGGCGGTGCGGGCGGCCTTGCGCGGGCGGGGGGTGCCGTCCCGTTCGTACCGTCCCGACATGGTGGGCCAGAGCTTTCCGTAGCGCAGGGCGAGCAGCCCGGCGAGCAGGATCAGCAGGCCGCCGGCGGCGGTGACGTAAGGCCACGCGGTGTGGGTGAGCGCGTCGATGGTCGCCGAGGTGTCGCCGGTCGTCTGCGCCGCCTTCTCGTCGAGCGCCGCGCGGTCGAAGGCGCCGAGGCAGGCGCTCAGCCCCGCGCCGAGGCCGCTGAGGGCGAGGAGCCCGGCGACGAGCAGCCGGCCGGTCCGGCGGACCGCGAAGACGGCCACGAGGGCGGCCAGACCGACGATGGCGAGGGCCGCCGGGAGGCCGGTGACGTCCTGGCCGTCGGCGGTCAGGGGCAGCGCGCCGCCGCCGACGGACGCCTCGCCCTCGGCCCAGGTCTGGCCGGAGGCGAGCAGGACGACGGCGGCACCCACCGCCCCGAGGAGCAGGCCGGCGGCCAGGCTGCGGCGGTTTCCCGCGCCGCCGGACGCGGTGGCGGCTCGGGCACGGGGCTGGGGTACGGGAACAGCACTCACATACCCCACTATCCCCTACCGCCTCAGCGCGTGTGGAGCCGGTTGGCCGTATGCACCGCGCGGAGCACCGCCGCGGCCTTGTTGCGGCATTCGGTGTCCTCGGCAACCGGGTCGGAGTCGGCGACGACGCCCGCTCCGGCCTGGACGTACGCGGTGCCGTCGCGGAGCAGGGCGGTGCGGATGGCGATGGCGGTGTCGGAGTCCCCGGCGAAGTCGAGGTAGCCGACGCAGCCTCCGTACAGTCCGCGGCGGGTCGGTTCGAGCTCCTCGATGATCTGCATCGCGCGGGGCTTGGGGGCGCCGGAGAGGGTGCCGGCGGGGAAGCAGGCGGTGAGGACGTCGAAGGCGGTGCGGCCCTCGGCGACCTGGCCGGTGACGGTGGAGACGATGTGCATCACGTGCGAGTACCGCTCGATCGACATGAAGTCGACGACCTCGACGGTGCCGGGTGCGCAGACCCGCCCCAGGTCGTTGCGGCCGAGGTCGACCAGCATCAGGTGCTCGGCGCGTTCCTTCGGGTCGGCGAGGAGTTCCTCGGCGAGCGCCTGGTCCTCCTGCGGGGTGGCGCCGCGGTGCCTGGTGCCGGCGATCGGGTGGACCATCGCGCGGCCGTCCTCGACCTTGACCAGGGCCTCCGGGCTGGATCCTGCGACGTCGAAGCCGTCGAACCGGAAGAGGTACATGTACGGCGACGGGTTGGTGGCGCGCAGCACCCGGTAGACGTCCAGCGCGCTTGCCGTGCACGGGGTTTCGAAGCGCTGGGAGGGGACGACCTGGAAGGCCTCGCCGGCTCTGATGCGTTCCTTCACGTCCTCGACGGCGTCCTGGTACGCCTCGCCGCCCCACAGTGCGGTGTACGGAGGCAGCTCGGACGGCGGGAGGGCGGCGGGGATGTTCTCGACGGGGCGGGAGAGGTCCCTTTCCATGGCGTCCAGGCGCGCGACGGCGTCCGCGTACGCCTCGTCGACGCCGGTCGTGAGGTCGTTGTGGTTGATCGCGTTGGCGATCAGCAGGACGCTGCCGTCCCAGTGGTCGAGCACCGCCAGGTCGGAGGTGAGCAGCATCGTCAGTTCGGGGACGTGCAGGTCGTCCTCGGCGCTGTCGCCGATCTTCTCCAGGCGGCGCACGATGTCGTAGCCGAGGTAGCCGACCATGCCGCCGGTGAACGGGGGCAGTGCGTCGTCGACGACCACGTCGTGCGGGGTGTGCAGGGTCTCGATGGTGGCGCGCAGGGCCTGAAGCGGGTCGCCGTCGACGGGGACGCCGACGGGCGGGACGCCCAGCCAGTGGGCCTGTCCGTCGCGTGCGGTGAGGGTGGCGGCGCTGCGTACCCCGATGAAGGAGTAGCGCGACCAGGTGCGGCCGTTCTCCGCGGACTCCAGGAGGAAGGTGCCGGTGCGCTCGCCCGCGAGTTTGCGGTAGAGCCCGACCGGGGTGTCGCCGTCCGCGAGGAGCCTGCGGCTGACGGGGATGACGCGCCGGTCGACGGCAAGTTTGCGGAAGGTGTCGAGATCCATGGCGGCTGGCCCTTTACTGCGCGAGCGGGAGGACGTCGGCGTCGAAGCAGGTGCGGTCGCCGGTGTGGCAGGCGGCACCCGTCTGGTCGACCCGGACGAGGACGGTGTCGGCGTCGCAGTCGAGGGCGACGGACTTGACCCGCTGGATGTGGCCCGAGGTGTCGCCCTTGACCCAGTACTCCTGGCGGCTGCGGGACCAGTAGGTGCAGCGGCCGGTGGTGAGGGTGCGGTGCAGGGCCTCGTCGTCCATCCAGCCGAGCATCAGCACCTCGCCGGTGTCGTACTGCTGGGCGATGGCCGGGACGAGTCCGTCGGCACCCCGCTTGAGCCGGGCCGCGATGGCCGGGTCGAGGTTGCTGGACGGCGGCGGGGTGCTGGGCGTGGGCGCGCTGGTCATGCGCCCATTGTGCCGTGGCCGCGGCGGCGTTCTGGTGCGGCGTCCACTGGGCGGACCGGGTGCGTCGGTCGTACGCTGGCGACCATGTCGACCCATGCGAAGCGTGAACGACTTCTGCTCGCCGACCTGTTGGAGGCGGCGGGACCGGAGGCCCCGACCCTGTGCCACGGCTGGACGACCCGGGACCTGGCCGCCCATGTGGTGGTCCGGGAGCGCAGGCCGGACGCGGCGGGCGGGATCCTGCTGGGCGCGTTGCGGAACCGGCTCGAACGGGTGCAGGCCGAGTTCGCCGCGAAGCCGTACGAGGAGCTGATCCAGCTGATCCGTACGGGACCGCCGAGATTCTCCCCGTACGCCGTCAAGCAGGTGGACGAGGCCGCCAACACCGTCGAGTTCTACATCCACGCGGAGGATGTCCGCCGGGCCCAGCCGGACTGGTCGCGGCGGGAGCTGGACCCGGTGTTCGCCGATGTGCTGTGGTCGCGTGCCGAGCGGACGGCCCGGCTGCTGGGCCGCAGGTCCCCGGTGGGTCTGGTGCTGCGCCGCCCGGACGGCCAGACGGCGGTGGCGCACAAGGGGACCCCGGTGGTGACGGTGACCGGCGAGCCGGGCGAGCTGCTGCTCTTCGCGTTCGGGCGGCAGGACGCGGCCGTGGTGGGCCTGGAAGGCGACAAGGAGGCGGTGGACCGGCTGCACACGGCGGAGCTCGGGATGTAGGGCGTCCGGGGTCAGCGCGGGAGTTCCCCGCGGCGCAGCCCGGCGATGGCCAGCCCCGTCACCGCTCCGAAGGCGCACACCACGGCGCCGGCGACGAAGACCGGGCCGGTCCCCCACGTCGCGACGGCGGCTCCCGTGACCGGGTAGCTGAGCGGGGCGATCGCGTGGGTGAACAGGGTCGAGACCGAGGTGACCCGGCCGAGGTAGGCGGGTTCGGTGACGGTCTGGATCAGTGCGCCCAGCAGGGAGCCGCCGAGGCCGGCGAAGAGCCCGACGCAGAAGGCCACGGCCCCGGCGAGGGCCACCGAGGGCATGTAGGCCAGGGCGCCGATGGCGACCGCGCCGAGCAGTACCGCCAGGCACATCACCAGCCCGGCGCGCGGCACCCGGCCGCGCACGGCGAGCAGCAGTGCCGACGCACCCGCGCCGACCCCGAACGCGGCGATGACCCAGCCCATGCCGGAGGCGCCCCAGTCACGCTCCTGGGCGAGCAGGATCATTCCGAGGTTGAGCGGCCCGACGAAGCCCAGCTCGCTGACGGCGACGACCAGCACCAGCGGTCCGAGGACCGGGTGGCGGCGGATGTGACGCAGCCCGTCGGCCAGGTCGTGCCAGGCGGTGCCGGAGGGTTCGGCGCCCTCCCGGTCGGGCAGCGAGGTCATCCGCAGCGACAGCAGCAGGGGCAGCGACACGGCGAAGAGGACTCCGGCCGCGGCGAAGGCGAGCGTCGGCCCGCCGAGGGCCACCGCGACGCCGCCGAGCGGGGCGCCGACGACATTGGCGGTACGGGTGGCCAGTCCGCGCATGCCCTGGACCCGGGCCAGCTCTCCGGCGGCGGTGATCCGGGGCGGCAGCGCGCCGACGGCGGGCAGGAAGAGGGCGTCGACCACGCCGAAGACGAGCGCGACGGCGATCAGCATCCACAGCGCGGGCGAGGTGAGCAGCAGCGCGCCGGCCAGGCCGAGGACGACCAGGCAGCGGGCGGCGTCGCTGCCGATGACGACGCGGCGCGGTCCGATCCGGTCGGCGAGCACTCCCCCGCCGAGCATCAGCACGGCCCGGGGTATGGAGCCGACGGCGAGGACGAGCCCGGTCTGGGTGGGGCTGCCGGAGCGGGTGGCGGCCCAGGCGAGCGCCATGTAGTAGACGCTGTCGCCGATCATCGAGGCGGTGTAGGCGCCGAGCCAGCGCAGGACGTTGGCGTCGCGGTGGGCGGGGCGTTCGGCGCCTTGCGGGGGCGTGACGGTGACGGTCATGGCTCGTCCTCCTCGGGTGGCCGGTTCAGGTCCGGAACGGGAATCCGTACACGTGCAGGGCGACCTGTTCGCGCCCCTGCGCGTCGCCGGCCTCCTCGCGAGCGCGGCCGGCCTCCTGGTAGCGGTCGATCAGCTCGTGCATCTCGCGGGAGAACGCGGCGAGCTCCTCGGCGGTGAGGCGGGGCAGGTACTCGGAGGAGAAGGAGGCACTGCGCCACTCGGGGGCCCAGGACTGGACCGAGTCGAGGTAGCGGCGGTAGAGCTCGATGTGCTGGTCGAAGGAGAGCCGGCCGACGGCGGCGTGCGTGGCGACCAGCTCGGGGGCGTCGCTGAAGTCCTCGTCGTGGAAGCTCAGCCCGTCCGAGGCGGGCTGCCACCAGCGTTCACGGGCGTCCGCGCCCTGCTGCTCGGCCTCCTCGATCAGGCCGTGGTCGGCGAGCTTGCGCAGGTGGTAGCTGACGAGCGAGACCGCCTCGTCGACCTGGTCGGCCAGTTGGGAGGCGGTGGCCTTGCGGGCGATGTAGAGCGCCCGGTAGAGCCGCATCCGCAGGGGGTGCCCGAACGCCTTCAGGGTCTCCAGGTCCGAGACCCGGCGTGATTCCTTGCTTGCCATGCCCCGACCGTAGATAGAAAAGAAAACTTGCGCAATATTTGTTGCGCAATAAAAGCTGCGGAATCCGGGAAGGATGGAAAAAGCCCGACGCCGGGCGGGGCCGGTTCCTCGGCTCCGCCCGGCGTCGGGCTCGTACGTACGGCTGCTCAGCGGACCGGGTGTCCGGCCTCCCTGAGCGCGTCCTTGACCTCGGAGATCCGCAGATCGCCGAAGTGGAAGACGGAGGCGGCGAGCACCGCGTCGGCGCCCGCCTCGATGGCGGGTGCGAAGTCCGCGAGCCGGCCGGCGCCGCCGGAGGCGATGACGGGGACGGTCACGTGCTTGCGTACCGCCGTGATCATCTCGGTGTCGTAGCCGTCCTTGGTGCCGTCCGCGTCCATCGAGTTGAGCAGGATCTCGCCCGCGCCCAGCTCGGCGGCGCGGTGCGCCCATTCGACGGCGTCGATGCCGGTGCCCTTGCGGCCGCCGTGCGTGGTGACCTCGAAGGTGCCGGCGGGGGTGCGCCGGGCGTCCACGGAGAGCACCAGGACCTGGCGGCCGAAGCGCTCGGCGATCTCCCGGACGAGGTCGGGGCGGGCGATGGCGGCGGTGTTGACGCCGACCTTGTCCGCACCGGCCCGCAGCAGCTTGTCGACGTCGTCGGCGGTGCGGACGCCACCGCCGACCGTGAGCGGGATGAAGACCTGCTCGGCGGTGCGGCGCACCACGTCGTAGGTGGTCTCCCGGTCGCCGCTGGAGGCGGTGATGTCCAGGAAGGTCAGCTCGTCGGCGCCCTCGGCGTCGTACAGCTTCGCCATCTCGACGGGGTCGCCCGCGTCGCGCAGGTTCTGGAAGTTGACGCCCTTGACGACCCGGCCGTTGTCGACGTCCAGGCAGGGAATGACGCGTACCGCGAGGCTCATCGCGCACCTGCCCGGTAGGCCTCGACCTCGACCTCGACGACCAGGCTCGGGTCCACGAAACCGGACACGATGACCATCGAGGCGGCGGGGCGCACGTCGTCGAAGAGCTCCTTGTGGGCGCGGCCGACCTCGTCCACGTCCCGGGCGTGCGTGATGTACATCCGGGTACGGACGACGTCCTCGCGGCCCAGACCGAACTGCTTCAGCGCGTCGAAGGCGACCCTGAAGGAGGTGACGGTCTGCTCGTACGGGCCGCCCGCGGAGATCTGGCCGTTCTCCACCGAGGTGCAGCCGGCCACCAGGACGAGCCCGTTCGGCAGCTCCACGGCTCGGGAGTAGCCGAACTTCTCCTCCCACGGGCCGCCGGAGGAGACGCGGTTGACGGAGTCGCTCATCCGGAGACCACCTGCAGCGCTTCTTCGAGGGTGAACGCCTTCGCGTACAGCGCCTTGCCGACGATCGCGCCCTCGACGCCGTCCGGGACGAGCGAGGCGATGGCCCGCAGGTCGTCCAGCGAGGAGACGCCGCCGGAGGCGACGACGGGCCTTTCGGTGGCGGCGCAGACGTTCTTCAGGAGCTCCAGGTTGGGGCCTTGGAGCGTGCCGTCCTTGGCGATGTCGGTGACGACGTAGCGGGCGCAGCCCTCGGAGTCGAGGCGGGCGAGCGTCTCGTAGAGGTCGCCGCCGTCGCGGGTCCAGCCGCGGCCGCGCAGCGTGGTGCCGCGGACGTCGAGGCCGACAGCGATCTGGTCGCCGTGCTCGGCGATGACCTCGGCGACCCATTCCGGGGTCTCCAGGGCGGCGGTGCCGAGGTTGACCCGGCGGCAGCCGGTGGCGAGGGCGGCGGCGAGCGAGGCGTCGTCGCGGATGCCGCCGGAGAGCTCGACCTTGATGTCCATGGCGCCGGCCACCTCGGCGATCAGCGCCCGGTTGTCCCCGGTGCCGAACGCGGCGTCCAGGTCGACCAGGTGCAGCCACTCGGCCCCGGCGCGCTGCCAGGCGAGCGCGGCCTCCAGCGGGGAACCGTAGGAGGTCTCGGAGCCGGACTCGCCATGGACGAGGCGGACGGCCTGGCCGTCGCGGACATCGACGGCGGGGAGCAGTTCAAGCTTCGGCATCAGAGTGTCTCGATCCAGTTGGTCAGCAGCTGGGCGCCGGCATCGCCGGACTTCTCGGGGTGGAACTGGGTGGCCCACAGGGCGCCGTTCTCCACGGCGGCGACGAACGGCTCGCCGTGGGTGGCCCAGGTGACCCGGGGGGCGCGGATCTTGGGGTTGGTGACCTCCAGGCTCCAGTCGTGCACCGCGTAGGAGTGCACGAAGTAGAACCGGGTCTCGGCGTCGAGACCGGCGAAGAGCCGGGAGTCCTCGGGGGCCCGCACGGTGTTCCAGCCCATGTGCGGGACGACGGGGGCCTTCAGCGGGGCGACGGTGCCGGGCCATTCGTCCAGGCCCTCCGTCTCCACGCCGTGCTCGATGCCGCGCTCGAAGAGGATCTGCATCCCGACGCAGATGCCCATGACGGGGCGGCCGCCGGAGAGCCTGCGGCCGATGATCCATTCGCCGCGGGCCTTCTTCAGCCCGTCCATGCAGGCGGAGAACGCGCCGACGCCGGGCACCAGCAGCCCGTCGGCGTTCATCGCCCTGTCGAAGTCGCGGGTGATCTCGACGTCCGCGCCGACGTGGGCCAGGGCCCGCTCGGCGGAACGGACGTTGCCGAAGCCGTAGTCGAAGACGACGACCTTCTTGTTGTCGCTCACAGCTCGTTCCCTCAGTCCCAGAGTCCCTGGATCCGCAGAATGCCTGCCACCAGGCACATCACGGAGGCGAGCGAGAGCAGGACGATGACGCCCTTGGGCATGCCCTGCTTCGCGAAGGAGTAGACGCCGCCGGCCAGGAAGAGGCCGACGACGATCAGGATGGTGTTGAGGCCGGTCACAGCGCGCCCTTCGTGGAGGGGAGTATCCCGGCGGCGCGCGGGTCGTGTTCACTGGCGTAGCGCAGGGCGCGGGCGAGCGCCTTGAACTGGCACTCGACGATGTGGTGGGCGTTGCGCCCGTACGGCACGTGGACGTGCAGGGCGATCTGCGCCTGCGCGACGAAGGACTCCAGGATGTGCCGGGTCATCGTCGTGTCGTACTCGCCGATCATCGGCGCCATGTTCTCCGGCTCGGTGTGCACCAGGTAGGGGCGGCCGGACAGGTCGACGGTGACCTGGGCGAGCGACTCGTCCAGCGGGACGGTGCAGTTGCCGAAGCGGTAGATGCCGACCTTGTCGCCGAGCGCCTGCTTGAACGCGGCGCCGAGGGCGAGGGCGGTGTCCTCGATGGTGTGGTGCGAGTCGATGTGCAGGTCGCCGTCGGTCTTGACCGTGAGGTCGAAGAGGCCGTGCCTGCCGAGCTGGTCGAGCATGTGGTCGTAGAAACCGACCCCGGTCGACACATCGACCTTGCCCGTGCCGTCGAGGTTGATCTCGACGAGTACCGAGGTCTCCTTGGTGGTGCGTTCGACTCTTCCTACGCGGGCCGCGCGAGTCATGCGTCGTGCTCCTTCTTCAGTTCGCGTACCGCATCGAGGAACGCGTCGTTCTCTGCCGGGGTGCCCGCGGAGACCCGCAGCCATCCCGGTACGCCGTTGTCCCGGACCAGGACGCCCCGGTCGAGGATCCGCTGCCAGGCGGTGTGGCTGTCGGCGAAGCGGCCGAACTGGACGAAGTTGGCGTCCGAGTCGGTGACGTCGTAGCCGAGGGCGCGCAGCTCGGTGACGATCCGGTCGCGTTCGTCCTTGAGCTGCGCGACGTATCCGAGCAGCGTATCGGTGTGCTCCAGGGCGGCGAGCGCGGTGGCCTGGGTGACGGAGGACAGGTGGTAAGGCAGCCGCACCAGCTGGACCGCGTCGACCACGGCCGGGTCGGCGGCGAGGTAGCCCAGACGCAGCCCGGCGGCACCGAACGCCTTCGACATGGTGCGCGAGAGGACCATGTTGGGCCGGCCCTCGATCAGCGGGAGCAGCGAGGCGTGGTGGCTGAACTCGCCGTACGCCTCGTCGACCACGACCATGGACGGCCCGGCCGCCTGGGCGGCGTCGTACAGCGCGAGCACGGTCTCCGCGTCGACGGCGGTGCCGGTGGGGTTGTTGGGCGAGGTGATGAAGACGACGTCGGGGCGGTGCTCGGCGATGGCCTCGCGGGCGGCCTCGACGTCGATGGTGAAGTCCTCGTTGCGCGGTCCGGAGATCCAGCCGGTGCCGGTGGAACGGGCGATGAGGGCGTGCATGGAGTACGAGGGCTCGAAGCCGATCGCGGTGCGGCCGGGGCCGCCGAAGGTCTGGAGGAGCTGCTGGAGCACCTCGTTGGAGCCGTTGGCAGCCCAGACGTTGGCGAGGGAGACCTCGTGCCCGGCGGTGCGGGTGAGGTAGCGGGCCAGCTCGGTACGGAGCTCGACGGCGTCCCGGTCGGGGTAGCGGTTGAGGTCACGGGCGGCCTCGCGGACCCGCTCGGCGATCCGGTCGACGAGCGCCTCGGGCAGCGGGTAGGGGTTCTCGTTGGTGTTCAGCCGCACGGGTACGTCGAGCTGCGGCGCCCCGTAGGGGGACTTGCCGCGCAGTTCGTCCCGGATCGGGAGGTCGTCGATGCGGGTGGTCTTGCGGGGGGTGTTGCCGTTCGTCACTGCTGCGGGACCTTCCAGCCGAACCTGGCCTTGAGCGCGGCGCCGTGGGCGGGGAGGTCCTCCGCCTCGGCGAGGGTCACGACGTGGTGGGTGACCTCGGCGAGCGCGTCGCGCGTGTAGTCGACGATGTGGATGCCGCGCAGGAAGGACTGCACGGAGAGGCCCGAGGAGTGGCAGGCGCAGCCGCCGGTGGGCAGGACGTGGTTGGAGCCGGCGCAGTAGTCGCCGAGCGAGACCGGGGCCCAGGGGCCGACGAAGATCGCGCCTGCGTTGCGGACCCGGTCGGCGAGTGCGGCGGCGTCGGCGGTCTGGATCTCCAGGTGCTCGGCGGCGTACGCGTCGACGACCTTGAGGCCGTCCTCCAGGTCGTTGACCAGGACGATCGCGGACTGGCGGCCGGCCAGCGCGGGCTCGATCCGGTCGGTGACGTGCTTGGTCGCGGCGATCTGGGGCTTCAGCTCGGCCTCGGTGGCCGCGGCCAGCTCCTCGGAGTCGGTGACCAGGACGGCGGCGGCCATCGGGTCGTGCTCGGCCTGGCTGATCAGGTCGGCGGCGACGTGCACCGGGTCGGCGGTGGAGTCGGCGAGGATCGCGATCTCGGTGGGACCCGCCTCCGCGTCGATGCCGATGCGGCCCTTGAGGAGGCGCTTGGCGGCGGCGACGTAGATGTTGCCGGGGCCGGTGACGAGGTTCACCGGAAGACATTCGGCCGTTCCGTACGCGAACATCGCGATGGCCTGGGCGCCGCCCGCCGCGTACACCTCGTCGATGCCGAGCAGGGCGCAGGCGGCGAGGATCGTGGGGTGCGGCAGGCCGTCGAAGTCCTTCTGCGGCGGGGAGGCGACGGCGATGCCCTCGACACCCGCCTCCTGGGCCGGTACGACGTTCATGACCACGGACGACGGGTAGACGGAGCGGCCGCCCGGCACGTACAGCCCGACGCGCTCGACCGGCACCCACTTCTCGGTGACGGTGCCGCCCGGCACGACCTGAGTGGTGTGCGTGGTGCGGCGCTGCTCACGGTGGACGAGGCGGGCGCGGCGGATCGACTCCTCCAGGGCGGCCCGCACGGCCGGGTCGAGCCGTTCGACGGCCGAGGCGATCGCCTCGGCCGGGACCCGGATCGAGTCGAGCCGTACGCCGTCGAATTTCTCCCCCCACTCGATCACTGCCGCGGAGCCACGATGGCGTACGTCCTCGCAGATGGGCCGCACCGTCTCCAGGGCGGCTTCCACGTCGAACTCGGCACGGGGCAGCAGGTCGCGCAGGGCTCCACCCTCGGGGAGGGCATCGCCGCGCAGATCGATTCGAGAGATCACACCGCAATTCTCGCAGACCGGCTCCGGCGTCCGGTCGCCCGTATCACTGGCTGATACATGTCCCGGACGTCACTGCTGACCAATAGCTTTCACGTCGTCACCCAGAGGGAAGAACAGCTCCGAGCGGAAGGGGCACCCGTGACCGAACCGCACGACGGCGATTTTCCGGACGGTCTGAGCGCGGCCGAGCTGGGTATGTGGCAGGCCTTCCGGAACGGCAGCACCTACGATCTGCGCGCCCGCGATCCCGCGCGCGACGATCCGTTCGCACCGCGTGTCTGGGGACCGGAGCGCAGTGTGGACGGGCGCGTCGTCGCCCGGCTGCTGCTGTCCGGACCGCCGCCGCGGCCGGGACGGGTGGCCGCGCTGAAGCTCCGGGGCGTGCGGATCACCGGCACACTCG
Source organism: Streptomyces sp. NPDC102437 (assembly GCF_044765565.1). Lineage (NCBI taxonomy): Bacteria > Bacillati > Actinomycetota > Actinomycetes > Kitasatosporales > Streptomycetaceae > Streptomyces > Streptomyces sp. NPDC102437. Next base: position 159,710 of record NZ_JBIWKI010000002.1, on the reverse strand, counting down.
ATCTCGCGGGCGGGCGCGTCGCGCCGTACGTCGAGATGACCGGCTGCCGCTTCGAGAACGAGGTGGTGCTGCCGGAGTGCCACTTCACGACGTTGCGGATCGTCGGCTGCGCGATGCCGCGCCTGGAGGCGGCCCGGCTGCGCACCGAGGGCGATCTGCACCTGCCGCGCTGTCGGATCCCGCGCGGGATCCGGCTCACCGACGCCCAGATCGGCACCGATCTGCTGATCAACCAGATCGAGATCGGCCCCGACCGGGGCGGGCGGGCGCTGGCCGGTGACGGGCTGGCGGTCGCCCAGGACCTCCAGGCGGAGCTGATCGAGGCGCGCGGCGAGCTGAGTCTGCGCGGGGCGAAGGTCGGCGGTTCGCTGAGTCTGCGCGGGTGCCGGCTGCGCGGCAGGGAGGGGCGGCGCGCGCTGAACGCCCCTCAGCTGACCGTGGAGCGGACGCTGTACATGAGCGAGGCGTGGGTGAGCGTCGACACCGGGATCCAGGGCACCACTCCCCCGTACGGCATCGTCATGGCGTCGACCCCGGCGAACGGCACCCGTGCGCAGGGCTTCGAGTGCCGCGGCGGTGTGCGCCTGGACGACGGGCGGTTCGGTGACGCGGTCGATCTGCACAAGGCACGGTTCGTGCTGGCCCGTCACGAGGAGCTGTCGCTGCGCCGGATCGTCACCCCGGAGCTGCGGTTCAACGCGGAACGGTCGGAGGAGGGCCGGGTCGTGCTGAACGGCGCGAAGGTCGTCACGCTGATCGACGTGTCGAGCAGCTGGCCGGGGCCCGGCGGGCTGGCGATGGGCGGTTTCGTTTACGAGAACCTCGTCCCGTACGGGCACTTCCCGCTCTCCCGGCGCCTGGAGTGGGTGGCGGCGGCGACCCCGGAGTACGTCCCCGAGCCGTACGAGCGGCTCGCGACGGTGCTGCGCAACTGCGGGGAGGACGCGGACGCCCGGGAGGTGCTGCTGGCCAAGCAGCGGCGGCGGCGCGAAACGCTGCCGCTCGCCGGGAAGCTCTGGGGCTACCTCCAGGACTGGACGGTGGCGTACGGCTACCGGCCGGGGCGGGCCGCGCTGTGGATGGCCTTGCTGTGGGCGGCGGGGGCGATGGCCTTCTCCCGGCACGTCCCGGCGGCGATCAAGCAGGACGAGCATCCGCAGTGGAACGCGGCGCTGTACGCGCTGGATCTGCTGATCCCGGTGATCAATCTGGGCCAGGACGGCTACTGGCGGATGGAGGACGGCTGGCAGTGGGCGGCGGCCGTGCTCGTACTGCTGGGCTGGATACTGGCCACGACCGTGGCGGCGGGCGCCTCACGGCTGCTGCGGCGGGGCTGACAGGATCCGGCCACCGCCGACCGGACGACGGGCCGCCCGGCCACTCGCGACCCGTCGTGCCGAGCGGCCCGGCGCCCGTGGACCGCGGTCGAACGGGAGCCCGAGCTACGTCCGAAGTGCCGCACACCATTGGCCGGACCAGCAGGAACAAGCCAGATTCCGGACTTTCCTTTACTTCTTCTTGACTCGGTCCGGTACAACCCATTCACTCGGCACCAAAGCTTCACAGCGAGCCTCTGGCGCTGCTCCCACCAGGGCTTTTCAATGGTCTGCACCATGCCAATCCTTCGTGCTCTGCTCCGCGCCGCGCGCGCGGTCCGGCTCCCTTCACAGGGGCCCGCCGGACTGCCCGCGGACGACGAGGTGCTGCTCGACGCCCCCGACGAGCGGCTCTCCCCGGCACTCGTCGCCGCCGCCCTCGGGGAGTACGGACCGGCCGCGAAACTCCTCGCCACCACCCGGGACTGCGCCGAGTGGGAGAACCGCGACCGCTACCTCGGCCGGCTCGTCACCTTCGCCCGCAACCGCGACGGCTGGCTGACCGACTGGCTCGCCGCCTCCCCGCACGACCCGGACGCGCTGCTCGTCAAGGCCGAGCTGGCGGTCCGCCGGGCCTGGGAGTCACCCGCCCGCGCCGAGCAGCTGCGCGAGGTGGGGCCGCTGATCTCGGCGGCGGCCGAAAGCGATCCGCGCGACCCGGTGCCCTGGCGACTGGCGCTCGACCACGCCCGCGGCACCCACGCCACGCACACCATGTTCGAGGTGTTGTGGGAGCAGGCGATCCAGCGCTCCTCGCACCACTACGGCTGCCATGTCGCGGCGCTGCGGTACCTCTCCGCGGCCTGGTACGGCTCGCACCGCGAGTGCTTCGACTTCGCCGAGCGGGCCGCCGAGGACTCGCTGCCCAGTTCGCTGGTGCAGGCGCTGCCGCTGCGGGCCGCCTTCGCCCTGCTGATCGAGGGGCCCGGCGCCCGGACCACCTCGGTGCAGGAGGAGCGGATCGACGCGGCGGCCGATCTGGCCATCGAGCTGTCCGCCTCGTTCGAGCCGGGCGACCCGTGGCCCGGCGAGGTCCGCAATCTGCTGGCGTTCGTGCTGGTCGGCCGGGGGCGCTGGGACGAGGCCCTGGAACAGTTCCGGCGGATCGGCCCCCATGCGGCGTCGTTCCCGTGGTCGTCGGTCTCCGACGATCCGCTCGGCCGGTTCCTGGAGGCGCGGGACGAGACACGGCTCCGGACGGCCTGCGCGGCACCGATCCCGGGACGGGCCGACCGGGGCCGGGCCCGCGGCCATTACGCTTGACCGTTGTGACCACCGCTCGCCTGCCTCTGTTCCCGCTGAACGCGGTGCTGTTCCCCGGCCTCGTGCTGCCGCTGAACGTCTTCGAGGAGCGTTATCGCGCCATGATGCGCGAGCTCCTGAAGACCGACGAGGACGAACCCCGCCGGTTCGCCGTGGTCGCGATCCGCGACGGCCGCGAGACCGCCCCGACGGGCGCCGGAATGCCGGGCGCGGTGAACGTCCCCGCAGAGCGCGGCCCCGCGGACGGCTTCGGCCCCGACCCGGCCCAGACCTTCCACCGGGTCGGCTGCATCGCCGACGCGGCGAAGATCCGGGAACGGCCGGACGGCAGCTTCGAGGTCCTTGCCACCGGCACCACCCGGGTCAAGCTGCTCTCCGTGGAGGCGAGCGGCCCCTTCCTGACGGCCGAGCTCGAAGAGCTGGACGAGGAGACCGGCGAGGAGGCCGGGGCGCTCGCCGAGGGCGTACTGAGGGCCTTCCGCAGCTACCAGAAGCGGCTGGCCGGGGCGAGCGAACGGTCACTGTCGACCGGCGCGGACCTGCCCGACGACCCCTCCGTCGTCTCGTACCTGGTCGCGGCGGCGGCCGTACTGGACGTCCCGACCAGGCAACGGCTGCTCCAGGCGCCCGACTCCGCGACCCGGCTGCGCGAGGAACTGACGCTCCTGCGCCGCGAGGCCGCCGTCATCCGCCATCTCCCGTCCCTGCCCGCGGTGGATCTGACCCGCGCCCCGACCCACCCCAACTGATCCGAAGACCGACCGACCGAGGACCGCTCCCCGTGGCGAAGAAGCCCAAGAAGCAGCAACAGTCCGGCGGCACCCCGGCAACGGTCGCCCTGACCGCGTCCGGCACGGCGTTCACCGTCCACTCCTACGACCACGACCCGGCCTCGGCCTCCTACGGCGAGGAGGCGGCCGAGGCACTGGGCGTCTCTCCCGACCGGGTCTTCAAGACCCTGGTCGCGGACATCGACGGCACGCTGACCGTGGCGGTCGTCCCGGTGGCCGGCTCACTGGACCTCAAGGCCCTGGCCGCCTCGGTGGGCGGCAAGCGGGCCACCATGGCCGACCCGTCGGCCGCCGAACGCACCACCGGTTACGTGAGGGGCGGCATCTCCCCGCTGGGCCAGCGGAAGCGGCTGCGTACGGTACTGGACGCGTCGGCACGGTCCCACGAGACGATCTGCGTCTCGGCGGGGCGCCGGGGCCTGGAGGTCGAACTCTCCCCGATGGATCTGGCGTCGCTGACGGGGGCGGTGTTCGCGGAGATCGGCCGGGAAAGCTGAGCCGCTCCGGCCCGCCCGGCACCGCTCGCCCCACACGCGCCCATTCCGGCCCGTCCGGCGAGCCCCGGTTCCGGGAAGGGGCGGGCAGGGGACACGCCCCGCGCAGCGGCCCGCCCACCCGCACCCGCACCCCTACGACTGCGACTGCGACTGCGACTGCGACGACGCCCCCGGAGCGCCCGGAGCACCCGGAGCGCCTGGAAAGACACCCCACTCCGGCTCCGGATCCCGCGGCCCGAACATCGCGGTCAACGCGAGATGCACCGCCATCGCCCCCAGCGGCCACGCCAGCAGCGCCCCCTTCGCCCGCAGCTGGAGCGGCGCGTCGAAGACCACGCCCTTGCCGACCGCCCGCGCGTGCGCGACCACGTCCTGCGTCGGCCCGAGCCACACCCCCAGCCGCCAGGCCAGCAGCGAACCGAGCAGCCCGCCCAGCGCGAGCCCCACCACCAGAGCGATCCCGCCGCGCCGCTGGAACCAGAAGACCAGCGCCGCTGAGACCGCCCCGAAGGCCAGGGCCAGCAGCACGAACGTACCGTCGGCGCCCATCGCCTCCTCGCCCTCGCTGTCGCTCAGGAAGACGGCGGTGCTGTCGGAGATCAGCGGAACCCTCGGCGCCAGCCACAGCCAGAGGAGCCCGAGCGCGACGCCCGAGACGGTCACCAGAGCGGCGACGACCGCGGCCCTGCGCAGTTCCGGCGCGAGGGCCTTCTCCTCGGGCGCTCCCGGCAGCCCTCCCTGCTGGTGCGCACCGATCAGGTGGGAGCCCCCCGGGCCACCCCAGTTCGGCGGGGTCTGCCAGGGATCGTTGGACGAGGGCCGGTGAGGCGGCGTCAGAGGTGCGGTCACCGTGCCATCGTGCCAGGCGCCCCCGCGCCGCGCCTCACCGGACCGCTGCCCTGCGGTACGCCCACGTCGCCACGGCCAGCGAGAGCACGCCGACCACGGCACAGACGGCGAGGTCCAGCACGACGACCGCCCAGTCCGGGTGTGCGTCGAAGGACCGGGCCAGCGCCTCGACGCCGTAGGTCGAGGGCAGCAGATCGCGCGCCCAGCCGACCGGCGTCGGCAGCCGGTCCCCGGGGAGCACGCCGAGCAGCAGCGCCGCCGACATGCCCAGCTGGCCGAGGAGCGTGGCCAGCTCCTGCCGGGGCGCGAGCAGCCCCAGCGCCGCGCCCAGCCCGGAGAGCGCCGCCCCGGAGAGCGGGATGACCGCGACGAGCACCCACAGATGCGTCAGTGGCAGCCCGAACATCACGCTGCCGGCCACCGCCGTGACGATCGTGCCGGGCACGGTGAAGGAGGCGTACGCCCCGGCCGCACCGAGCACCACCGAGGCGGGCGGCACCGGCAGGGTCGCGTAGTGGTCGAGCCCGCCGCCTGCCCGCAGCTGCCCGAAGTACTGGGCGAGGAGATTGAGCGCGACGAAGGCCACGACGAGGACGCTGGAGCCGGCGACGACGGCCCGCGCCTCGGAGCCGCCGTCGACCACCCCGCGCATCAGCACCATGATCCCGACCGACTGGAAGGTCGCGACGAAGAGCAGCGGGATACGGGCGACCCTGGCCCTGGACAGCTGGGCGCGGTAGACCGCCGCGAGCGAGGGGAACAGCCGGGCCCTCGGGGCGAGCGGCGCGGGCGCCGCCCCCTCGCCGTCGAAGCCTTCGCCGGGGCCTTCCTCCGTGGCCGGGACGGGTCCGGTCACCGCGTGCGCGGGAACGATGCTCGTCACCTGGCGCTGCTCCTGTTCGTTCCCTGCCCGGCCACGCACCCGCACCCGGTCGTCCCACTGACCCCGGCCGTCCCCCCGGCCACCTGGCCGACCCCCGTCATGACTTCACCAACCCCTTGGTCACGTCCCCGCCGAGCGCGAGATAGACGTCCTCCAGGCTGGGTGTCGCCAGCGTGAAGTCGTCGAGTGCGGCGAAGGCCGCGCCGCCGGTCACCGCGGCGACCGCCGCCCGCGCCTCGTCGGGACCGAGCCGCAGCACCCAGCGCCGCCCGGACTCCTGGGCCGAGCCGCGCAGCGCGGCCACCTCGGGAACGTCCAGGGGCGCCCGCTCGCGCCACACCAGCTCGACCCGGACCTCGCCCGCGACGCGTTCCTTGAGCCCGGTGGGCGTGTCGCAGGCTATGACCTTGCCGTGTTCGATCACGGCGACCCGGTCGAGGACGGTCTCGGCCTCGATGACGTTGTGGGTGACGAGCAGCACCGTCGTACCGCGCTCGGCCCGGCGCCGGTCCACGGCGGCCCAGACGGCGCGCCGGGCGACGGGGTCCATGCCGGTCGTCGGCTCGTCCAGCAGCAGCACCGGCCGCTCGCCGACCAGCGCGGCGGCGAAGCAGGCGAGCCGCCGCTGTCCGCCGGAGAGCTTCTTCAGGGGGCGTCCCGCGATCTCGGTGAGGCCGAGTTCGGCGAGTACGGCGTCGCGTTCGGCGCGGGCGTCGGCCGCGGCGAGGCCGCGCAGCCGTCCGGTGGTCTCGGCGGCGAGCGAGACGGTCAGCTCGTCGAGGGCGGTGGACTCCTGCCCGAGGTAGCCGATCAGCCGGGAGGCGCGCTCCGGGTGGCGTACGAGGTCGTGGCCCAGCACGGTGACGCTGCCGGAGTCGGGGCGCATCAGCCCGGTGAGCTGCCGTACCAGGGTGGACTTCCCGGCGCCGTTGGGGCCGAGGAGGCCGAAGATCTCGCCGCGCCGCACGTCCAGGCTGATCCCGTCGGTGGCGCGCACCTCGGGCGTGGCGGGGGTGCCGCGGCGGCCGCGGGCTGCGGGATAGGTCTTGACCAGATCACGCACCGCGCACACGGTCCCGGTCGCCGGCTGCGCCTGTGCTGTGCCCGTACTCACGAGGTACGAGGGTACGGGGTCGGATGCCCCGGATTTCGCCCGGGGCCACGCGGGCCGGGCCCCGGCGCGGCGACCGGTGGCCGGGTCGCCCGCCCCTGACCCCGCTGTGCCGTCAGCCTGCGGACGGGCTCGTCCGCTCCGCCGCCGGGGTGTGCTCGGCCGCCGCCCGTACGTCGATCTCCCGCCAGAATCCCGCCCGGATCGCGTAGCGGTCGTGCTCGTCGATCTGGTCGTCCTTGTGGGCGAGCAGGCCGAACCGGGCGGCGTAGCGCAGCAGCTCGCCGTCGATGCGGTGCGGGATGCGCGGGTACATGGTCGACAGCTTCTGCAGATGGACGGTCTCCGGGAGTCGCTCCATCCAGCGACGGGCGAATACCTGGCCCACCTCGAACGGGTCACCGCCGACGGTGGTGATGTCCTCCTCGCGGTCCGCCCAGCGCTGCTCGGCGCTGGTGAGCTGGGCCAGTGTCGGCAGCGAGGCGGTCTCGGCGGGCTCGCCCAGCGGTCCGCCGCGCTCCGCCCAGCTCTTGTCGGAGGACCAGCGCAGGGTCGCGCCGGCGGGCGACGGCTGCGGGAGGTGCCGGTCGGGCTGGACACCGGGGCCGCGCAGGCTGCCCGCCAGATCCTTGGGGGTGGGAACGCCCCGGCCGCCGGGCACGGGGCGGTCGGTGACGGTGCTCTCCTCGGGCTGCGCCGCGGCGGCCGCCGCCTGGGCCTCCGAGGCACGCTCGGCGGAGGCGGCGAGAGCTGCCTCGGGAAGCGGCGCGGAGAGGATCGCGGCGATCTCCGGGCGCGGCACGGGGGGCGGGGCGCAGACGCCGCCGGTCTCCTTGGCCCGTACCGCCTGGGTGATCCAGGCCCGGTCGAGCACCCTTCGCTCGTCGGCCTCGGCGACCAGGTCCTCGGACTGGTTGTAGTCGCCGTCGGCGGCCTGGACGGCCCACAGATGGACGGCGACGCCGTGTTCCTTGGCCGACATCAGACCGGGCAGCAGATCGCCGTCGCCGGTCACCAGCACCACGTCGGAGCAGGCCCGGTTCCTGGCCAGTTCGGTGAGCTCGGCGTGCATCGCGGCGTCGACGCCCTTCTGGGCCCAGCGTCCGTCGCTGCGGGTCAGGGCCCCGAGCCGGACGGTGACCCGGGGCATCACGCGCAGCCTGCGGTGCTCGGGCTGCGGCACCCGGTCGGGGGCGCCGTCGAACCAGTAGATCCGCAGCAGCGGCTGCTCCGTATCGGCCTCGGCCCGCTCGCGCAGGCCCCGGATGAGGGCCGCGTGGTCGACCGTGATGCGGGAACGGGCCGGTTCTCCTGCCAGCAGGCTCGCGGCTGCGCCCAGCAAGTAGCCGGCGTCCACCAGGACGACGCAACGGTCCACGCGATCCACCCTCTTCCAGAAGTTCGGGTGCGGTCTTTGCCAAGGGTTTCCTTCGAGTCTGCCCGACCGCGCAGGGGTTGACGGCCGGAACTCGATCATCGGCGTGGCGGAACCGGGAAACTACGCGCCCAGCACCTCCACTACGCACGGTAATGATCCAAAATGCACGGGTTGCCCCGGCATGTGAATCTGAACGCGGTCCTGGCCCCGAGAGTCCCCATAGGAGGAAGACCATGGCCAAGAACAAGAACCGCAAGCAGGGCAGCCAGCAGAACCGCGCGTCCGGCACGGAGCGCGGCGCGGAAGAGGCGAAGACGACCGCGTACGAGTCGCAGATACAGCCTCAGTCGCAGGCCCAGGGCAGCCCTTCTGATGTTGCCCGTAAGCACCAGCGGCGCTTCGGCCACAACTGACCGGAGCCGTCTGCGGTCCGGACTGCGGCCCGATGACCGAGAGGGGCGCTCCCGCTTTCGCGGGGCGCCCCTCTCGTACGTCTGCCGGGGAGAGCCGGCTCAGCCGGCCAGGCAGGACGGGCCGAGCAGCACCTTCAGGTCGCCGAAGAGCGCCGGGTCGGGCTTGACCCGGTGCCGGTCGAGCCGGAGCACCGTGGTCTTGCGGGGGCCCTGAAGCTTGATCCGTACCTCGGTGTCCCCCCGGTGGCTGCTGAGGACCTCGCCGAGGCGGCTGACCATGGGCGGGGTGATCTTGACGGTGGGGATGGTGAGGACCACGGGGGCGTTGGTGCCGGCCGACGAGATGTCGGGGACCTGCATCTCCATGGCGACCAGCCGGGGCACGTCCTCCCGCTTGTCGAGGCGTCCCTTGACGAAGACGACGGTGTCCTCGACGAGCTGGGTGGAGACCAGCTGGTAGGTGGCCGGGAAGAACATGCACTCGATGGAACCGGCCAGGTCCTCGACGGTGGCGATGGCCCAGGCGTTGCCCTGCTTGGTCATCTTGCGCTGGAGGCCGGAGATGATGCCGCCGACGGTGACGACGGCGCCGTCGGCGTGCTCGCCGCCGGTCAGCTGGGAGATCGAGGAATCGGCCTTGTCCGACAGCACGTGTTCCAGGCCGAAGAGCGGGTGGTCGGAGACGTACAGGCCGAGCATTTCGCGCTCCTGGGCCAGCAGGTAGGACTTCTCCCACTCGATGTCGGAGAACTCCACGTCGAGCCCGAAGCCCGGCTCGTCGCTCTCCTCCTCGCCCATGCCGCCGAAGAGGTCGAACTGGCCCTCTGCCTCCTTGCGCTTGACCTGCACCACGTTGTCGATCATCGGTTCGTGGTGGGCGACCAGACCCTTGCGGGTGTGGCCCATCTCGTCGAAGGCGCCGGCCTTGATCAGCGATTCGACGGTGCGCTTGTTGCAGACGACCGCTTCGACCTTGTCGAGGAAGTCGGGGAACGAGCTGTACTTTCCCTTCGCCTTGCGGCACCGGATGATCGAGTCGACGACGTTCTGGCCGACGTTGCGCACGGCGGTGAGGCCGAAGAGGATCACGTCGTCGCCCTGGGCGGCGAAGTTCGACAGGGACTCGTTCACATTGGGCGGCAGCACCTTGATGCCCATGCGGCGGCACTCGTTGAGGTAGACGGCCGACTTGTCCTTGTCGTCCTTGACCGAGGTCAGCAGCGCCGCCATGTACTCGGCGGGGTAGTTCGCCTTGAGGTACGCGGTCCAGTAGGTGACCAGGCCGTACGCGGAGGAGTGCGCCTTGTTGAACGCGTATCCGGCGAACGGGACCAGAACGTCCCACAGGGCCTTGATCGCGGCGTCGGAGAAGCCCTTCTCCTTGGCCCCCGCCTCGAAGAGGACGAAGTTCTTCGCCAGCTCCTCAGGCTTCTTCTTGCCCATCACGCGGCGCAGGATGTCGGCCTCGCCGAGCGAGTATCCGGCGACGATCTGGGCGGCCTTCTGCACCTGCTCCTGGTACACGATCAGGCCGTAGGTGAGGCCGAGGACCTCCTTGAGGGGCTCCTCCAGCTCCGGGTGGATCGGGGTGATCTCCTGGCGGCCGTTCTTGCGCTCGGCGTAGTTCGTGTGCGAGTTCATTCCCATCGGGCCCGGCCGGTACAGGGCCGAGACGGCGGAAATGTCCTCGAAGTTGTCGGGCTGCATCTGGCGCAGCAGGGAGCGCATCGGGCCGCCGTCGAACTGGAACACGCCGAGCGTGTCACCGCGGCAGAGCATCTCGTACGTCTTGGGGTCGTCCAGCGGGAGGCCCAGCAGGTCCAGCTTGACGCCCTTGTTGGACTCCACCATCTTCACGGCGTCGTCCATGATGGTGAGGTTTCGCAGGCCGAGGAAGTCCATCTTCAGCAGGCCGAGCGACTCGCACTGCGGGTAGTCCCACTGCGTGATGGTGACACCGTCGGTGTGCCGCACCCAGATCGGGGCGTGGTCGACGATCGGCTCGCTGGACATGATGACGCCGGCGGCGTGCACGCCCATCTGCCGGACCAGGCCCTCGACGCCCTTCGCGGTGTCGATGACCTTCTTGACGTCCGGCTCGTTCTCGTACATCCCCCGGATCTCGCCCGCCTCGCTGTAGCGCGGGTGCTTGGGGTCGGTGATGCCGTTGAGGTCGATGCCCTTGCCGAGGACGTCGGCGGGCATGGCCTTGGTGAGCCGGTCGCCCATGGCGTAGGGGTAGCCGAGGACCCGGGCGGAGTCCTTGATGGCGTTCTTCGCCTTGATCTTTCCGTACGTGCCGATCATGGCGACCTTGTCGGCGCCGTACTTCTCCGTCACGTACCTGATCACTTCGACGCGCCGGCGCTCGTCGAAGTCGATGTCGACATCGGGCATGGAGACGCGCTCGGGGTTGAGGAACCGCTCGAAGATCAGCCCGTGCTCGATCGGGTCGAGGTCGGTGATGCCCATCGCGTACGCCACGATCGAACCTGCGGCGGAGCCTCGGCCGGGGCCGACCGCGATGCCGTTGTTCTTCGCCCACATGATGAAGTCGGCGACGACCAGGAAGTACCCCGGGAACCCCATCTGGATGATGATGTCCATCTCGTACTCGACCTGCTTCTGCCGGTCCTCGGGGACACCCCCCGGGAAGCGCCGGTTCATCCCGACGCGGACCTCTTCCTGGAACCAGGTGATCTCCGTGTAGCCGTCCGGGATGTCGAACTTCGGCATCAGGTCGCGCTTCTCGAACATGCCGGTGGTGTCGATCTGCTCCGCGACCAGCAGGGTGTTGGCGCAGCCCTGCTGCCAGGCGTCGGAGGAGTCGACGCCGTACATCTCGTCGGTCGTCTTGAGGTAGTAGCCGGTGCCGTCGAAGCGGAAGCGGTCCGGGTCGGAGAGGTTCTTGCCGGTCTGGATGCAGAGCAGGGCGTCGTGCGCGGTGGCCTCGTGCGCGTAGGTGTAGTGCGAGTCGTTGGTCACCAGCGGCGGGATGTTCAGCTTCTTGCCGATTTCGAGGAGCCCGTCACGGACCCGGCGCTCGATCTCGATGCCGTGGTCCATCAGCTCCAGGAAGTACTTGCCCTCGCCGAAGATGTCCTTGTAGTCGGAGGCGGCCTGGACCGCCTCGTCGAACTGGCCGAGCCGCAGCCGGGTCTGCACCTCGCCCGAGGGGCAGCCGGTGGACGCGATCAGGCCCTCGGACCACTGGGCGATGGTCTCCTTGTCCATGCGTGGCCACTTCTGCAGCCAGCCCTCGGCGTACGCGTCCGAGGACAGCTTGAAGAGGTTGTGCAGCCCGGTGCTGTTCGCCGCCCAGATCGTCTTGTGGGTGTAACCGCCCGAACCCGAGACGTCGTCACGCTTCTGGTGCGGCTGGCCCCACTGGATCTTCCGCTTGTGCTTGCGCGACTCCGGGGCGACGTACGCCTCGATGCCGATGATCGGAGTGACGCCCGCCTTCTTCGCCGAGTGGAAGAAGTCGTAGGCCCCGTGCAGGTTGCCGTGGTCGGTCATCGCGATGTGCGACATGCCCATTTCATTGCAGGCAGCGAACATGTCCTTGAGCCGCGCGGCACCGTCCAGCAGCGAGTACTGGGTGTGGACGTGAAGGTGCGTGAAGGGCGGCTTGGTCACGGCGCTGTGCCTCCGGGAAACGGCTTTGGCGGGCTGGGGGGACAGCGTGGAAGTCTACGTCTTCGAGGTCACGGACGACGGGCACTCCCGGGTACGGTCGCGCGTTGTAGGGCTGAGACGCCCGTCCCATTTGTCATGCACGTCTGTCATGCACGTCAGGTACCAGGAGGCACCCAGAGATGTCGGAAGCGCAGACCGGCGCAGCAGAGCGCGGGGAGCAGATTCTTGAGGTCTTCGACACCGCTTTCGGGGAGCTGCTGGCTGCCGATCCGGCTGCCTTCCGGGTCAAGTTCCGCAAGATGGCGGGCTCGGCCTTCGCCTTCTACCGGGGCACGGCGTGCCTGTTCTACAACGACCTGGAGCGGGAGCGGCACGGCGGCCCGTACCTGGACGAGCGGACCGGCCGGGTGTGGATCCACGGCGATCTGCACGCGGAGAACTTCGGCACGTACATGGACGCCAACGGCCGGCTGATCTTCAACGTGAACGACTTCGACGAGGCGTACGTCGGCCCGTTCACCTGGGACCTCAAGCGGTTCGCCGCCTCCGTCGCCCTGATCGGGTACGCGAAGGCGCTGGGCGACGACCAGATCAGCGAGCTGGTCCGGGTCTACGCGGCGGCCTACCGCGAGCGGGTCCACGCGCTGGCCACGGGCGTCAAGAATGAAGAGGTGCCGCCCTTCACGCTGGACACGGCCGAGGGCCCGCTGCTGGGCGCGCTGCGCGACGCCCGGTCGCTGACCCGGTTCTCGCTGCTGGACTCGATGACGGAGATCCGGGACTTCGAGCGCCGGTTCGCGCCGGGCGGCGGCTCGATCGACCTGGACGCGGCGACGCGCTACAAGGTACTGGCGGCGTTCGACGGCTATCTGGAGACGCTGCCGGAGTCGAGCCTGACCCGCCCCGACTCGTACCGGGTGAAGGATGTCGTCGGCCGTCGCGGCATCGGGATCGGTTCGGCCGGGCTCCCCTCGTACAACATCCTTCTGGAGGGCAACAGCGACGCCCTGGAGAACGATGTGGTGATCTACCTCAAGCAGGCACAGACCCCCGCGGTCTCCCGGCACATCACCGACGCGGCGGTGCGCGAGTACTTCCAGCACGAGGGCCACCGCACCGTGATCTCGCAGCGCGCCCTGCAGGCGCACGCCGACCCGTGGCTCGGCTGGACCGAGCTGGACGGGGCGGGGCAGCTGGTCGCCGAGGTGTCACCGTACGCGGTCGATCTGGACTGGTCCGACATCGACGAGCCAGAGGAGATCGCGGCGGTAGTAGCCGATCTCGGCCGGGCGACGGCGACGATGCACTCCGCGGCCGATGACGAGAGCGGTCACTCGCTGGTGCCGTTCTCCACCGAGCGGGCGATCGACGCGGCGATCGCGGCCGACGAGGAGGGCTTCGCCGAACTGCTGGTGGACTTCGCCCACAGCTACGGCGCCAGGGCCCGCGCCGACCACCAGATCTTCGTGGACCTCTTCCGCAACGGCCGCATTCCGGGGCTCTGATCCCATCGGCCCCATCCCTTTAGGGCTCACTTACAGGTTCGCATGCGACACTCCTCGGCGATGGACATATCCGGGAAGCAGCTCAGAGTCGTTCGCGCGGCGCTTTTCACAGCGCTTGTCGTGACGCTCTCCGCTGCTTCCCATGTGCTGCTCTCCCGGGTCCCGCTGCCGCTGACCGCCGTCGCCCTGCTGGCCGGCGTGGTGTTCGCCGTGGCGTACGCCCTGGCCGGCCGGGAGCGCGGCTTCGGGGCGATCGCCGGGCTGCTGGTCCCGCTGGAGCTGGCCGCCGACACCGTCTTCACCACCGGTCAGCATGTCTGTTACGGCGCGGCCGGCGGCCCGATCGCGGGGCCGCTGCGTTCGGTCGGCGTCGACGTGCTGTGCGGCGGCATGGTCGGCGCCGGTGCGGCGCCGACCGGTGCCGAGGCCGACCCGTTCGCCTCGGTGACCGATGCCGGGCACACGACGGCCGCGCTGCTGGCTTCGCCCGGCCCCGCGGTGCCGTGGCTGCTGCTCGCCGCCCATGTCTCGGTCGGCCTGCTCGCCGCGGCCTGGCTCCGGCGGGGCGAGTCCGCGCTGGCCGGTCTGCTGGAGGCGGCCGCCGTCCTGGCGTTCCGGCCGCTGCTGATCGCGGTCGCCGTGGTCGGCACGGCCCGCCGCCCGGCCCGCCGCCGGATGCGGCCTGCCGGACATGGCCCGCACCCGCTCGTACACGCCCGCCTGCTCGTGCACTCCGTGGGACGGAGGGGACCGCCGCGCTCGGCCTTCGCCATCGCCTGAGCACGCACATCCCCTACGACACGCCACTCACACCATGGAGATACGGACATGAGCAAGCGCAACACCCAGGCCAACAAGGCGGCGGCCCGCGAGCGTCTGCGCGCCGAGCGCGAGCGCCAGGCCAAGAAGGACAAGACCCGCCGGCAGATCATCGTCGGCGTCTCGATCGTCGGCGTGCTGGCCGTCGTGGGTGCTGCCGCCTGGGGCGTCATGCAGCTGAACAAGCCGTCCAACTGGGAGGCGGCCAAGGACGCGAAGAACGTGACCGCGCCCAAGAACACCTCGGGCAAGGACGGCACCACCGTCGTCATCGGCAAGTCCACCGCCAAGAAGACCCTGGAGCTGTACGAGGACTCGCGCTGCCCGATCTGCGGAACGTTCGAGCAGGCCATCGGCGAGACGGTGCGCAAGGACGTCGACGCCGGAAAGTACAAGATCAAGTACGTCGGTGCCACGTTCATCGACAACATGTCCGACGGCGAGGGCTCGAAGAACGCACTGAGCGCGCTCGGTGCGGCGCTCGACGTCAGCCCGGATGCCTTCCTCGACTACAAGGCCGCGCTCTACTCCGCGAAATACCACCCGGAGGAGACCGACGACAAGTTCAAGGACGACTCCTACCTGATCAAGGTCGCCGACTCGGTGGACGCCCTGAAGGGCAACGCCGCCTTCCAGAAGGACGTCGAGGACGGCACGTTCGACAGCTGGGCGATGAAGATGTCGGCGGCGTTCGACGACAGCGGCGTGCGGGGCACCCCGACGTTGAAGATGGACGGCAAGACGCTCACCGACGGCCAGAGCGAGAACGCCCCGATGACGGTGGAGGCCTTCAACACCGCGATCACGGCCGCGCTGAAGGGCTGACCGACCGGCGACACCCTGGCAGCGGCTCCCCGACGGGCAGGCGAACTTCCTGAATTCGCCTGCCCGTTCGGCTTACCGGTCAGTAGGGTTCTGCGCCGTGACCAGTCGACGTGATTCCTCGCCACTCTCCGCCCCCAGCCGCCGCACGGTCGTCAAGGCCGCTGCCGCCACCGCCGTCGCGGCCCCCGTGCTGGGCTCCGCCACCGCCGCCCTCGCCGCCGACGGCCCCGCCTTCCTGCACGGCGTCGCCTCCGGCGATCCCCTGCCCGACGGCATCCTGCTCTGGACCCGTGTCACCCCGTCCCCGGACGCGGTGCCCGGGTCGGGCCGCGGCGCCGACACGGCGGTGCGCTGGGAGGTCGCCGAGGACAAGGACTTCGCCCGGGTCGTCGCCCGGGGCACGACCGTCACGAAGGCCGCGTCCGACCACACGGTCAAGGCCGATGTGCGGGGCCTGGTTCCCGCCACCGCGTACTGGTTCCGCTTCTCGGCGGGCGAGGGCACGCAGACGCTCTCCCCGGCCGGCCGCACCCGGACGGCTCCCCCGGCCGGTGCCGCCACACCCGGCGTGCGCTTCGGCGTGGTGTCGTGCGCCAACTGGGAGGCCGGGTACTTCTCCCCGTACCGCCACCTCGCCGCCCGCGCCGACCTCGACGCGGTGCTCCACCTCGGCGACTACATCTACGAGTACGCGTCGGGAAGTTACCCGGCCGCGAAGTACGTCGTACGGCAGCACCAGCCGGTCCACGAGATCCTCACCCTCGCCGACTACCGCACCCGGCACGCCACGTACAAGACGGACCCCGACCTCCAGACGCTGCACGCCACGCACCCGGTGATCGCGATCTGGGACGACCACGAGTTCGCCAACGACACCTGGTCGGGCGGGGCAGAGAACCACACGCCGGGCACCGAGGGCGCCTGGGCGGACCGGGTCGCGGGCGCCAAGCAGGCGTACTTCGAGTGGATGCCGGTCCGCGCCTCCACCGAGGGCACCGTCTACCGCCGGCTGCGCTTCGGCAACCTGGCCGACCTCCACCTCCTCGACCTGCGCAGCTTCCGCTCCCAGCAGGCGGGGATCGGCAGCGGCGCGGTCGACGACCCGGAGCGCAGCATCACCGGGCGGGCGCAGCTGGACTGGCTGAAGTCGGGGCTGGCCGGCTCGGACGCCACCTGGAAGCTGGTCGGCACGTCGGTGATGATCTCGCCGGTCGCGTTCGGCTCCCTACCGGCCCATCTGCTGGAGCCGCTGGCCGAGTTGCTGGGGCTGCCCAAGGAGGGTCTGGCCGTCAACGTCGACCAGTGGGACGGCTACACGGACGACCGCAAGGAGCTGATATCGCACCTGCGGGACCGGTCGATCACCAACACGGTCTTCCTGACCGGTGACATCCACATGGCCTGGGCCAACGACGTACCGGTGAAGGCGGCGACGTATCCGCTCTCCGACTCGGCCGCCACCGAGTTCGTGGTGACGTCGGTGACCTCGGACAACATCGACGACATCCTGCACGTGGCACCGCAGACGGTCTCGCTGGTCGCGGCCGCCGCGGTGAAGGCCGCCAACCGCCATGTGAAGTGGGTGGACATGGACTCGCACGGCTACGGCGTCCTGGACGTGACCGCCGAGCGCTCGCAGATGGACTACTACGCCGTCTCCGACCGGACGAAGCGGGACGCCACGTCGGCCTGGACGCGTTCCTACCGGACGCTCAGCGGGACGCAGAAGGTCGAGCGGGTGGACGGCCCCGTACGCTGAGGGGCTATTTTCAGCCACCTCCGCATATGTTGACGGCGTATTGCGTCGCTACGGCGGGTGGTGTGTCCCGAGGATCGAATGGGGACACACCACCCGCCGGGGTAACGCTTACGGTTACGCCACCGTCTCAAACTCTGGAACCCGGAGAAAGATTCCTTCCGTTTTCCACCCTTTGGTGCTTATCCGATTGGGCTTGATCATTCCTCCTCAGGGCCTGACATGCGCACGTAATCTCCCGGCGGCGGGTGAGGAAATGCCTCTCCCACACATCCGCGAGGAGTCCACGTGCGCGCTCTTGTCCGTATATCGCCGCGTATGCGAAACCGTGCGATCGGCACCGCCGTCCTGGCCGGAACCCTGGCCCTGGCACCGCTCTCCGCTCCTTCCGGCTCCGCCGCCTCGGCCACCGCAGTTTCTTCCGGGATCTCCGCCTCCGCCGCCCAGAAGTGCGCGGACGACGCCGGCACCAACGCCACGGCGCGCGAGGCCCGCCCCTCGGGCACCGCGCACGCCGCGGACCCCAACGAACTCTCCGCGGCCCAGGCCAAGGCCATGGACGCGCAGTTGAAGCAGAGACTCGCGGACCGCCGGGTCAGCGGCTCCTCGCTCGCCGCGGGCGCGACGATCCCGGTGTACTTCCACGTCGTGCACTCCGGGACGACCGGCAAGCTCAGCGCCGCCGCGATCAGCAGCCAGATGAACGTCCTGAACGCCGCCTACGGCGGGCAGGGTTCGGGCAACACGGACACGGGCTTCCAGTTCACGCTGGCCGGCACGGACTACACGGACAACAGCTCCTGGTACGACGGCGTCTCCCCCGGCTCCGCCGCCGAGAAGGCCATGAAGTCCTCGCTGCGCAAGGGCGGCGCTAACGCCCTCAACATCTACACCGCCAACCTCGGCGGCGGCCTGCTGGGCTGGGCCACATTCCCCAGCTCGTACAAGTCCAACCCCTCGGACGACGGCGTCGTCATGCTCGACGCCTCGCTGCCCGGCGGCTCCGCCACCAACTACAACGAGGGCGACACCGCCACCCACGAGGTCGGCCACTGGATGGGGCTTTACCACACCTTCCAGGGCGGCTGTAACGGCAACGGCGACTATGTCTCCGACACCCCGGCCGAGAAGACTCCCGCGTACGAGTGCCCGACCGGGCGTGACTCCTGCACCAGCAAGACCGGGGTCGACCCGATCCACAACTTCATGGACTACACCTACGACTCGTGCATGACCCAGTTCACCGCGGGCCAGGTCCAGCGGATGAGCGACAGCTGGATCGCGTACCGGGGCTGATCCGGCCAGGGGCCCCGCGCGGTGCGGGGCCCCTCACCGCCTCACAGCGTGGCGAGGAAGCCGAGCGAGACCTTCCAGGCCAGCTCGGCCGACGCCTGGTCGAAGTCGGGCAGTTCGGCGTCCGTGAAGAGATGGCCCGCGCCCGGATAGCGGTAGACCTCCACGTCGGCGCCGGTCCGCCGCATCTGCAGGTACCAGGAGTTCAGCCAGTCGTGCGTCTCGAAGGGGTCCGGGTCGGCGACATGCAGCTGTACCGGAAGCTCGTCCACGGACGCGTTCTCGGCAATGTCCGACGTGCCGTGGAACATCAGCAGACCGCGGGCCTTCTCGTCGCCGAGCGCCAGGGTCTGCGCGGTGGAGGCGCCGAACGAGAAACCCGCGTACACCAGGCCGCGGTCGGAGTAGGGCGCGGCGGCCAGGACGGCCCGCCTGAGCAGTTCGTCCTTGCCCACCTCTTCCTTGAAGGCCAGGCCCTCCTCGACGGTTTCGAACGTGCGCCCCTCGAAGAGGTCGGGCACCTGCACCTCGTGCCCGGCGGCGCGAAGCCGGCCGGCCGCCGCGTGCACCGCGGGGCGCAGACCGTACGTCGAGTGGAAAAGCATGATGTTCATGCGTCCCATGGTGCCAGCTACGGTCGGGGGCATGGAGAACCTGCTGCGCCCACTGATCGTCGTCGGCAGCTCGGTCGTGATCACACTGCTGGTCGGCTGGCTGGTCGATCTGCTGCTCAGACGGGCCGACGGCCGGCACCCCGACACCCCTTTGTGGGGGCTGTTGCGGCACTGCCGGATACCGCTCCAGCTGACGCTGGGCACGGCACTGCTGCTGGGCTCGTACACCCACAGCCGGCTCGAAGCGGTCACCGCCCACCGGACCGGGATCGGTCAGACCCTGTCGCTGGTACTGATCGGTGCCTCTGCCTGGCTGGTGGTGCGGATCGCGACGGCCGTCGTCGACTCCCTCTACGCGAGATACGCCGCGAACACCCCCGATCCGGCGCGCGTCCGGCGGGTCCGCACCCAGGTGACGCTGGCCCAGCGGGTGGTCACCGCGATCGTCGCGACGGTCGCCGTCGGCGCGATGCTGCTGACGTTCCCGGGGATGCGTACGTTCGGCACCTCGATGCTGGCCTCGGCCGGTGTGCTCGGCATCGTGGCGGGCGTGGCCGCCCAGTCGACGCTCGGCAATCTCTTCGCGGGGCTGCAGATCGCCTTCGGTGACATGGTGCGCATCGGTGACACGGTGGTGGTGGACGGCGAGTGGGGCACGATCGAGGAGATCACGCTGACCTTCCTCGCGGTACGGACCTGGGACGAGCGGCGGATCACGATGCCGGTCTCGTACTTCACCAGCAAGCCGTTCGAGAACTGGTCGCGCGGCGGCGCGCAGATGACGGGCTCGGTCTTCCTCCACCTGGACCACTCGGCCCCGGTCGAGGCGATGCGCGAGCAACTGCGGGACATCCTGGGCGAGTGCGCCGCGTGGGACGGCCGTGACTGGTCCCTGGCCGTCACCGACACCACGCCGTCGACGATCCTGGTCCGCGCGGTGGTCACGGCGAAGGACGCGAGCGACATCTGGACGGTGCGCTGTGCCGTACGGGAACAGCTCATCGGCTGGCTGCGCGACCACCACCCGTACGCGCTGCCGAAGGTCGCGACGGCGGCCGCGGCGCCGCCACCGGACAGCGGCTGGCCGCATCCGTCCCGCCCCGCGCACGAGAAGCCGTCGGACCGGGTCAGGTCCCCGCGCACGGGACGCGGCTGACCGGCCCCGGAGAACGGGCCGGGGCCAGGCCGGTCACCGCCTCACCGCCTCACCGCAGGCTGTGGACGTCCAGCTGCCGCAGCACCCGGTCGACGATCTCCGGGTCCGCCCCGGCCTCGTTGCGGGCCGACAGCACCGCGTGGCGGGCGGCCGACATCATCTCGCGCTGGACGCGGCTGACCGCCTTGAAGCGCTCGGCCCGCTTCGCGTACGCCTCGCGGCGCTCGTCGTCCACCATGTCGGGACTGATCCGCGCCCCCACGTCGTACGCCAGCCGCTGGAGCCGCTCGGTGACCTCGTCCGGGAACTCCTCGACCTCCTGGATCTCCTTGAGGCGCTGCTTCGCGGCCTTGGCGGCGCGGATCGCGAGGTCCTTCTCCAGCGCCTCCTCGGCGTCCGTGTCCGCCTTGACCCGGAGCTTGCGGACCAGCCACGGCAGGGTGAGCCCCTGGACAACGAGCGTGGCCATGATCACCGCGAAGGCGATGAAGACGATCTCGTCGCGGCCCGGGAACGGCTTCCCGTCGTCCGTCTTCAGCGGGATCGCCAACGCCAGCGCGACCGAGGCCACCCCACGCATCCCCGCCCACCACATGACGACGGTCTCCCGCCAGCTGGTGGGGATCTCCTCGCTGACGTCGCGCCGGGTGTGCAGCCGCTTGGCCAGCCAGGTGGCGGGCAGCAGATACAGCAGCCGTACGCCGACGACCACCACGACCACGGCGAGTCCCCAGCCCAGCAGCTGGAGTTCGCGACCGTCCGCCGTGCCGAAGACGTTGTGCAGTTCGAGCCCGATCAGTCCGAAGGCGACCCCGGTGACGAGCGTGTCGACGATCTCCCAGAAGCTGCGGCCGGTGAGCCGGCCGAGGACGTCGTCGGCGTCGGCGGTGTGCTCGGCGAGGAAGAGCGCGGTGGTGAGGACGGCAAGGACGCCCGAGCCCATCAGCTCCTCCGCGAGCACGTAACTCACGAACGGCACCAGCAGGGTGAGGCCGACCTGGAGCGTGGCGTCGCCGAGCAGGCCCATGAGCTTGATGGTGAGCCAGCCGAGCACCAGGCCCACCACCACGGCCACCACCGCGGAAAGGATCAGCAGCCCGAAGGCCTCCGGCAGCGAGAAGCTCCCGCTCACCGCGGCTGCGATCGCCACGTGGTAGAGCACGATCGCGGTCACATCGTTGAACAGCCCCTCGCCCTCCAGGATGGAGACGAGCCTGCGCGGCAGCCCGACCGAACCGGCGACGGCGGTCGCCGCGACCGGGTCGGGCGGGGCGACGAGCGCGCCGAGCGCCACGGCCGCGGCGAGGGGCAGCCCGGGGACGATCGCGTTGGCGACCGCGGCGACGGCGGCCGTCGTGACGAAGACCAGCGCCACGGCCAGCAGAAAGATCGGTCGTTTGTTGGCGGCGAACTGCCGCCAGGAGGTTCGCTGCACGGAGGCGTAGAGCAGCGGCGGCAGCAGTGCCGGAAGGATGATCTCGGGCGGGATGTCCACATTCGGTACGAAGCTGAGGAAGGCCATGCCGACCCCGGCGAGCGTCATCAGCACCGGCGCGGGCAGCCCGAGACGCTCGCCCAGCGGCACCGTGACCACAGCCCCGAGCAACAGCAGGAGGAGCAGTGCCATTTGGTCCACGGGATGCCTTCCGGAGCACGGGGCGCCGACCTCCACGATCGGCGGATCCGGCCTCTGTGATCGGCGGATCTGGGGTCAAAGCCTGTCACGCAAGGCCCGCAATCCAGACAACACCCCCTGATTCCCGCCCCCCCTGACCAACATTCCTCCGATGTATCTGTGGCGTATCTCCGGTCGAACCCCTTCCGCTGCCTCCTCGGGGCGGGCAGCATGCGGCGTGCGTTCCCGTCCGTCTCGGAGCGCTGGGCGGACGCCTCGATCGCGTCCCTGCGGAACCAGGGCGCCTTCCTGGTGGCGAGGCGGGCGCGCCGCTGACCCCGGACCACTCGGTCAAGGGCCGGATCGAGGTACGGGGCGCGCACGGGCGCCCGCTGCACTGGCGGGAGACCGGACCGGATCACGCCCGCCCCGCCGCGCGGCGCCAAGGCGGTGATCACTCCGCGGGGCGCTCCCCGCCCGCACGCCGCCCCTCGCGATGTGCCGTCGAACGGCGCGTGGCCCCGGTGGGGGATGCCGGAGCAAGGCCGGCTTCCCCGGCGCCTCAGTCCCGCAGGGGGCGGCGCATCGCCCGGTGGGGGATGCCCGCGTCCGGGAACTCGGGGCCGTACGCCTCATAGCCGAGGCGTTCGTAGAAGCCGAGCGCATGGGTCTGGGCGTGCAGGTCGACGGCGGCCAGACCGAGCTCACGGGCCGCGTCCTCGATGGCCCGGACCAGTGCGGCGCCGACCCCGAGGCCGCGTGCCGCTCTGGTCACCGCGAGCCTGCCGAGCGAGCCGACGGCCGGGTCGCCGCCGGTCTTCGCGGCGGCGGCCGGGCCGTGCAGCAGCCGTCCGGTGCCGAGCGCCGAGCCGTCCGCCGCGAGGGCGATCACATGCAGGGCGACCGCGTCGTACTCGTCGTACTCGATCTCCTCGGGCACGTCCTGCTCGCCGACGAAGACGTCCTTGCGGACCAGGAAGCAGGCCGCGAGGTCCTGCTCACCGACGGCGGTACGCGTGGTGTACGGGGCGGGCGCGCCGGTCATTCGCTCTCTGCCGCGATCTTGTCCAGGGCCTGCTGGAGGTCGTCCGGGTAGCTGCTGGTGAACTCCACCCAGCTGCCGTCGGACGGGTGCTCGAAGCCGAGCCGGACGGCGTGCAGCCACTGCCGGGTCAGGCCCAGGCGCTTGGCCATCGTCGGGTCGGCGCCGTAGGTGAGGTCACCGACGCAGGGGTGGCGGTGGGCGGACATGTGCACCCGGATCTGGTGCGTACGGCCCGTCTCCAGCTTGATGTCCAGGAGGCTGGCGGAGCGGTAGGCCTCGATGAGGTCGTAGTGCGTCACGGAGGGCTTGCCCTCGGCGGTGACGGCCCACTTGTAGTCGTGGTTGGGGTGGCGCCCGATGGGGGCGTCGATGGTGCCGCTCATCGGGTCCGGGTGGCCCTGCACCAGCGCGTTGTACTTCTTCTCCACGACCCGGTCGCGGAACTGCGCCTTCAGCAGGGTGTAGGCCCGCTCGGACTTGGCGACGACCATCAGGCCGGAGGTGCCGACGTCGAGGCGGTGGACGATGCCCTGGCGCTCGGCCGCGCCGGACGTCGAGATCCGGTACCCGGCCGCGGCCAGACCGCCGATGACGGTCGTGCCGGTCCAGCCGGGGCTGGGATGGGCGGCGACGCCGACCGGCTTCACGATCACGACGATGTCGTCGTCGTCGTGCACGATCTCCATGCCCTCGACGGGCTCGGCGACGATCTGCACCGGAGCGGGAGCCTGCGGCATCTCCACTTCCAGCCAGGCACCGCCCTGGACCCGCTCGGACTTCCCGACCACCGAGCCGTCCACCTGCACCTTCCCGGCGGCTGCCAGCTCGGCGGCCTTGGTGCGGGAGAAACCGAACATCCGGGAGATGGCGGCGTCGACACGCTCGCCCTCCAGACCGTCGGGTACGGGCAGGGTGCGGACCTCGGGATACGTACTCACCTGTCGAGTATGCCTTGCGCCCGTCAGTCCTTGTGCACGGTGCCGTCGGGGTCCAGGCCCTTGAAGGAAAGGATCACGATCAGGATGCCGCCGCAGACGATCGCGGAGTCGGCGAGGTTGAAAACGGCGAAGTGGGCGGGGGCGATGAAGTCGACCACCGCGCCCTCGAAGACGCCGGGGGCGCGGAAGATGCGGTCGGTGAGGTTGCCGAGCGCACCGCCGAGCAGCAGGCCGAGCGCGATGGCCCACGGCAGGCTGTAGAGCTTGCGCGCGAGCCGGGCGATCACCACGATGACGGTCGCCGCGATGAATGTGAAGATGATGGTGAACGCCTCACCGATACCGAACGCGGCACCCGCGTTACGGATCGCGCTGAGCTGCAGCCAGTCCCCGATGAGCTCGATCGGCTCGTGGTGCTCCAGCTTGGCGACCACGATCATCTTGCTGATCAGGTCGACGAGGTAGGCGAACACGGCCACGACGAAGAGCACCGCGACCTTCCGCCTGCCCTTGTTCGGGGCGGTCTCCCCGCCCCGGTCGTCGGCCCGGTCCGCGGTCTCGTCCCCTTCGGCCCCCTCAGCATCGGGGATGTCCGGCGTACCGATGATGCGCTCCGCCTCTGCCACGTGAATCCCTCAACCTAGGTTCCTGACTGAGGACGAGGGTACGACACACCGCCGGGGATCAGCCTCGTCGCTCCTGCTTCTGTTTGTCCTCGACACAGAGCGTGGCGCGCGGGAACGCCTGCATGCGCGCCTTGCCGATCGGATTGCCGCAGATCTCGCACAATCCGTACGTCCCGGCGTCGAGCCGGGCCAGCGCCCGCTCGGTCTGGTCCAGCATCTCCTGGGCGTTGGCGGCGAGCGACATCTCGTGCTCACGGGTGATGTTCTTGGTGCCCGTGTCCGCCTCGTCGTCACCCGCGCCGTCGCCGGAGTCGCGCATCAGCCCGGCGAGCGCGGCGCTCGCGGCCTCCAGCTCGCTGCGCAGCCGCATGGTCTCGCTGCTCAGCTCGGCCCGCGCGTCGGCGACCTCCTCCGGCGTCCAGGGGTCCTCGCCCGGCCGGACCGCCAGCTCGCCGGGGGCCGTCGTTACGCCCCCGCGGGCCGGGGGCAGGGGCCCCGCGCCCGTGCCGGCCGTGCGGGTCCGGGCCGCGCTCTTCTTGGCTACCACCGTGTGGGCTCCTGTCTTCCCGGCGGCCTCGGCCGCCACCTCGGCCGCGTCGGCGGCCTTCTTCGAAGCCTTCTTGGCTGCGCTCTTCCTCGCAGGTGCCTTCTCGGCGGCGGGCTTCTTCGCCGCGGTCTTCTTCGCGGCGGCCTTCTTCACCGCGGTCCCGGCCGCACCGGCCTCCGGGACGGTCTCCATTCCCGCGTCGCCACCCGTCTCTCCGGCTGCCGCGCCCGTGGATCCGGCTGACGCCGTCTTCTTTGCGGCGGTCTTCTTCGCCACCATGGCCGCGGCCCCTTCACATATTGTGATCTTGCACGCGAATCGTGCTGGGACGATAAATCGACCCCAGCGCCGCGGCAACGGGGCACGCCGCCGAATCGCTCCTCCCCACGTCCGGTTCCGGACCTGCCTGCATCCGTTGTGCCCAGCTCACGGCCGGGTAATCCGCCTCCGGGCCGCCCGCCCGGACTCCGAAAGCCTCCGTCTGGCCATTCGGGTCACGCCCCGCCCCCCGCGTTAAACCGGTCGGCCGTCCCCCGTACGGGCCCGTACACTGGCCTCAGCGAGAGGCGTGGATGGGACGAGTAGCGTCGTACGCAGCCAGGAGCGACCCGGGGACGGTGGAAGCCCGGGGGCGAGCGCGTCGTGAAGATCACCCGGAGCCGTCGGAAGAACGCCCGCAGGGCAAGTAGAACCGGCATCGCGCCCCAATGAGGGGGCCACGGGCGCACGCCCGGGGTCAAGGAGGGTGGTACCGCGGGAGCCGATGAGGCCCTCGTCCCTCCGACGGAAGTGGAAAACGTCCGCCGGAGGAAGTCCGCCCATGACATCGCCGCAGTACCACCAGGTACCCGCCCAGGTCGACCTGCCCGCGCTGGAGCACGCCGTGCTCGATTTCTGGCGCGACAGCAAGGTCTTCGCCAAGAGCCTCGAACAGTCCGAGGGCCGTCCCGAGTGGGTCTTCTACGAGGGCCCGCCCACCGCCAACGGCATGCCCGGCGCCCACCACATCGAGGCCCGCGTCTTCAAGGACGTCTTCCCCCGCTTCCGGACCATGCAGGGCTACCACGTCGGCCGCAAGGCCGGCTGGGACTGCCACGGACTGCCGGTCGAGCTCGCGGTCGAGAAGGAGCTGGGCTTCAACGGCAAGAAGGACATCGAGGCGTACGGCATCGCCGAGTTCAACGCCAAGTGCCGTGAGTCCGTGACCCGCCACACGGACGCCTTCACCGAGCTCACGACCCGCATGGGCTACTGGGTCGACCTCGACGAGGCGTACCGCACGATGGACCCCGAGTACGTCGAGTCGGTGTGGTGGTCGCTGAAGGAGATCTTCAACAAGGGCCTCCTGGTCCAGGACCACCGCGTCGCCCCCTGGTGCCCCCGCTGCGGCACCGGCCTCTCCGACCACGAGCTGGCCCAGGGGTACGAGACGGTCGTCGACCCCTCGGTCTTCGTCCGCTTCCCCCTCACCTCCGGCCCGCTGGCCGGCGAAGCCTCCCTCCTCGTCTGGACGACCACCCCCTGGACCCTGGTCTCCAACACCGCCGTCGCCGCGCACCCCGACGTCACCTACGTCGTCGCGACCGATGGCGAGGAGAAGCTCGTCGTCGCGCAGCCGCTCGTCGAGAAGGCGCTGGGCGAGGGCTGGGAGACCACCGGCGAGAGCTTCACCGGCCGCGAGATGGAGCGCTGGACCTACGAGCGCCCGTTCACCCTCGTCGACTTCCCGGCCGAGGCGCACTACGTCGTCAACGCCGAGTACGTGACGACCGAGGACGGTACGGGTCTGGTCCACCAGTCGCCCGCCTTCGGCGCCGACGACCTCCTGGTCTGCAAGGCGTACGGCCTGCCGGTCGTGAACCCGGTCCGCCCCGACGGCACCTTCGAGGAGGACCTGCCGCTGGTCGGCGGGGTCTTCTTCAAGAAGGCCGACGAGACGCTCACCGAGGACCTGGCCGCCCGCGGCAAGCTCTTCCGGCACGTCCCGTACGAGCACAGCTACCCGCACTGCTGGCGCTGCCACACCGCGCTGCTCTACTACGCGCAGCCGTCCTGGTACATCCGCACGACCGCCATCAAGGACCGGCTGCTCCAGGAGAACGAGAAGACCAACTGGTTCCCGGACTCCGTCAAGAACGGCCGCTTCGGCGACTGGTTGAACAACAACGTCGACTGGGCGCTGTCCCGCAACCGCTACTGGGGCACCCCGCTGCCGATCTGGCGCTGCGAGGACGGCCACCTCACCTGCGTGGGCTCCCGCACCGAGCTCGGCGAGCTCGCCGGCACCGACCTCTCGGGCCTCGACCCGCACCGCCCGTTCATCGACGAGATCACGTTCACCTGCTCGCACGAGAACTGCCAACTGGAGGCGTACCGCGTCCCGGAGGTCATCGACGCCTGGTACGACTCGGGTTCGATGCCGTTCGCGCAGTGGGGCTACCCGTACAAGAACAAGGAGCTCTTCGAGAGCCGCTACCCGGCGCAGTTCATCTCCGAGGCCATCGACCAGACCCGTGGCTGGTTCTACACGCTGATGGCGGTCGGCACCCTGGTCTTCGACAAGTCGTCGTACGAGAACGTGGTCTGCCTGGGCCACATCCTCGCCGAGGACGGCCGCAAGATGTCCAAGCACCTGGGCAACATCCTTCAGCCCATCCCCCTCATGGACCAGCACGGCGCGGACGCGGTCCGCTGGTTCATGGCGGCGGGCGGCTCCCCGTGGGCGGCGCGCCGCGTCGGCCACAACACGATCCAGGAGGTCGTCCGCAAGACGCTCCTCACGTACTGGAACACGGTCGCCTTCCAGGCCCTGTACGCCCGTACGTCGAACTGGGCGCCGTCCGCGGCCGACCCGGCCCCGGCGGACCGCACGGTCCTGGACCGCTGGCTGCTGAGCGAGCTGAACGCGCTGGTGGACCAGGTCACGCAAGCCCTGGAGAGCTACGACACCCAGCGCGCCGGCAAGCTGCTGTCCTCTTTCGTCGACGACCTGTCCAACTGGTACGTACGCCGCTCGCGCCGCCGCTTCTGGCAGGGCGACAAGGCGGCGCTGCGCACCCTGCACGAGGTCGTCGAGACGGTGACCCGGCTGATGGCCCCGCTCACCCCGTTCATCACCGAGCGGGTCTGGCAGGACCTGGTCGTCCCGGTCACGCCGGACGCCCCCGAGTCGGTCCACCTCTCCACCTGGCCGAAGGCGGACCCGGCAGCGATCGACCCCGCCCTCTCCACGCAGATGGCGCTGGTCCGCCGCCTGGTCGAGCTGGGCCGGGCCACCCGCGCCGAGTCGGGCGTCAAGACCCGCCAGCCGCTGTCGCGCGCCCTGGTCGCGGCGGCCGGCTTCGAATCGCTCTCCCCCGAACTGCACGCCCAGATCACCGAGGAGCTGAACGTCTCCTCGCTGGCCTCGCTCTCGGAGGTCGGCGGCTCACTGGTCGACACGACCGCGAAGGCCAACTTCCGGGCGCTCGGCAAGCGATTCGGCAAGGGCGTCCAGGCGGTGGCCAAGGCCGTCGCGAACGCCGACGCCGCGGCCCTCTCACTGGCCCTGCGCGAGGGCACGGCATCGGTCGAGGTGGACGGCGAGACGCTCACCCTCTCCCCCGACGAGGTGATCATCACCGAGACCCCGCGCGAGGGCTGGTCGGTGGCGTCCGACTCGGGCGCGACGGTCGCCCTGGACCTGGAGATCACCCCGGAGCTGCGGCGCGCGGGCCTCGCCCGTGACGCGATCCGCCTCATCCAGGAGGCCCGCAAGAACAGCGGCCTGGACGTCGCCGACCGCATCGCCGTCCGCTGGACCTCGGCGGCCCGCGCCACGGTGGAGGCCCTGACCGAACACGCGACCCTGATCGCGGACGAGGTCCTCGCCCTGGACTACGCCCAGGGCGAGGCGGACCCGACGTACGGCGAACCGTTCGAGGACGAGGGCCTGTCCCTGACCTTCCGCCTCCGCAAGACGGAGCAGTAACCCACGAGAAACGGGAGGGCCCGGCCGGACTGATGTCCCGGCCGGGCCCTCCCGCTGTTCCCTCCCGCCCCGCCCTTCAGCCCGCCCGGCGCCGCATTTCGGCGCCTCCCCGCGTCACTCTTCAACCCGCCCCGGCGCCGCATTTCAGCCCCTCCTGCGATTGAGGAGCGGGGTCTGGGGCTGAGCTCCAGGTTCGGGAAGGGGCGGGCAGGGGAACAGGCCCGCGCAGCGCCCCCACCCGCACCCGCACAGCAAAAGGGCCGGGCCCCAGGGAAATCCCCGGGGCCCGGCCCTCAGCCTGCCGACGGCTACGCGCTCACCGCGCGCACCCGGCTCAGTTGTCGTCCTCGTCGATCAGGAACCCACGCATCGGCGAAGGAGCCTGCTGCATCGGCTGCGGCGCCTGCGGCCGCACCGGCGCCATCGGCTGGGTCATCGCCGGCGACATCTGCTGCTGGCCGCCGTACGAGGGCCCACCGCCCATGGACGGGTTGCCGCCCATCGGCTGGTTGCCGTGGTTGCCGCCCATGGCGTGGCCCATGGCACCCGCACCGGCCGGAGCCAGCGAGGGCGACGGCGGCAGCGAAGCGGTCGCCGGGGTCCGCGGCGGAGCCAGCGAGTCGTCCGCCTGGGTCTCCAGCTGCCGCAGCTGGCTCTCCAGGTAGGACTTCAGACGGGTCCGGTACTCACGCTCGAAGCCACGCAGATCCTCGACCTTGCGCTCCAGCGTCGCGCGGGCCGACTCCAGCGAGCCCATCGCCACGCGGTGCTTCTCCTGAGCGTCCCGCTCCAGGGCGTCCGCCTTGGCACGCGCGTCCCGCTCCAGGCCCTCGGCGCGGCTGCGCGCCTCGCCGACGATCTTGTTGGCCTCGGAACGGGCCTCCGCGATCGCCTGGTCGGCGGTCTGCTGCGCGAGCGAGAGGACACGGGCGGCGCTGTCGCCACCGGGGCCCTGACCGGGCTGCTGCATCTGCGGCGGCTGCATCTGCTGCATCTGCTGCTGCGGGGCGTGACCGCCCATGGGGCCGCCCATCGGGCCACCCATGGGACCGCCCTGCATCGGGCCGGGGCCGTGCGGGCCCTGCGGACCGGGGCCGTGCTGGCCCTGGGGACCAGGACCGTGACCACTGGGACCGGCGGGCAGCTGCGGAGCACCACCGGGCAGCTGGGGGGGACCCATCTGCGGGGGCTGCTGCTGGACCGGCGGACCCGATATGGCGGCGGGCACAGGCGCCCCGGGCCGGTCCTGCGGCTCCGGCTTGCGCATGCCCTGCTGCTGGTTCTGCGCGGCGGCACGCGTGGCAGCGGCCAGCTTCGCGCGAAGGTCCTCGTTCTCACGGAGCAGGCGGGTCAGCTCGGACTCGACCTCGTCGAGGAAGGCATCGACCTCGTCCTCGTCATAGCCTTCTCGGAGGCGGACGGTCGTGAACTGCTTGTTCCGCACGTCCTCAGGAGTCAGCGGCATCTCTTCTTCACCTCTACGTAGTCGTCGGCAGTCGGCAAGACCGTATCGCTCACAGCATGATCACAACGTTGATCAGGATGTAGACGATGATCATCAGAACGAAGAAGGACAGGTCGAGTGCCACGCTCCCGAGACGCAGCGGCGGGATGAACCGCCGCAGAAGCTTGAGCGGTGGATCGGTGACAGTGTAGGTGGCCTCAAGTATGACCATCATCGGCTTGCCGGGCTGCCATGAACGCGCGAACTGGAAGACGTAGTCCATGACCAGCCGGAAGATCAGCACGATGAGGAAACACATCAGCGCGATATAGACAACCTGCAGTGCGACGCCCATTTCGCGCTTCCCTCTCCCCTGGCTCTCGTAGCTCCGGCCTCGCGGCCGGGTTGTTCCCGGTGTCGTGTTCTCAGCTCTGGTTGAAGAATCCGCCCTCAGCGATACGGGCCTTGTCCTCCGCCGTGACATCGACGTTAGCAGGCGACAACAGGAACACCTTCTGCGTCACGCGCTCAATGCTGCCATGGAGTCCGAAGACGAGTCCTGCGGCAAAGTCGACAAGTCGCTTTGCATCCGTATCGTCCATCTCCGTGAGATTCATGATCACCGGAGTGCCCTCACGGAAGTGTTCCCCGATGGTACGGGCCTCGTTGTAGGTCCGGGGGTGCAGCGTGGTGATGCGGTAGGGCTCCCGCTCGGACACGACCTTGGGCATGATCACCGGTGCGTTCTTCTCCATGTTCGGGCGTTCAGGTGTGATGGATGCCACGGGCGCGATCCGGGCGGGTCGCTCTCTCTCCGCCGGGATCTGAACCGGCTCCCGCTGCGCGGGAGGCTGCACCGCTCGTACCGGTTCGCCCCGTTCCCGGTCCCGCTCCACCTGATGCGCGGGCTGGTGCCGCCGCCGGTCGCGCTCGGGCTCCGGCTCGGGTTCGAATTCGTCGTCGGGGTCGAACCCCGGACCGTCGTACCCATCGTCCTCCACGAGGCCGAGGTAGACCGCCATCTTGCGCATCGCGCCGGCCATGCTCTGAGTCCTCCGCTCTGTGGTGGATCGGCATCTGTCACCAAGTGCCCCGCGATCCACTGAGGCCTGCCCGCCACAGGCGGGAATGACCATATTTTCTGCTGTGGTCCGACCTGCTTGGCGACGTTACCCGAGCCTCGGTCGGACTCCGAGTACCGCCGTACCGACGCGCACATGTGTCGCTCCGGCCGCAACCGCGTCCTCGAGGTCCGCGCTCATCCCTGCGGAGACCATGTTCGCAGCCGGATGGTTCCCGCGCAGGCGGGATGAGAATTCCATCATCCGGTCGAAGGCGGCCCGTTGGCGTCCCGCGTACGGTCCGGCGAGCGGCGCGACGGTCATCAGACCGCCGAGCCGCAGCCCCGGCGCGGATTCGACCGCGGCGGCCAACTCCTCGATCCCGTCCGGTGCGACGCCACCCCGGTCGCCCCGCTCGCCGCTCTCCGCGTCGAGCGCCACCTGGATGAGACAGCCGAGTTCGCGCCCTTCGCGTTCAGCAGCTGCCGAGAGGGCCGTGACCAGTCTGACCCGGTCCACCGACTGCACGACATCGGCATAACTCGCCACAGAACGAACCTTATTCGTCTGCAATTGACCGACAAAGTGCCATGTGAGCGACAGATCCGCACATTCGGCCGCTTTGGGTGCGGCGTCCTGGTCACGATTCTCCGCGACATGACGTACACCCAGTTCGTGCAGAATCCGCACATCGCTCGCGGGATAGGTCTTGGTGACCACGATGAGGGTCACTTCTTCCCGCTCGCGACCAGCGGCGGAACAGGCGGAAACGATGCGTTCCTCCACCCGCGCCAGGTTTTCGGCGAGTTGAGCCTTACGGTCTGTCATGCCCTATCAGTCCAACCAGACATATCCGGCGAGCCGCCCGGTGGTGCGGTCGCGGCGGTACGAGAAGTGATCGCCCGATTCAAGGGTGCAGACCGGCGAGGCCAGCAGGTCCTCGATGCCGAGTGCTTCGAGCTGGGCATGGACCCCGGCGGTGACGTCCACGGCCGGAGTGCCCCAGCTGGTCTCGGACCAGGCGGCCGGGACGCTCTTCGCGACCTCGGCGCGCATCTCGGCCGGGACTTCGTAGCACCGGCCGCAGACCGCGGGCCCGGTGCGGGCGACGATCCGGGAGGGGGCGGCGCCGAGCCCGGTCATGGCCTCGACCACGGCGGGGACGACCCCGGCGACCAGGCCGGGACGGCCCGCGTGCGCCGCGGCCGCGATCCCGGCGACCGGGTCGGCGAGCAGTACGGGGGTGCAGTCGGCGGTGAGCACGGCGAGGGGGAGCCCGCGCCGGGCGGTCACCACCGCGTCCACCGCGGGGATCTGCGAAGCGTCCCCCCACGGCCCTTCGACGACCGCGACGTCCCGCCCGTGCACCTGGTTCATCCACACGACCCGCGCCGGGTCCAGGCCGAGGCCCCGGGCGGCGCGTTCGCGATTGGCCAGAACGGCGGCGGGGTCGTCTCCGACCGCGCCGCCGAGGTTGAGCTCCTCGTACGGAGCGGCGCTCACTCCGCCCCACCTGTCGGTGAAGGCGAAGTGCGCGCCGCCCGTCGAGGACAGTGCGTGGTGCTGAGCTATCACTTCAAGAAGTCCGGGACATCCAGCTCTTCGGCCTGCGAGTCCTGGTACGCGGGACGGGCCGGCGGGACGTGCGGCGGCGCGACCGGCGGCAGGTGGCTCTCACTCACCACCGGAACAGGCTCCGCCTGGACCGGCGGCTCCTCCCGGATGGGCACGGAGCCCAGTCCACCGGCCTGACGCACCGGCTCCGGAGTCCGGACCGGCGCGGCGGGCTCGTCGCGCTTGGCCGAGTTGGCACCCAGCACGTTCTCGCGACGGGCCGGCGGCTGTCCGCCGTCGAAGCCCGCGGCGATCACGGTGACCCGCACCTCGTCGCCCAGCGCGTCGTCGATGACCGCGCCGAAGATGATGTTCGCCTCGGGGTGCGCCGCCTCGCTCACCAGCTGGGCGGCCTCGTTGATCTCGAAGAGACCGAGGTCGCTGCCGCCGGAGATGGAGAGCAGGACACCGCGGGCGCCGTCGATGGACGCCTCCAGGAGCGGCGAGGAGATCGCCATCTCCGCGGCGGCCACCGCACGGTCGTCGCCACGGGCCGATCCGATGCCCATGAGTGCCGATCCGGCCTCGGACATGACCGACTTGACGTCGGCGAAGTCGAGGTTGATCAGACCTGGGGTGGTGATGAGGTCGGTGATGCCCTGGACACCCGACAGCAGCACCTGGTCGGCCGACTTGAACGCGTCGAGCACACTGACCTGGCGGTCCGAGATGGACAGCAGTCGGTCGTTGGGAATGACGATGAGGGTGTCGACCTCTTCGCGGAGTTCGGCGATGCCGTCCTCCGCCTGGTTCGCGCGTCGCCGGCCCTCGAAGGTGAACGGGCGGGTGACCACGCCGATCGTCAGGGCGCCGAGCGAGCGCGCGATGTTGGCGACGACGGGTGCGCCGCCGGTGCCGGTGCCGCCGCCTTCTCCGGCGGTGACGAAGACCATGTCGGCCCCCTTGAGGACCTCCTCGATCTCCTCACGGTGGTCCTCTGCCGCCTTGCGACCGACTGCCGGGTTGGCGCCGGCGCCAAGGCCGCGGGTGAGTTCACGACCGACGTCGAGCTTGACGTCGGCGTCGCTCATCAACAGGGCTTGCGCATCAGTGTTGATCGCGATGAACTCGACGCCCTTGAGACCGACCTCGATCATTCGGTTGATGGCATTGACACCACCGCCGCCGACACCGATGACCTTGATGACTGCGAGGTAGTTCTGCGGTGCTGCCACGTCGAAGGCCTCTCGCCTCGAGTTACGTGTCGTCGCTTCGCGGTAGTCCCGCCGCGACGACGGATGCCGATTGGGGCGGTCCGAAACGCCGACCCAAACCCTAACGTTGAAGTTTAGGGTTACCAGTGTGTCTGTTTCATGGACTCTTCCGAACAGGACACTAAGTCGACAAGTGGCGCACGTTCAACGAACACGCCGAACCTCCCGTTTTTCTTTTCACCCTATGTGATCACCCGTAGCGCTGACCAACCAGGGTGCTGGCCAGGCCAAATGTGCGTCAACCACCCGACACGGAAGGGGCGGTGGGTGCACTCACGTCGAAGTGTCCCGCTTTGGGAGCGACTTTCATGAGAGCGGTGAGAACTCTTGCCTTCACCGGACCCGCTTCGCCGCTGCCCCAGATCACCGTTCGCCCCCGGGTGAGCCGCAGGGAGATCGAGTCGTACGAGGTGACCCGCACGACCTCGGTGTCCTTGGCGACGCCGCCCGGGAGTTCGCCCGCGACCCGGACCGCTTCCCGCACCAACCGGTCACTGCCGAAACGGCGCAGACTCGCGGACTGATCAGGTTTCAGTTCCAGCAGAGGTACGCGTCCGGGCGATTTGTCCACCGTTGCGAAATGCACACCCTTCGCGTCCACTTCGATGAACTTCGCGCCCTTTTTGACCAACAGGACCGGCTGTCGTTCTGTCACCTTAAGTCCGATTCCGTGCGGCCATGACCGTACGACATCCACGGAGTCGATACGAGGCAACTTCTGGCGCAACCGATCAGCGATGGCGTCGGTGTCGACGGAGATCAGCGGGGAGCCGATCGGGACCGCCGCGACGGCCTCCACCTCGGCCGGCGTCAGTACGTCGACACCGGTGGTCCTGACCTGTTCGGCCCGGAACCAGGAGGAGCCGTAGAGCGCCCAGACGGCGCCGGAGGCGAGCAGCAGCACGAGGACGCCGATCAAGATCAGCGTTCTGCGGCTGGGCAGTCGGCGCCTCTCGGAGCGCGGACGCGGCGGGCGGGCCGGGGAGTCCTCCTGCTGCGCTGCTCCGCGCTGGACGGTCGTCGGTCCGGCCACGCTCGCTCCTTATGCCGGGTCCGGGGGCGCCGCCCCCGGACCCGTCCGCCTCACGCGCTACGGCGTGCGGCAATCGCCTCGTACACCATGCCGACGAGCAGGTCGTCGGCGTCCCGGCGGCCGAACTCGGCGGCGGCGCGGGACATCTCGTACAGCCGGTGCGGATCCGCGAGCACCGGGAGGACGTGGCCCTGCACCCACTCGGGGGTGAGCGCCGCGTCGTCCACCAGCAGACCGCCGCCGGCGTTGACCACCGGCTGGGCGTTGAGCCGCTGTTCGCCGTTGCCGATGGGCAACGGGACGTAGGCGGCAGGGAGCCCGACGGCGGAGAGTTCGGCGACGGTCATCGCGCCGGCGCGGCAGAGCATCATGTCGGCCGCGGCGTACGCGAGATCCATCCGGTCCACGTACGGTACCGGGATGTAGGGCGGCATCCCGGGCATGTTGTCGACGCGCGGCAATTCGTTCTTCGGGCCCACCACATGGAGGATCTGGATTCCGGAGCGCTGCAGCAGCGGGGCGACCCGCTGTACCACCTCGTTGAGGTGGCGGGCGCCCTGCGAGCCGCCGGAGACCAGCAGCGTCGGCAGGTTGGGGTCGAGGCCGAACGCGGCACGCGCCTCGGGGCGGACCCGGGCCCGGTCCAGGGTCGCGATGGTGCGGCGCAGCGGGATGCCGATGTAGCGGGCACCGCGCAGCTTGCTGTCGGGGGTGGAGACGGCGACGCCGTGGGCGTACCGCGAACCGATCTTGTTGGCCAGGCCGGGACGGGCGTTGGCCTCGTGGACGACGATCGGCACCCCGGCCCGCTTGGCGGCGAGGTAGCCGGGCAGGGCGACGTAGCCGCCGAAGCCGACGACGCAGTCCGCCTTGGTGCGTTCCAGGATCTGCTCGGCGGCCTTG
Source organism: Streptomyces sp. NPDC102437 (assembly GCF_044765565.1). Classification (NCBI taxonomy): domain Bacteria; kingdom Bacillati; phylum Actinomycetota; class Actinomycetes; order Kitasatosporales; family Streptomycetaceae; genus Streptomyces; species Streptomyces sp. NPDC102437. Next base: position 123,532 of record NZ_JBIWKI010000002.1, on the reverse strand, counting down.
ATGGTGCCGCGCAGCCGTCCCGGGACGGTGATCAGTTCCGGGGTGGGCTTGCGCGGCAGCGGCACGGCCGGGATCAGGGCGAGTTCGTACCCCCGCTCGGGTACGAGCCTGGTCTCGAGTCCGCGCTCCGTGCCGAGGGCAGTGATTCCCACGTTCGGGTCCTGCCTGCGCAGGGCGTCCGCGAGGGCGAGCGCGGGCTCGATGTGGCCGGCGGTCCCCCCGCCGGCGAGTACGACATGCACCGAAATTCACCGCTCTCCGGACGGACGCTTCTTGACGCGCCGTCTCATCGTCTTCCATCTCACCCCGGGCCTCCGCATGGCCAGGGCCGCCTTCGCAGCGGGATCCTCTCGCGCGAACGCGATCAGCAGCCCGACGGCGAACATGGTCGGCAGCAGGGCCGATCCTCCGTAGGAGAACAGCGGGAGCGGGACTCCGGCGATCGGCAGCAGGCCGAGCACCGCACCGATGTTGATCACGGCCTGCACCGTGATCCAGGTGGTCACACCTCCCGCGGCGTACCTCACGAAGGGGTCCTCCGTGCGTCCGGCCACGCGGATACCCGCATAGCCTAGAGCCGCGAAGAGGGCGAGTACCGACAGCGTCCCCGCCAACCCCAGTTCCTCCCCGGTGATGGCGAAGATGAAGTCGGTGTGCGGTTCAGGTAGTTGGCCCCATTTTTCCACACTCGCACCGAGCCCGGAACCGAACCATCCGCCGGACGCCAGAGCATAGATGCCGTGCACCGCCTGCCAGCAGGAGTCCCCCGGTCCCGGCTCGCTGGCGCCGATGCAGGCGAGCCTGGACATCCGGTTCGGACTGGTCTTGATCAGCACGAAAGCGATCAGCGCGGCGAATCCGAGCACCCCGCCGAAGAGCCGGGTGGGCGCCCCGGCCAGCCAGAGCAGTCCGAACAGGATCGCGGTGAGAATGATCGCAGTTCCCATGTCGCCGCCGAGCATGATCAGCCCGAGGAGCATGAAGGCGACCGGGACGAGCGGGACGAGCAGGTGCTTCCACTGGGTCAGCAGCCTTTTGTCCTGTTTGCGGGCGAGCAGGTCCGCGCCCCACAGGACCAGGGCGAGCTTGCCGAACTCACTGGGCTGGAGCTGGAAGGGGCCGCCCAGGTAGAGCCAGTTCTGGTTGCCGTTGACCGACATCCCTATCCCCGGTACCTGGACCAGCACCATCAGGAAGACGGTGCCCATGAGCAGCGGGTAGGCGAACGCCCGGTGCAGTTTGGCGGGCATCCGGGCGGCGAGCGCCATCAGTCCGGCGCCGACGACAGCGGCCAGGAACTGTTTGCGGAAGAAGTAGGTGCCCGGTTTCTCGAGTTCCAGCGCCTTGATCATCGACGCGGAGTAGACCATCACCAGACCGAGCACGGTGATCAGCAGGCCGGCGCCCAGGATCAGGTAGTACGCGGTCAGCGGGCGGTCCCAGGCCCTGCGCACCCGCTCGTACATCCCCCGCAGGCTCCCGCGGGGGGAACGCGGCGCACGGGAACCGCCGGTGCGCCCCCTGGAGCGGGGCGCCGAGGGGCGCCTGGAGCCGACTGCCGACCGGACCCTGAGGACGGGGCCGAACGGCGCCGTGACGCCCGCACCCGCTCCCGCGAGCAGTGGTGGGGCGATTGCCCGGCTGATCGCCGCGGTGGCCCGTGAGCGGCCCTTACGGGGCCGCGCGGAGCTCTCTTCGGCCGGCATCGTCGCTGTCCCCTCCACTGCTCGTGCGCGGAGGCCGGGCCCGTCAGGCGCTCTCGGCAGCGAGTGCGCGGACCGCGTCCGCGAACGCCTCGCCCCGCTTGTTGTAATTGACGAACATGTCCATCGAAGCGCAGGCCGGGGCCATCAGTACGGTGTCTCCCGGCCGGGCGAGCCGTGCCGCCTCGCGGACCGCCTCCGACATCGCCCCAGTGTCGGTCCGGCCGAGGTCGACCACCGGGACTTCGGGGGCGTGTCGCGTGAGGGCTTCCCGGATCAGTTCCCGGTCCCGGCCGATCAGCACGACGCCCCGCAACCGCCCGGCGGCACCGGTCACCAGCTCGTCGAAGGTGGCCCCCTTGGCCAGGCCCCCGGCGATCCAGACGATCGGGTCGTAGGCCGCCAGGGACGCTTCGGCGGCATGGGTGTTGGTGGCCTTGGAGTCGTCGACGTACGCGACCTGCGCGACGTTCGCGACGTGCTCGATGCGGTGCGGGTCGGAGCGGAAGGCCCGCAGTCCGTCGCGTACGGCCGCGGGCTCGACGCCGAAGGCGCGGGCCAGGGCCGCGGCCGCGAGGGCGTTGGCGATGTTGTGCGGGGCGGGCGGGTCGATGTCCTTGACCTCGGCGAGCTCCTGGGCCTGCTTCTGCCGGTTCGCCACGAAGGCGCGGTCGACGAGGATGCCGTCGACGACGCCCAGTTGGGATGGGCCCGGGGTGTTCAGAGTGAAGCCGATGGCCCGGCAGCCCTCCTCCACGTCGGCCTCGCGGACCAGGGCCTCGGTCGCCGGGTCGGCCGCGTTGTAGACGCAGGCGACGCGGTTGCCCTCGTAGATCCGGCCCTTGTCCGCGACGTACGCGGCCATGGAGCCGTGCCAGTCGAGGTGGTCCGGGGCCAGGTTGAGGACGGCGGCGGAGTGGGCGCGCAGCGAGGGCGACCAGTGCAGCTGGTAGCTGGACAGCTCGACGGCGAGTACGTCGTACTCCTCGTCGCCGAGGACGGCGTCCAGGAGGGAGACGCCGATGTTGCCGACGGCCGCGGTGCGCAGACCGGCCGCCTCCAGGATCGAGGCGAGCATCCGCACGGTCGTGGTCTTGCCGTTGGTGCCGGTGACCGCGAGCCAGGGGGCCGCGCCGGGGCCCCGCAGCCGCCAGGCGAGTTCGACGTCGCCCCAGACGGGGACGCCCGCCTCGGCGGCTGCGGTGAAGAGCGGCTTGTCGGGCTTCCAGCCCGGGGTGGTGACGATGAGCTCGGTGGACTCGGGCAGGGTGGCCCCGTCGCCGAGGCGCACGGTGATGCCCTTCGCCTCCAGCTCCGCGGCCTGCGCGCGGGAACGCTCGTCGTCCCCGTCGTTGACCACGGTGACGACGGCCCCGAGGCCGTGCAGCACCTTGGCCGCCGGGATTCCGGAGACTCCGAGTCCCGCGACGGTGACGTGCTTGCCCTGCCAGTCCTGGTTGCTCACTTGTCGGCTGCCCATCCCGCGTAGAAGAGTCCGAGTCCGACGATCACGCACATGCCCTGGATGATCCAGAAGCGGACCACGACAAGGACTTCGGACCACCCCTTGAGTTCGAAGTGGTGCTGGAGCGGCGCCATTCGGAAGACTCGCTTGCCGGTCATCTTGAAGGAACCGACCTGGATGACCACGGACATGGTGATCATCACGAAGAGGCCGCCGAGGATGGCCATCAGGAACTCGGTGCGGGAGCAGATCGCCAGACCGGCGAGGGCACCGCCGAGGGCGAGCGAACCGGTGTCGCCCATGAAGATCTTGGCGGGCGACGTGTTCCACCACAGGAAGCCGAAGCAGGCGCCCATCAACGCCGAGGCGACGACCGCGAGGTCCAGTGGGTCACGTACCTGGAAACAGGCGTTGGGATTGGTCAGGGTGTCCGCGTTGGCGCAGGACTCCTGGAACTGCCACAGCCCGATGAAGGTGTACGCGCCGAAGACCATCACCGACGCGCCGGTGGCCAGGCCGTCCAGACCGTCCGTCAGGTTCACGCCGTTGGACATGGCCAGGATCATGAACAGCGCCCAGACGACGAACAGCACCGGGCCGATCGACCAGCCGAAGTCCGCGACGAACGACAGCCTGTCGGAGGCCGGGGTGTTGCCGCGGGCGTCGGCGAACTGGAGCGAGAGCACCGCGAAGGCGATGCCCACGATCAGCTGGCCCGCCATCTTCGCCTTGGCCCGCAGCCCCAGCGAACGCTGCTTGACGATCTTGATGTAGTCGTCGAGGAAGCCGACGAGGCCCATGCCCGTCATCAGGAAGAGCACCAGCACGCCGGAGAATCGCATCTCCTCGCCGGTGATCAGCTTCGCCGCGATGTACGCGATGATCGTCGCCAGGATGAAGGCAATGCCGCCCATGGTGGGCGTGCCCTTCTTGGACCCGTGGGTACGCGGGCCGTCGTCCCGGATGAACTGCCCGTATCCCTTGCGGGCGAGCAGCTTGATCAGCAGCGGAGTCCCGACCAGCGTCAGGAAGAGCCCGATGGCCCCCGCGAAGAGGATCTGCCTCATCGGCCGGCGACCTCGCCCTCGGACGCGTTCTCCAGCAGTGCCATGGCGACCTGCTCCAGGCCGACCGACCGGGACGCCTTCACCAGCACGACGTCTCCCGGGCGCAGTTCACTGCGCAACAGGTCGACCGCGGCCTGTGCGTCGGACACGTGCACCGACTCCTCACCCCACGAACCCTCGTTGTATGCGCCCAGTTGCAGCCAGGAGGCTTCTCTGCCCCCGACCGCGACGAGCTTGCTGACGTTGAGCCGGACGGCGAGCCGTCCGACCGCGTCGTGCTCGGCGAGCGAGGCGTCGCCGAGCTCGGCCATCTGGCCGAGCACCGCCCACGTACGCCGGCCCTTCCCCATGGCGGCCAGCGCGCGCAGCGCGGCTTTCATGGATTCGGGGTTCGCGTTGTAGGCGTCATTGACGAACGTCACGCCGTCCGGACGCTCGGTGACCTCCATGCGCCAGCGGGAGAGGGTGCCCGCCTCGGAGAGCCCTTCGGCGATCTCGTCTGCGGACAGGCCCAACTCATGGGCGACGGCGGCCGCGGCGAGCGCGTTCGACACGTGGTGCTCACCGTACAGGCGCATGGTCACGTCGCTGCACCCGGTGGGTGTGTGGAGCCGGAAAGCGGGGCGTCCGTCGTCGGTGAGACGGACGTTCTCGCCCCGTACGTCCGCATCCGCGGCTTCGCCGAAGAGCAGCACCCGGGCCTTCGTGCGGGAGGACATGGCGCGTACGAGCGGGTCGTCGGCGTTGAGTACGGCGGTGCCGTCCTCGGGCAGCGACTCGACCATCTCGCCCTTGGCCTGGGCGATCTGCTCGCGGCCGCCGAACTCGCCGATGTGGGCGGTGCCCACGTTGAGGACGAGGCCGACGCGGGGCGGGACGAGGCCGGTGAGGTAGCGGATGTCGCCGATGTAGCGTGCGCCCATTTCTAGGACGAGGTGGCGGGTTTCCTCGGTGGCGCGCAGCGCGGTGAGCGGCAGGCCGATCTCGTTGTTCAGATTGCCCGCCGGGTAGACGGTGGGCCCCTTGCGTTCGAGCAGCTGGGCGATGAGGTCCTTGGTGGAGGTCTTGCCGGCCGAGCCGGTGAGGGCGACGACGGTGGTGCCGAGGCGGCCCACGACGGCTCGGGCGAGCGCGCCGAGCGCGGCCACGACGTCGTCGACGACGATCGCCGGAACACCGACGGGGCGGGCGGCCAGCACGGCTGCCGCGCCCGCCTCGACGGCGCGCTGCGCATAGTCGTGGCCGTCGACCCGCTCACCGGCGAAGGCGGCGAACAGGCTGCCTTGCTCCACCTCTCGGGAGTCGATGACGACCGGCCCGCTGACGGTTGCTGCCGGATCGGGTATGTCGTGGGACTGCCCGCCGACGATTTCGGCGATCTCGGCGAGGGAAAGGGTGATCACTTGGTCATCCCTGACTGTTGTTCTCGTGGGTGTGGGCGCGGTGGCCGGCGCTCTCGGTGCGCTCGTGCCCCAGGGACTGTTCGATGGCCGCGCGCAGGACCACGCGGTCGTCGAAGGGGCGTACCACGCCATGGATGTCCTGGCCCTGCTCGTGGCCCTTGCCGGCGATCAGCACGGTGTCACCGGGCTGGGCGCGGGCCACCGCGGCGGCGATGGCGGCGGCCCGGTCGGCGTCGACCAGGACGTCGCCCCGCTCGTGGACGGGCACCTCGGCGGCGCCCGCGAGCATGGCGGCGAGGATTCCGAGGGGGTCCTCGGAACGGGGGTTGTCTGAGGTCAGTACGGCGGTGTCGGCGAGGCGGGCGGCCGCCGCGCCCATCGGGCCGCGTTTGGTCGTGTCGCGGTCGCCGCCGCAGCCGAGGACGATGTGCAGCCTGCCCTCGGTGACCGTCCGCAGGGAACGCAGCACGGATTCGACGGCGTCGGTCTTGTGCGCGTAGTCGACGACCGCGAGGTACGGCTGTCCGGCGTCGACGCGCTCCAGCCGGCCGGGGACGCCCGGGACCGTCGCGACACCGTCGGCCGCGGCCTGCGGGTCGATGCCCGCGACGGCGAGCGTGACGATCGCGGCCAGGGTGTTGGCGACGTTGAACGGGCCGGGCAGCGGGGCGCGGGCGGCGATCCGCTCGTCCTTGGGGCCGACGACGGTGAACGTGGAGCCGAACGGCCCGAGTTCGACGTCCTCGGCGCGCCAGTCGGCGTCCGGGTGGCCCTCGGCGGAGAAGGTGACGACCGGGACGGACGCCTCGGTGATCAGCCTGCGGCCGTACTCGTCGTCGAAGTTGACGACGCCCTGCCGGCTGCGGCCGGGGGTGAAGAGCTGTGCCTTGGCCTGGAAGTAGTCCTCCATCCCGGAGTGGAACTCCATGTGTTCCGGGCTGAGGTTGTTGAAGACCGCGACGTCGAAGACGCAGCCGTCGACCCGGCCGAGCACCAGGGCGTGGCTGGAGACCTCCATGGTCACCGAGTCGACGCCGCGCTCGCGCATGACGGCGAACAGGGCCTGCAGATCGGTGGCTTCGGGGGTGGTGCGCTCGGACTTGATGCGCTCGTCGCCGATCCGCATCTCCACCGTGCCGATGAGCCCGGTGGCCCGCCCGGCGCCGCGGAAGCCGCCTTCGACGAGGTAGGCGGTGGTGGTCTTGCCGGACGTCCCGGTGATGCCGATCTGGAGGAGACCGGCGCCGGGCCGTCCGTAGATCTCCGCGGCGAGCTCGCCCATCCGGCCGCGTGGGTCCTCGGTGACCAACACCGGAAGTCCGGTGGCGGCGGCGCGCTCGGCGCCCGCCGGGTCGGTGAGGATCGCCGCCGCGCCGAGACCGGCCGCCTGGGCGGCGAAGTCCGCGCCGTGGAAGCGGGCGCCCGGCAGAGCCGCGTAGACGTCGCCGGGACGTACCGCCCGGGAGTCGTGGGTGATGCCGGTGACCTCGCCGGGTCCCGGCGGCTCGACTTCCAGGCGGGCTGCCAGTTCGCCGAGCGGGGTCGGCCCGATCCGGTCCGGACGGGGCGCTCCCGGGTAGTTCACAGGGGCGGCCTTCTGGGTGGTTTGGGACTGATCAGCGTGGGGCACGGCGGTGAGCGTACCGGGCGCACCCGGCCTCTCGCGAAGTGAGGGGCCGTGGTTCTGGTAGTTCCCGTTCCGGTTCCCGGGATCGGGCGTGATGGTTGTCACTGGATGGTTTCCCCGAGTTCACTCGCCGGGATCGAAGGACACCGGCAGCCGGGCTGGCTTGCTGCCGGACGGTGGGGTCTGGAGGGTCTTGAGTGCGAACTCCATGACCTGCTTGTAGATCGGTCCGCAGATCTGGCCGCCGAAGTAGCTGCCCCTGGTCGGGTTCTGGATCGCGCAGTAGACGGTGATCTGCGGGTTGTCGGCGGGTGCGAAGCCCGCGAAGGAGGCGGTGTAGCCGTGGTAGCCGCCGCGCACCGGATCGACCCGGTTGGCCGTACCGGTCTTGCCCGCCACCCGGTAACCCGGGATCTTGGCCTTCGTGCCGGTGCCCTCCTCGTCGCCGACCACCGATTCCAGCATGGTGGCGAGCGTCTTGGCGGTCTTCGCGCTGACCACCCTGGTCCGCTCGGGCGGGGCGGCGGCCTGGAAGCGGCCGTCGGCGTCCTTGGTGCCGCGCACCAGGGTGGGTGCGACGCGGACCCCGTCGTTGGCGATCGTCGAGTAGATGGAGGCGGCCTGCATGGCGTTGAGCGAGAGGCCCTGGCCGAACGGGATCGTGTACTGCTGCGAGGTCGACCAGTCCTTGGGCCTGGCGAGGATGCCGGGGGTCTCGCCCGGGTAGTCGAGACCGGTCGGTGAGCCGATCCCGAACTTGCGCAGGTAGGAGTAGAGGACCTTGTTGGCCTCGGCCTGCGTCTTCCCCAGTTCGCCGGTGGCCAGGATGGTGCCGATGTTGCTGGACTTGGCGAGTACGCCGTTGAGCGTCAGGTACCAGGTGGGGTGGTCGATGTCGTCCTTGAAGAGCCGGTCGCCGCGGTGCAGCCGGTTGGGGACGGTTACGTGGGTGCCAGGGGTGGCGACGCCCTCCTCCAGCACGGCGGCCATGGACATGACCTTGCTGGTGGAGCCGGGCTCGTAGACGTCCTGGAGGGCCGCGTTGCCCAGCGTCGCCGCGTCGGCCTGCGAGAGGTCGTTGGGATCGAAGCCGGGGGCGTTGGCCATGGCGAGGACCTCACCGGTCCTGGTGTTCTGGACGACCACGTAGCCGCGGTCGGCCCTGGACTTCTTCACCTGGTCGGTGATGGCCTGCTGGGCGGCCCACTGGATGTCCCGGTCGATGGTCAGCTCGATGTCGGCGCCGGGGACGGCTGGGACCTCCTCGGTGCCCGCGGTGGGCACCCGGCGGCCGCCTGCCTGGGCGTACTTGATCTTTCCGTCCTCGCCCGCGAGCTCCTTGTCCAGCTGCGATTCGAGGCCGCCCGCGCCCTTGCCGTCGGCGTTGACGTAACCCAGTATCCCGGCGGCGAGACCCCCGTTGGGGTAGACCCGCTTGGTGGTCGCCTCCTGGAAGACGCCGGCCAGCACATTGGCTCCGGGGCCGCCGTTCGCCCGGTCCTTGCCCGCCTTCTCCGCGAAGACGGACTTGAGGTCCTTGATCTGGTTCCAGACCTGCGGGGTCTGCCTGCGGGCCAGGACGACGTAGCGGCCCTTCTGGGACAGCTTCCGGGTCAGCTCGGTGGCGTCGGTGCCGAGGATCGGGGCGAGAAGCGCCGCCGCCTGCTGGGGCGCGTCGGGGGCCTTGCTGAACCCGGGCGTGAACATCGAGGGGTCGGCGGTGATGTTGTACGCGTCGACGCTGGTGGCCAGGGCGATCCCGCTGCGGTCGGTGATCTCGCCGCGCTCGGCGGAGATCGTGTAGCTGAGGTAGCGGTTCTCCTTGGCCTTGGCCGAGTACGCGGCGGCGTCGACTGCCTGGACCTGGAGCAGCCGGACGACGAACGCCAGCATGACGAGCGTCAGCGCGAGGCTGACCAGGCGCAGCCGGGGGCGCGGGCTGCCGAGCCGCAGCGGGGTCGTGCTCCGGTTGCGGGGCGCGCGGGGGCGTGGTGCCGGGGAGGAGCGGCGGGCGGCGGGGCGGGAGCGCCCCTGGCCGCCCGCGGCGCTGCGCGGGCGTGCGGGGCCGGGCACCCGGCGGCGCGGTGGTTCCTTGGGCGGCACTGCGTCACCTGCCGGGGCTCGTCGGGGGCTGGTCTGCCGGGGTACGCGTCCCGGCGGGCGGGGTCGTGCTGGGCCGTGCGGCGGCGCCCGAAGGCGTGGCCGATGCCGACGCAGCGGGCGGGGCCGGGGCGGTGGACCGGGGCCGGGTGCCCGCGGCGGGGGGCGCGGTCGCGGGGGGCGCCGCCGGCGCACTGCTCTTCGGGGCCGGCGGCGGGGCGGGCTCGGCGGTGGTCTCGGCGGGTACGCCGCGGACCGTGCCGTCCGGGTTCAGGAAGGCGGGGCCGCCGCCGGGCACCATGCCCAGCTCGCGGGCGCGCCGCTCCAGGGCGTCCGGCTTGGAGTAGTTGTCGACGTCGTGCTGGAGGGCCTGTTCCTCGTCGGTGAGCTCCGTGGTCCGCTTCTTCAGCTCGCTCAGCCGGAACGACCCTTCGTTGAGGGCCGAGTTGAGCACCAGGAGCGTGATCAGGCCACCGCCGAGCAGCACCACGACCAGCAGCACGAAGGGTGTACGGGCCGCTTTGCTGGGCCCGGACGGCATCAGCCGGGCGAGCCGCGCGGCACGCCCTTTCAACTGCCCGGCCGGTCCGCTCACCGCGCCGCCGCCCCGCATGTCACCGGTTTCCGGGTTCCCGGACGCCGGGCTCTCATCGTTCCTCCTCGCGGATCCGCTGGGCGCCGCGCAGCCGGGCGGGTGCGGCCCGCCGGTTCTCGGCGACCTCCTCCTCGGTGGGCAGCTCCGCGCCGCGGGTCAGCAGCTTCAGCCGGGGCTGGTAGCGCTCGGGGACGACCGGCAGGCCGGGCGGCGCCGTGGTGGCGGCGCCCGCCGCGAACACCTGCTTGACCAGCCGGTCCTCCAGCGAGTGGTACGAGAGGACGGCGATCCGGCCGCCGACGGCGAGGCTCCGGACGGCCGCCGGAATGGCCCGCTCCAGGACGCTGAGCTCGCCGTTGACCTCGATGCGCAGCGCCTGGAAGGTCCGCTTGGCGGGGTTGCCGCCGGTGCGCTTGGCCGCCTGGGGCAGCGAGTCGCGGATCAGCTCGACGAGCCGGGCGCTGTTGCTGAACGGCTCCTTCTCGCGCTCGCGCACGATCGCGGAGACGATCCGCTTGGCCTGCTTCTCCTCGCCGTACGCCCGCAGGATCCGTACCAGCTCGCCCGGCGGGTAGGTGTTGAGCACCTCGGCCGCGCTGATGCCGCTCGTCTGGTCCATCCGCATGTCGAGCGGGGCGTCCTGGGCGTACGCGAATCCGCGGTCGGCCTCGTCCAGCTGCATGGAGGAGACGCCGAGGTCGAACAGGACGCCCTGGACCTTGGGGATGCCGAGCCGGTCGAGCACCTCGGGCAGCTCGTCGTACACGGCGTGCACCAGGGTGGCCCGGTCTCCGTACGAAGCGAGCCGCTCGCCGGAGAGCCGCAGCGCCTCCTTGTCCCGGTCCAGCCCGATCAGCCGTGCGGAGGGGAAGGAGGAGAGCAGCGCCTCGCTGTGTCCGCCGAGGCCGAGGGTGCAGTCGACGACCACGGGCGCCTGCGGGCCCGGCGCCTCCAGAGCCGGGGCCAACAGGTCCAGGCATCGCTGGAGCATCACCGGGACGTGTCGGGTCTGGCTCATGCGCCCTCTCAGGCTCAGGTCCCGTATGGCCGCACGTACGGCCTGGTCCCCGCCCGCTCAGAAGGGGAGGCGGGCCGGCGCCGGGGAAGGGGCGTCGGCCGACCGCGAGCGGGAGAGGGCCGGGCCCGTACGTACGCCGCACACAGGGGAAATCTACGGAATGTGCAGGGTGTCGGTAACTTCCCGTCACTTTAGTCCACCCTGCCATTCGATCGATTCCCGATCAATCAACCCGGCAGCGCGTCGCCGGGCCCCCTGTTCACCCGCTCGACGCAGCGGCTGTGAAGCTTGTGGGTTACCTCACAACAAGCCTCGTTGACGTTCTTTGTCCCTTCCCACAGCACGACGGGAGCAGGGGCGGGAGCTAACGTCATAGCCATGTCGACTTCCGCGCACTCCCCCGCCCGGTCCTCCGCGACCGATGCCGACCAGGCCCGTTCCGGGGACACCGTCACCGATCGCCTCGTCGAGGCGAACGTCCGGTACGCCGCCGGCTTCGAAGACCCGGGCATGGACGCCAAGCCGGTGCTGCGCGTCGCCGTGGTCGCCTGCATGGACGCCCGGCTCGACCTGCACGACGCACTCGGCCTGGCGCTCGGCGACTGCCACACCATCCGCAACGCGGGCGGCGTGGTCACAGACGACGTGATCCGTTCGCTGACCATCAGCCAGCGGGCCCTCGGCACGCGCAGCGTCATACTGATCCACCACACCAACTGCGGCCTGGAATCGATCACCGAGGAATTCCGCCAGGAGCTGGAGGTGGAGGTCGGCCAGCGTCCGGTCTGGGCGGTCGAGGCGTACAAGGACGCCGACCAGGACGTACGGCAGTCGATGCAGCGCGTGCGCACCTCGCCGTTCCTGCTGCACACCGACGACGTCCGCGGCTTCGTCTTCGATGTGACCACCGGCCTGCTGCGGGAGATCCTTCCCGCCTCCTGACGTCCCGGACGCCACCTCCCAGGAACCGAAAACCCGACCGAAACCGGCATTTCGCCCCCAGTTGTCCACAGGCGAGTGACACGAAGCGGTAACGGCAACAAGAATGCGCGTGTGACATCCCGACGGACGTGTCCGAGGGGGTGTCCCTGTTTCGGGGTGGGCCGGATCGCTGCGTGCGCTTCGGCCCGTGAATGGGGTACCCCACCGCTCCAGGTGAGCGTGGGGCAGGGCCGAGGAGGGCCGGGTGACGACCTATGACGATCGAGCGAGCCTCACAGATCTGACCACGACCGCGGAGCGGGTGCGCAGGTCGGTGGAGAGTGTGATCGAGGGCAAGCCTGAGGTCGTACGGCTTTCGCTGACCGTACTGCTGGCGGAGGGGCATCTGCTCATCGAGGATGTCCCCGGGGTCGGCAAGACGATGCTGGCCAAGGCGCTGGCACGGTCCATCGACTGCTCGGTGCGGCGCATTCAGTTCACACCGGACCTGCTGCCCTCGGACATCACCGGTGTGTCCATCTTCGACCAGCAGCGGCGTGACTTCGAATTCAAGCCGGGTGCGATCTTCGCCCAGATCGTGATCGGCGACGAGATCAACCGTGCATCGCCGAAGACCCAGTCGGCGCTGCTGGAATCCATGGAGGAGCGCCAGGTCACCATCGACGGGCACAGCTACGAGCTGCCGGACCCGTTCATGGTGGTGGCCACGCAGAACCCGGTGGAGATGGAAGGCACCTATCCGCTGCCCGAGGCCCAGCGCGACCGGTTCATGGCGCGGGTCTCGATCGGCTATCCGAGTGCGGACGCCGAGCTGCGGATGCTCGACGTGCACGGCGGCCTCCCGCCGCTCGACGACCTTCAGCCGGTGGCGCACGCCCACGACATCGTGAAGCTGATCGACGCGGTGCGGACGGTCCATGTGGCCGACGCCGTGCGGCGGTACGCGGTGGAGCTCGTCGCGGCCACCCGGAGCCATCCCGATCTCCGCCTCGGCGCCTCGCCGCGGGCCACCCTGCACCTGCTGCGCGCGGCGAAGGCCTCCGCGGCGCTGAGCGGCCGGGACTACTGCCTGCCGGACGACGTGCAGGCGCTGGCGGTCGCGGTGCTCGCACACCGGCTGCTGCCGACGGCACAGGCCCAGCTCAACCGCCGTACCGCCGAGCAGGTCGTGCTGGAGATCCTCCAGCAGACACCGGTTCCGACCGCGGGCGGCGCCACCCAGGTGCAGCCGCAGCATCAGCCGGGCCGGGCGGCGTACGGCCGGCAGCAGCCCGGCGCACGGCGGGTGTGATGGCCGCCGGGGGGCCGGCCGCGACGGACGACGGCGGCGAGAAGGGCGGTCTGCGGGCGGCTCTGAGCGGGCTGACCACGCGTGGGCGGTCCTTCCTGGCGGCCGGTATCGCCGCGGCGGTCTGCGCCTATGTGCTCGGGCAGGCGGATCTGCTGCGGGTCGGGCTGCTGCTCGCCGCGCTGCCGCTGGTCTGTGTGGCGGTGCTCGTCCGCACCCGCTACCGGGTCGCGGGCACCCGGCGGCTCTCGCCGTCCCGGGTCCCGGCGGGCTCGGAGGCTCGGGTCCACCTGCGGATGGAGAACGTGTCGCGGATGCCCACCGGGCTGCTGATGCTTCAGGACCGGGTGCCCTACGTGCTCGGGCCGCGGCCTCGGTTCGTGCTGGACCGGGTGGAGGCGGGCGGCCGCCGCGAGGTGTCCTACCGGGTGCGGTCGGATCTGCGCGGGCGCTATCCGCTCGGGCCGCTGCAGCTGCGGCTGAGCGACCCCTTCGGGATGTGCGAGCTGACCCGTTCGTTCAGCGCGTACGACACCCTCGTCGTCATCCCGCGGACCGAGCCGCTGCCACCGGTGCGGCTGGCCGGCGAGGCCGCGGGGTACGGCGAGGGGCGGCAGCGGTCGCTGGCGCTGGCCGGTGACGACGACGTGATTCCGCGCGGCTACCGGCACGGCGACGATCTGCGCCGGGTCCACTGGCGCTCGACGGCGCGCTACGGCGAGCTGATGGTGCGCCGCGAGGAGCAGCCGCAGCGGGCCAGGTGCACGGTGCTGCTGGACACCCGGCGGATCGCCTACCAGGGGGCGGGGCCGGACTCCGCCTTCGAGTGGGCGGTGTCCGGGGCCGCGTCCGCGCTGGTGCACATGCTGGAGCGCGGCTTCGCCGTCCGGCTGCTGACCGACGACGGGAACGCGGTGCCGGGCGAGGGCATGGGCGGTTTCGCCGGATCGACGCAGGAGTCCGCCGACTCGGCGGGTCTGATGATGGACACCCTGGCGGTGGTCGACCACTCCGACGGCAGCGGTCTGTCGCGCGCTTACGACGTGATGCGCGGCGGCAACGAGGGGCTGCTGATCGCGTTCTTCGGTGATCTGGACGAGGAGCAGGCCGCGGTGGCCGCGCGGATGCGGCAGCGCAGCGGCGGCGCCGTCGCGTTCGTGCTGGACAGCACGGACTGGGTACAGGGCGACATCCCGCCCGCCGGGGCGGAAGCGGCGTCCGAGCGGCGGCTGCGGCTGCTGCGGGAGTCGGGGTGGACGGCCGTGGCGGTTTCGCCCGGGACCGGGCTCGCCCGGTACTGGCAGCAGGCGGGGCACCAGGGTGTGGCGGTGCAGTCCGCCGTCGACGGCACGACGGGTTTCTCCGGGGGATGGTCATGAGCGGTCGTGGTCGGCTGGCGCTGTGCGCCTTTGCGGCGACGCTGATGGTGGCGGCCTCGATGCTGCCGCTGGTGGAGCCGGCCGGGTGGATCCTGCAGGCGGCGTTCCTGCTGGCGGTCCAGAGCGGGATGGGGGCGCTGGTCCGCCGGGCGCCCGTGCCCCGCGTGCTGGTCCTCGGGGCACAGGCGCTGGTCACGCTGGTCCTGCTGACGGTGGTGTTCGCCAGGCAGCAGGCGATGGCCGGTCTGCTGCCCGGCCCGGAGGCCGTCCAGCGGCTCGCGCATCTGCTGACGTCGGGCGCCGAGGACGTCAGCAGGTATGCCGCCCCCGCTCCCGTGACGGACGGCATCCGGCTGATACTGATCGGCGGTGTGCTGCTGGTCGGCCTGGCGGTGGACGCCCTCGCGGTGACGTTCCGCAGCGCTGCCCCGGCCGGCCTGCCGCTCCTCGCGCTGTACTCGGTGGCCGCCGGGCTGTCCGGGGGCGGGGCCGACTGGCTCTGGTTCCTGCTGGCGGCCGGTGGCTATCTGCTGCTCCTGCTGGCCGAGGGCCGGGACCGGCTCTCCCAGTGGGGGCGGGTCTTCACCGGCGCGGCCAGCAGGTCCCCGGGAGGTCCGGCGGTCGGTGCGGCGCTCTCGGGCAGCCGTCCGACGGCCCCGGTCCGTACCGGACGGCGCATCGGCGCGCTGGCGCTGGGCGTCTCGCTGATCGTCCCGGCGGCACTGCCCGCGCTCGAGGGCGGAATGCTGTTCAGCACGGGCGGCGGCGGGGGCGGCAAGGGTGGCGGCGGCACGATCTCCGCGGTGAACCCGCTGGTCTCGTTGCAGGACAACCTGAACCAGCCGGAGGACCGGCAGGTGATGTCCTACCGCACCAATTCCGGTGCCCCGCAGGACTTCTACCTGCGGATTCTGGCCCTGGACCAGTTCAACGGGAGCGAGTGGCGGCCCTCCACGCGTCGGCTGAAGGACGTCCCCGAGCGGCTCCCGCAGCCGGAGGGCCTCGGCCCCGATGTGGCGGTCACCGAGATCACGTCGAACATCTCCGCGTCCCGTTCGTACCAGCAGACCTATCTGCCGCTCCCCTACCCGGCGACCGAGGTCACGATCAGCGGGCGCTGGCGGTACGAACCGGTGGGGCGGACGCTCGTGGGCGACCGCGGTGAGACGACCCGCGGTGCGCAGTACCAGGTCTCCAGTCTGATGGTCGAACCGACCGCCGAGCAGCTCGCCGGGGCGGGCCCCGCGCCGGCCGCTCTGCGGCGCGAGTACACCCGCGTTCCCGACTCGCTGCCGAAGGTGGTCGAGGAGACCGCGGACCGGGTGACCAAGGGCGCCGCCAACGACTACGAGCGGGCGGTGAAGCTGCAGAACTACTTCGCCTCGGAGGGCGGCTTCAGCTACAACACCTCGGTGAACTCGGGCACGGGAAGCGCGGCGATCAGCCGGTTCCTGAAGGACAGGCAGGGTTTCTGCGTCCACTTCTCCTTCGCGATGGCCGCGATGGCCCGGACGCTGGGCATTCCGGCCCGGGTCGCGGTGGGTTTCACCCCCGGCACCGAGCAGTCGGACGGTTCGGTCACGGTGGGGCTGCGCGACGCGCATGCCTGGCCCGAGCTGTACTTCCAGGGCGTCGGGTGGACCCGTTTCGAGCCGACGCCGACGCGGGGCACCACGCCGCAGTACACCCGGGCGGATGCCCCGACGGGCGACACGGACACCCCGGCCCAGCCCGAGAAGGGCCCCGCGGCGGCTCCCTCGATCGCGCCGTCCGTCCCGGACAGCTGCCCGGCGCAGATGCGCAAGCAGGGCGAGTGCGGAAGCCCGGCGGCACAGGGCGTGAAGCCTCCGACCGACTCCGGGACACCGGCGAGCACCGTCGCCGGTGTGGTCCTGCTCGCCCTGGTGATCCTCGCACTGCCCCTGCTGCCGATGTTCTGGCGGCTGCGGGCACGCAGGCGGAGGCTGGGTCTCTCCGCCGGGCGTACGCCGGTGAGCGGAAGGTCCGCGGTGTCACCGACGAGGCAGGGCGCCACGGGCCGGGGCATCGAGCCGCCTCCGCCGTCGCACGCGACGGCCGGAACGCTCGCGGCCTGGCAGGAGATCACCGACACCGCCTGGGACCATGGCATCGAGCCGGACGACTCCCGGACCCCGCGCAAGGCGGCGGACCGGGTGGTACGGCTGGGCCGGCTCGAACCCGACGCGGCGAAGGCGGTGCACCGGGTGGCCGGGGCGGTGGAGCAGGTGCTGTACGCCCGGGAGCCCCGGGCGAGCACCGGTCTTGCCGAGGACGTGGAGACGGTACGAGCCGGTCTGCGGGCAGCTGCCGACCGCTTCACCCGGATCCGGGCAATCGTGGCACCACGCTCGGCCGTTCGGGTGATCTGGGCGGCATCGGAGCGCTGGGCGGCTTTCACCGGCAGGTGCGCCGCACTGTTCGGCCGCGACCGGTGGGCCGGGTGGCTGCGGCGACCGTCACGCCAGCAGGGGTGACCGGGGCGACCGGGGGCGTGGCCGCGACGTGACGGTCTGCGGCCTGCCGCCGGTCCCCGCCTCGGGAAGGCTCCATCAGCCGTGCCCGGACCGTCCGGCGGCCTCCGCCCGGCTCCGGGCACGCCCGGGGCTCCCGCTACGCCCGCTCGAAGCCCTCCCGCGGACCGGCCGGCCCGATGTCCGTCCGCAGTCACCGGCCCGGGACATACGTGACGGCCCGGTGCGCACATGACGGTCCCGGGCACGCGTGAGGGGCGGCCGCGAAGACGCGGCCGCCCCTCACCCAAGTGTGTCCGAGGGCCTACTGGCCCTGCTCGTCGCGGCGGCGCTGCCACCGCTGCTCGATGCGGTTCATCACGGTCCGGCGTTGCCTGGGCCGGCTGCGCTCGCCACCGCCACTGCCTCCGGCTGCCGGGTGCTCACCCGGTTTGGGTGCCTTGCGCCAACCAGTGACCGCAAGGACCGCGCAACCCAGCATGACGAGAAAACCCACCACGCTGATCCAGATGAGCTGGGCGACCATTCCGGCCATGAGGAGCGCGATACCAACCAGGAAGCCTGCGACCGCCTGGTAGACCCGTCGCCGGGTGTACGTACGCAGCCCGCTTCCCTCGAGCGCTGTCGCGAACTTGGGATCTTCGGCGTACAGCGCTCGCTCCATTTGCTCGAGCATTCGCTGCTCGTGCTCCGAGAGCGGCACGGAGTCCTCCTCGTCGTCGGCCGCGGGGGGCGGCCGGTATGCGGCCCTTCCAGGATAGGCAGGGAATCGCCCCCGTGAAACCCGCCTTCTTGCCCATCAGCCAGTCCGGGCCGCCACGACGGCTCAGCTGCTGAGGCGTTGATTCCCCAACCTCCGATCCGTCATGCCGGATGGTGTCCCCCGATCATACGGGGCGAAGCCCCCGATCGGGGGACCCGGTGCGTACTCCGTCTGCCGCTGCGTCGCTGATCAGCCGCGCTACGGCCGAGCCCCCACCGGACCGGGCCGGACCGGACCGCGCTCAGGCGCGCTTCGTGCCCAGAACGTGCAGCTGCGTCGCTACGGCGTGGAAGGCGGGCAGCTCGGCCGCGGCGGACTCCAGCTTGAGCAGGGCCTCCACGGCACCGGGCTCCGTGTCCACCAGCACGCCCGGCACGAGGTCCGCGAAGATCCGTACGCCGTGGACCGCGCCGACCTCGACGTCGGCGCCGGAGATCAGCTCGGTGAGCTGCTCCGCGGTGTAGCGCCGGGGCACCGGGTCGCCTTCGCCCCAGCGGCCCGCCGGGTCGCCGAGCGCCTGCCGGGCCTCGGTGAAGTGGCCGCCGAGCGCCCGGGCCAGGACGGCACCGCCGAGCCCGGCGGCGAGCAGGCTGAGCGCACCGGACGGCCGGAGCGCCGCCACGGCATTGCGTACACCCTCGGCCGGGTCGTCCACGTACTCCAGGACGCCATGGCACAGCACCGCGTCGTACCCACCGCGCTCGACCACCTCGAACAGGCCGTGGATGTCGCCCTGGACCCCGCGGACCCGGTCGGCGACCCCGGCCTCGGCCGCGCGGCGCTCCAGCGCGAAGAGCGCGTTGGGGCTGGGGTCGACGACCGTGACGCGGTGGCCGAGCCGGGCGACCGGCACCGCGAAGTTGCCGGTGCCGCCGCCGGTGTCCAGGACATCCAGGGCGTCCCTGCCGGTTGCCTTCACCCGGTGGTCGAGGGCGTCCTTGAGGACCTCCCAGACCACGGCGGTACGGAGGGAGGCGCGGGGGCGCAGCTGGTCCGACACGGCAGATGACTCCTCGGCACGGTGCCGCCTGGGACGGCGGAGCGTGAACAGTGCAGGTGGTGCGAGCAATGCCCACCCTATTGCCTCACGCCGCCGCTGCCGTCATCCCGCGTCGGGCCGCTCCCTCCTGGCCTGCGGGAGCACCGGCTGGAGCACCAGCAGCCGTTCGACCAGACGCAGGAACATCGCCGCGTCACGGAGCAGGTCGTCCGCGTCCCGCCGGGTCGCGGCGCCGGGTATACCGGCTTCGGCGCGGGCCCGGCGGCGGGCACCGGAGGCGAACAGCGCGCTCCACTCGGTCAGCTCGGGGGCTATTTCGGGCAGGAGCTCCCAGGCGCTGCGGATGCGCTCCCGGCGCCGCCCGGACGTCTCCGGGCGGGCCCGCGCGGCGAGCACCGCGGCCGCGGTGCGCAGCGCTGCGAGGTGGGCGGTGGCATACCGCTCGTTCGGCACATCGAGAACGGCGGCCTCGTCGAGGCCGGTGCGGGCCTTGGCGAGCAGGTCGAGGGCGGCGGGCGGCGCCGTGGCGCGGCGCAGAACGGCGTGGACATCGCTTGCCGGGCCGGTCAGTGAGGGGGCAGGGCCGTCTGCGCGGCGCCGGGGTGCGGCTGCTGCGGACGAGTGGGCCATGACGAAACCTCCTGTCTCGTGTAACGGCTCCGTGGCCGTATGTATCCATCGTGCGGGGCCCCACTGACAATCGACCTCGACCTCGCTCCGACCTGCTCTTTTGCTTCGTTCGCAAGTTCGGGCTATTTTTTTGAACTGACTGGTCAGTTCAAAAAACACGGGGAGGGTCTGTGGACAGCCCGCACGGGGCATCCGTCACTGCCGAGGATTTCGGCCTCAGGGGGCCGCGCGGCTGGGCCTTCCGAGGCATCGGGATCGACGCCGGGCCCGGCTCGCTGGTGGCGATCGAGGGCCCCTCCGGCTCGGGCCGCACCTGCCTGCTGCTCGCTCTCACCGGCCGGATGCGCCCCACCGAGGGCCACGCGAAGATCGGCGGGCTGCGCCTGCCGCGCAAGATGGCCGCCGTACGCCGCATCGCCGCGCTGGGCCCCGTCCCCGGGGTCAGCGAGCTCGACCCGGCCTTCACCGTCGCCGAGCACCTGCGCGAACGGGCCCTGCTGCAGCGCCGCTTCGACGGTTCGCTGCGCGCCCTGCTGCGTCCGCGTGCCGAGCGGGTCGCCACGGCCCAGCAACGGATCGACGCGGCGCTGGACGCCGCCGGACTCGACCCGGCCACCCTGCCCAAGGCCGAGCGGACCTCCGTACGGGATCTGGAGCGGCTGGAGGCGCTGCGGCTCTCCATCGCCCTCGCGCTGATCGGCGGCCCCCGGCTGCTGGCGGTGGACGACACCGATCTCAAGCTCTCCGACGCCGAACGCACCGAGGCCTGGGAGCTGCTGCGGTCCGTCGCGGACAGCGGCACGACCGTGCTCGCCGTCTGCAGCCAGGCCCCCGAGGACGCGATCACCCTGCGCACGGACGCCGCTGCCGAAGGAAAGACGACCGGGCAAGGGGCGGCCGAGAAAGACGCGGCCGGAGAGAACAACACCGGGGAAACCACGATCGAGGAAGGAACGGCCGATGCGTTCGCCG
Organism: Streptomyces sp. NPDC102437; assembly: GCF_044765565.1. Taxonomy (NCBI): domain Bacteria; kingdom Bacillati; phylum Actinomycetota; class Actinomycetes; order Kitasatosporales; family Streptomycetaceae; genus Streptomyces; species Streptomyces sp. NPDC102437. Next base: position 103,088 of record NZ_JBIWKI010000002.1, on the reverse strand, counting down.
AGACTGGCCGCGCTTGAGCTCAGGCGTTTCGGCAGGGGGAAGCTGCCGCGCGCCGCGCTCGTCGCCCTGCTGCTCCTGCCGCTGCTCTACGGCGCGCTGTACCTGTGGTCCTTCTGGGATCCGTACGGCCGCCTCGACAAGATCCCCGTCGCACTGGTCAACAACGACAAGGGCGCCACCGTCGCCGGCAAGCGCATCGCGGCCGGCGACGAGATCACCGGCAAGCTCCTCGACTCCAAGGTCTTCGACTGGCACGAGGTGAGCTCCGCCCAGGCCGGCAAGGGCGTCGAGGACGGGACGTACTACCTCTCGCTCACCATGCCGTCGGACTTCAGCAAGCAGATCGCGTCCAGTTCGGGTGATTCTCCCGAGACCGGTGCCCTCCAGGTGCGGACCAACGACGCCAACAACTACATCGTCGGGCAGATCTCCCGGACGGTCTTCTCCGAGGTGCGCACCGCCGCGTCGACCAACGCCTCGCGCGGCTTCTACGACCGGATCTTCATCAACTTCTCCGACCTCCATGACGCGACGGCGAAGGCCGCCAAGGGGGCCGACGACCTCAAGGGCGGCATCGGCAAGGCCAAGAAGGGATCGCAGCACCTCGCGGACGGGCTGAAGGACGCCAAGGCCGGCAGCGGCCGGCTGGCCGGCGGGATCGTCAAGCTGAACAAGGGAGCGGGCGACCTGGAGACCGGCTCCCGACAGGTGGCCGACGGCACCCAGCAGCTCGCCGACAAGGTGAACGGAGTGGCGGCCGACGTCCGCCCGTTCCTGAAGGACAACGGCAAGTCGATCGGCGACACCGCCCGGCTGGTCTCCGACACCTCGAAGACCGTGCGGCACAACCTCGATCTGCTCGTCGAGGCGGCGCCCACCGCGGCCACCGCCGCCCACACGGCCTCCGACGACCTGGCCGGGATCCACCGCACCAGTTGCGTGGACCAGCAGCCCGCCGACCCCGATATCTGCCCGCCGCTGAAGCGCGCCACGACCGCGGCGGCCGATGTCGCGAAGATCGCCGACGACGTGAACGTACTGGTCACGAACCAGAACGGGGACCTGAAGAAGCTGAGCAACCAGCTGACCACGCTCCAGAAGCAGGCCGACGACCTGGCCGAGCACGCGCCGCACCTGGACGAGGACCTGGAGTCCGCGGTCAAGAAGATCAACGTGCTCAACTCCGGCGCCCACAAGGTCGCCAAGGGCGCCGACGACCTGCACACCGGCCTGACCACGGCCAGGACCGGCTCCGCCGACCTGGACTCCGGCGTGAGCGACCTCAAGAAGGGCGCGACGAACCTGGACAGCGGGCTGATCCGGCTAGGCGACGGCTCGACCACCCTGGCCGAGGGACTCAACGACGGGGTCGGCAGGATCCCCGACTACGACAAGAAGGACCGCGACGCCCGTACCGGAGTCATGGCCGACCCGGTGCAGCTGGCCTCCCAGTCGCTGCACGCGGCCCCCAACTACGGCACCGGCTTCGCGCCGTACTTCATCCCGCTCTCCCTCTGGGTCGGCGCGATGGTGGCCTACATGCTGATCCAGCCGCTCAACCGGCGCGCGCTCGCCGCCGGGGCCTCCGCCTGGCGGATCGCGTTCGCGGGCTGGCTGCCGGTGGCCGCCATCGGTCTGCTCCAGGTGGTGGCGCTGATGTCGGTACTGCACTGGGGGCTCGGTCTGCAGATGGCCCGCGCCGCCGGAACGGTCGGCTTCCTGGCACTGGTGACCTGCTGCTTCGCGGCCATCGTTCAGTGGCTGAACGCCCGGTTCGGAGCCGCGGGACGGATCCTCGTACTGGCGGTGCTGATGCTCCAGCTGACCTCGGCCGGGGGAACGTATCCCGTCCAGACCAGCCCCGGGTTCTTCAACGCGATCCACCCCTATCTGCCGATGAGCTACATCGTCGAGGGGCTGCGCCGGCTGATCACGGGTGGCGGCCTGGGCCCGGTCTGGCAGGGCAGCGCGGTGCTGCTGGCCTTCACGGCGGGGGCGCTCGCCCTGACCGCGGTGGCCGCGCGCCGCAAGCAGGTGTGGACCCTGGACCGGCTCCACCCGGAACTGAGCCTGTGAGCACGCCGGAACCTGTGAGAATCGGGGCCATGGAAAGCAGCAGCACCACTCGGCGCCGGGCCACCCGGCAGAAGCTCTACGAAGCGGCCGTGACCCTCATCGCCGAGAAGGGCTTCTCGGCGACCACGGTGGACGAGATCGCCGAGCGCGCCGGGGTCGCCAAGGGCACGGTCTACTACAACTTCAAGAGCAAGACCGAGCTCTTCGAGGAGCTGCTGCGTCACGGCGTTGGGCTGCTGACGGTCTCGCTGCGCTCCGCGGCCGAGGAGACCGGGGAGCGCGGCGGCACCCGGGTCGAGGCCCTGGACGCGATGATCCGGGCCGGCCTGGTCTTCATCGACCGCTATCCCGCCTTCACCCAGCTGTACGTCGCGGAGCTGTGGCGCACCAACCGGGCCTGGCAGGGCACCCTCCTGGTGGTGCGTCAGGAGGCCGTCGCGGTGGTCGAGCAGGTGCTGCGCGAGGGTGTGGGCAACGGTGAGCTGAGCGAGGAGATCGACATCCCGCTGACGGCTGCCGCGCTGGTCGGCATGGTGCTGGTGGCGGCCCTGGACTGGCAGGCGTTCCAGCCGGAGCGTTCGATCGACGATGTGCACTCGGCGCTGTCGCTGCTCCTGCACGGGCGGGTCAGCGGGCGCTGACCGTCCGGCGCCAGGGTCCACAGCACGGAAGACGCCGGTCCGGCGAGGCTCGATCCCCCCGAGCCTGCGCCGGACCGGCGTCTTCCGTGCTGCCGGAGAGCCTTCCCCCGTGACCTCGTTCTCCCCCGTGGTCCCCGAGCTCTCCGTGGTACTCCCCCGTGCCGGAGGAAGCGCCGCGACCGTTCCGCCGCCCCGTGCCGGCGGTGCGGAGCCGCACCCTCTCCGTGGGCTCCACTCTCCCGTCCGCGCAGGTGGGAGCCCATCCGCACACCTACTCATCTCCTCGTCTGAGTACGGATACTCAGGGCTGCGCTCCGAACCCCTCCCCCGGCGTTACGCCATCTGGTTACGATCGCGTCCGTGTCCGTACTTCCTCTGGTATTCACAAGCGGCTGGGCGAGCGGGATCAACGCCTATGCGGTGGCCCTGCTGCTCGGTCTGTTCGGCGTCACCGGTCTGAGCGACGAGGTGCCCGCGTCGCTGCAACGCACCGATGTCCTGGTGGTGGCCGGTGTTCTCTTCCTGTGCGAGGTGGTCGCGGACAAGATCCCGTACGTGGACTCGGTCTGGGACTCGGTGCACACCGTCGTCAGGCCCCTCGCCGGTGCCGTCGTGGCCGCGCTGCTGGCCGGTGAGAGCGGTTCGCTGCCGGAGCTCGCGGCGGCGGCGATCGGCGGTTCCACGGCGCTGATGAGCCATCTGGTGAAGGCCGGCACCAGGATGGCGGTCAACTCCTCCCCCGAGCCGTTCAGCAATATCGCCGTGAGCATCGCCGAGGACCTGGGCGTCGCCGGGATCATCACCTTCGCGATATTCCATCCGGTGGCGGCCGCGGTCATCGCGGGGACGCTGTTGCTGCTGGGCATCGTCGTAGTCGCCTTCCTGGCCTCCAGAATCCGCCGGTTCATGCGCCGCAGGGCCCGGCGGCGGGGGGAGAAACGCCTGGCCGGAACGGGTTCTCCCCGGCCACCGGGGTGACTGTCGGTGGTGGCCGTTAAGGTCACTGACATGGCACGTATTGCGGTGATCGGCGCCGGGATGGGCGCGATGGCGGCGGCCGCCCGGCTCGCCGTGGCAGGCCACCGGGTGACGGTGTACGAGCGGTCGGAGACCTTCGGCGGCTCGGTCGGCCGGTATGCCCATGAGGGCTTCGTCTTCGACACCGGTCCGGCGCTGCTGCATCTGCCCGCCGTCTACCGCGACCTGTTCGTGAAGACCGGCAAGGAGCCGCTGGAACGGTGCGTCACCATGACCCAGGTCGATCCGGCGAGCCGCCATCTGTTCGCCGACGGCACCGCGGTCTCGCTGCCGAACGCCTCACGGGCCGGGGTCGTCTCCGCGCTGGACGGCGCGCTCGGCGGCGGTGCGGGCGCGGCCTGGGGCGGGTTCCTGGACCGGGCGCGCAATGCCTGGGACCGGTCCCGGCGTCCGCTCCTGGAGGAGCCCCTGCGCTCCGACTGGCAGGTGCTCGGCCGCGATCCGTATCCGGCGCTCCGGCAGCGCCGCCTGCTGCGCTCCGCCCGGCAGGCGGGCACGGTCGCGGAGATCGGCGCGTGGGAGCTGGCGGACCCCCGGCTGGCCGCGCTCCTCGACGGGTACGCCCTGTCGTACGGGCTCGACCCGCTGCGGGCACCGGCGGCGGCCGCCCTGCTGCCGTACATGGAGGAGACGTTCGGCAGCTGGTACGTCTCGGGCGGGATGCGGGCCCTGGCGCAGGCCGTGTACGAGCGGTGCCTGGCCCGGAAGGTGGAGTTCGCCTTCGGCTCCGAGGTAGCCCGGGTAGTCGAGAAGGACGGCCGGGCGGCTGGCGTGGAACTCGTGGACGGGACGGTCGCGGAGGCCGCTCATGTGGTGCTGGGGGCCCGGCCGTGGGCGGGGCTGGTGCCCGGTCAGGAGCTTCGGCAGGACGGTGACGTGACGGTGCGGCCGGGGCCGGAGCAGGGGGTGGTGCCGGGCCGGTTCATGGTTCTGCTCTCGTTGCGCGGCGCCCGGCCCCCGGAGGCCGTGCACCGGACGGTGGTGCACGCGGCGGACAGCGCGGTGGAGCGCGAGGCGGTGTTCGGCGGCCGGCTAGCCGAGCGTCCCACGGTGACGGTGGTGCGCCCTGACGACCCGTCGACCCGCCCGGACGAGGGCCACGAGGCGGTGACGCTGATGGCGACGGTCGCCCCGCACGGCGCGGTGGACTGGACGGACCCGGCGATGCGCGAGCGGTACGCCGACTCGCTGATCGAGGCGGCGGCCGCGGCTGTGCCCGGGATACGGGAGCGGCTGCTGCGGGCCGAGGCGCGGACGCCGGCCGAGACGGCTGCCGACACCGGCGCCGAGGGCGGTTCGGTGCCCGCGCCCGCGCTGGCCGGGGCGGGTGGCGCGTATCTGCACCCGGGCAATCGGACCCGGCTGCCGGGGCTCTACGCCGCGGGCGGCTGGTCGCACCCGGGTGGCGGGCTCGCGCACGCGGGCATGTCCGGAGCGCTGGTCGCCGGGCTGATCGTGGAGGGCGACGGCTTCCGCGGCTCGCAGTGACCCGGAAAGCCGGCGGCCGGGCCCGCCGCGGTCCGGCGGCCCCGGGCACCCGGCCCGCCGTCAGTAGCGGTACTGCTGCTCGTCGTAGCCGTTGCCGTTGTTGTAGCCGTTCGGGTACGGGGCAGGCGGCGCGGGCGGCTCCGGCGGTGCGACCGGGTACTGCTCGCCCTCTCGCTGCTGCGGCACCCAGACACCGCCCGGCGGAGTATCGGGACCGTACTGCTGGGCGTACGGGTCGGCGGTGTACTCCTGCCGGCCACCGAAGCTGTCGTAGTTGTTGCTGCTGCCGTCGTAGTTGTTGCCGCTGCCGTTGCCGTAGCTGTCGTACGCGTCGTACTGCGGGGAGCCGCCGGTGGTGCCGGTCCCGATGTACGGGTCGGAGTAGGCGGCGTACTGCTGCCGGTCGGTGCCGTAGTCGTACTGACCGGCGAGCGAGTCCTGCCCGGCGTAGGCGTCCTGGCCGGCGTAGCTGTCCTGGCCGGCGTAGGTGTCCTGGCCCGGCGCACCGTGAGCGGCGGAGTCGGCGTACGGGTCGTAGGCGGCGTACTGGGGCTGGGGGTGCTCCTGCCGGCCCTGCTCCTGCCGGGACCGGTGGTGGTCGGAGTAGATGCCGTACTGACCGGTGTCGTCCGGCATCGGCTCGGGCTCGTAGACCGCGGCGGCCTGAGACCCGGGGGGCGGATTTCCGGGGGCCGAAGGCTTCGGGGCCCCCTCGTCGGACGCCATCTCCAGGTCCGACACCTGGAGGGTGGGCCCGCGGCCCTCCCGGTCGCCGCCGCCGCGGCGACGCCGGCTCTCGCCGGGGCTGCCCCCTATGGCCCAGCCGGTGGAGAAGCCGCGCCGGAAGGAGAGCGTGACGTACGTCTGGCCGGTCGCGAAGGCGATCGTGCCGAGGACGATGACGAACACCGACGGCATCAGCACGCCGACGACCACGATTCCGAAGCCCGCGAAGGCGAGCAGCCGCCATCGAAGGCGCGCCTTGTACTGCAGGAGCACCTCACCGAGCAGCCACAGCGCCACAATTCCGAACGCGATGTAGAGAACCGTCCAGCCCATGCCCGCCCCCTCCTACGGCCACCGCCCGGGTCGCGGCGGGTACGGCCGGTCACGACTGCTTGTGCAGTCCGAGATTCTCGTAGATTTCGAGCGTCGCAGTCGAGTTGTTGAGCGTGATGAAGTGCAGTCCGGGCACACCCTCGGATCGCAGCCTCGCGCAGAACTGCGTTGCGAAGTCGATGCCAATGGAGCGTACAGCGGCGGGATCGTCCTTGGCGGCGAGGATGCGTTCTTTCAGGGACGAGGGGAAAGACGCGTTGCTGAGCTGCGCGAATCTGTCCAACTGCTTGACGCTGGTCAGCGGCATGACTTCGGGAATGATCGGGGTTTCGCAACCCGCAGCGACCACTCGGTCACGCATACGCAAATAGTCCTCCGGATTGAAGAACATCTGGGTGATCGCATAGTCGGCACCGGCGCGGCACTTGTCCACGAAATGCCGGATGTCGGTGTCCCAGTCGGTCGATCGCGGGTGCATCTCGGGAAATGCCGCGACGCCGACGCAGAAATCGCCGGATTCCTTGATGAGCCGGACGAGATCGGCCGCGTACCGCACACCCTGCGGGTGCTCGACCCATTCGCCCATCGGGTCGCCCGGCGGGTCTCCGCGCACGGCTAGGATGTTCCGGATCCCGGCGTCCGCGTACTGCCCGATCATGTTGCGCAGCTCGGCGACGGAGTGGTTGACCGCCGTGAGGTGGGCGACCGGGGTGAGGGTGGAATCGGCCGCGATCTGCTCGGTGGCCTTAACCGTCCCGGCCCGGGTGGAGCCACCGGCCCCGTAGGTCACGGAGACGAAGCTCGGCCGCACCGCCTCGACCCGGCGCAGCGCGTTCCAGAGGTTCCGCTCGCCCTTCTCGGTCTTGGGCGCCCAGAACTCGAACGAGTACGAGGTCCTGCCGGTCGCGAGAAGCTCACGCACCGTGCGCGCGTGATCTGTCCTGGTGGATGGTGTGCCAAGGGCCATACCGGCAGGTTAACCAGAGCGCGACGACCGATGGACCGGACCAGTGCGAATTGCCCGAATTGACTGGTTGTTTGTCCATCCCTCGGACAGTCGGCCGGATATCACCTCCGGCCCGGTCCGCCGGATCACTCCGCGACGCGCGCCCGGACCCTTCTGGCCAGGTCGGCGGTGGCGGCGGCCGGGTCGGCGGCCTCGGTGATCGCCCGGACGACGACGACCCGGCGGGCCCCGGCGTCCAGCACCTCGTCGAGATTGCCGGCGTCGATCCCGCCGATGGCGAACCAGGGGCGCGGCTGGTCGAGCGAGGCGGCGTACCGCACCAGGTCCAGGCCGGGGGCGTGGCGTCCGGGCTTGGTCGGGGTGGGCCAGCACGGGCCGGTGCAGAAGTAGTCCACGCCGGGCTCGGCGACGGCTGCGTCGACCTCGGACCGGGCATGTGTGGAGCGGCCGATCACCACGTCCTCGCCGATGATGGCGCGGGCGGCGGGCACCGGCAGGTCCCCCTGGCCGAGGTGCAGCACGTCGGTGCCGATGGCATGGGCGACGTCGGCCCGGTCGTTCACCGCGAGGAGCTTGCCGTGGCGCCGGCACGCGTCGGCGAGGAGGGCCAGATGGCCGAGCTCCTCGGCCGCCTCCATGCCCTTGTCGCGGAGCTGGACGATGTCCACTCCCGCGGCGAGGACGGCGTCGAGGAACTCGGGGAGGTCGCCCTGACGCCTGCGGGCATCCGTGCACAGATAGAGCCGGGCGTCGGACAGCAGCGCGCGAGGCGTGGACATGGTGCGGTTCCCCCTGGGAGAGCGTGGTGGAGCGGCTGCTGCCGGACGGTGCGCGGCGCGGGCCGCGCGGTGTCGCGCGGCCCGCCCCTCGCATACGGCCGGTCGTCAGACGGCGAGCGCCTGGGCGCGGCGCTTCACCTCCGTGCCGCGATTCTCACTCAGTGCCTGGGCGGGGGTGCCCGGCAGGGTCGGGTCGGGGGTGAAGAGCCACTCCAGCATCTCTTCGTCGTTGTAGCCGTCGTCCTTCAGGAGCGTCAGGGTGCCGGAAAGGCCCTTGACCACCTTGTCGCCGTCGATGAAGGCGGCAGGCACCTGGAGCGTCCGGTTCTCACCACGTCGTACGGCGATCAGCTGGCCCTCCTTGACCAGCTGCCGCACGCGCGTCACCTCGACACCGAGCATTTCGGCGATGTCGGGCAGGTGCAGCCAGTCGGGGACGAGAGCATCGATCTTTGCGTCAATCTCGGTCACGAGGACAAGCCTGCCATCCCGCACTGACAGCCGATACCCGGACTCAGCCCTTCAGGGCCTCGCGGACCACGTCGGCGAGGCGGCAGTGGCTCTGCCGGTCGCCGGTGACCCAGCCGTGCGCGGTCGTCAGGGAGCGCGAGTAGCAGGCTCCGGTGTCCGTGGTGCCCCGGTACGTCTCGGACGAGGCGCCGTCGGCGGCCCGGACCGCGCCGTTCTCACGGGCGAGACTGCCGGTCGAGTCCACCGTGTCGTCCGTGACCGCGTCCGTGCGCCACGCGTGGGCGGAGCCCTTCCTGGACGTGTCGAGGAGCACCCGGCGCTGGGTGACGGCGGCCTTCAGGTCGTAGTTGTTGTAGTCGCCGTAGAACGGGATGTCCATGTCGACGTCGATGGGGTAGGACCAGGCGTGCCGCCGGGCCTCGGTGCGTCCGCCGGTCCTCGTCGTCACCGTGGTGGCGCCGTGGTCGCGCTGGTGCACCGTCTGCTGCCGGCCGGTCCTGGAGACCGTGCCCTCGTTGCTGTACGAGAAGTCCTGCTCGACGGTGGTGGTGACCCGGCCCTTCGAGGTCTCGACATAGCCCGAGATCTTCCAGGAGCGGCCGGTCGACACGGAGACGTCCGTGGAACCGTCCTCGCCCGGGGTCTGGACGGTCTTCACGACCGGGGTGTGACCGAGGGTGTTGGTGGTCACCCTGCCGCGCGTGCGGGACGCGTGCGCGTCCGTGTCGAGGAAGAGCGAACCGTCGACGATCCAGCCATCGGCCGCACCGTACGGCGTGATGCTGATGACGTGCGGCTTGCCGTCGGCCAGCAGACCCGCGAAGGGGGTGAGGTCGATGTCGTACGCCTCGGTCCTGAACTGGTCGATGGCCGGGATCGGGCGCCACAGGGTCGGCACGATGCCGCCGGAATACACCACGGGGTACGGCTGGGCGAGGCCGGCGGGCTGTCCGTCCACCGCGACCTGCACCTCACGGTAGGGGCCGCCGCCGCAGAGGTAGTCGGGGGCTGTTTCCGCCAGGTCACTGGGGACCGCGTCGAACCACTGCTCGTCGCAGCCACCACCGCGTGCGTAGACCTCCAGGCGCGCCTTGGTCAGGTTGCGCGGGAAGGTGACCTCGGTGCGGGTGGAGCCGCCCTTGCCGACGCTCATCCAGGGGGCACTGCCGGAGCCGGTGTCGCCGAGCGGGACGACGCGGTCGGCCGTGGTGGCCGCCGGGTGACGCTTGTCGGCCTGGTAGTACGTGATCTTCAGCTTGATCCTGTACACCCCGGTGTAGGTGTCGTTGACAACGTTGCCCAGTTCGAGCTGGAGCTTCTGCGGGTCCTTGAGGAGCGGCGCGAAGTCGGTGATGTCCTTGGCGACGTGCCAGCTGATGCCGTCGTCGTCGGGCTCGGCGGTGCTGGTACGGAAGACCTCCGCGCCACCGATGAAGACCGCTGCGAGGCGGTCGTACTGACGCCCCTTCACGCTGCCCGACCAGTCGAGGACGACCTTGTTCCACGGCCCCTCGCACTGCTTGGGCGGGGTGAGCGTGGTGGTGTACGGCGGTCCGCCGAGGGTGTAGCCGAAGTCGTGGTCGACAGCCGTCACCGAGCAGCTCTCGGTGTCCGGACGGGAGACCGGTGGCAGCGCGTCGATCGGGTCCTGGTAGTCGACGGCCGGGTTGGAATCGGGCCTGGGCGTGGCGCCCGCGTAGGCCGGGGCGGCAAGTGCGCCGCCGACGAGGGCGGTCAACGCCGAAGCCACGGAGACTCCACGCAGCGCGCGGGCCAATCTGTGCCGGAACATGTGCGTCCTTCGAAGAGTATGAAATGAGCACTCCAAAAGATGCACAGTGCACTAATTTTTGCCTTCCTCCAAGAGGTCGTCCACATAAAAGACGCCAGCGTACGCTGTCCGTGCACCTACTGACGGATCGCCGACTTCAGCGGTACGGCCGGGTCACCGGCCTTCTCCGGATCGAGCCGCGCCCCCGCTTCGATGAGCTTGCGGCCCTGTGCCAGATCGCGCGGCCGGCCGACGGCCAGGACCGCGACCAGGACGCCGTCGCGCAGCCAGCACACCGACCACGCGGGCCCGGCCGGATCGCCGCGCCACAGCAGGGTGTCGGCGCTCCCGTGGTGGCCCGCGTACTGCACGAACCGGTCGAACTGCTCGGACCAGAAGTACGGCACGGGGTCGTACACCACCGGCTCCGGGGCGCCGCCGGCCGCCGCGCCGATGATGTTGGCGGCGGCGGTGCGCGGGCCCTGGAGCGCGTTGTCCCAGTGATGGACGAGCAGGCGTTCGCCGTACCGGGCGGAGGGGAACGAGGCGCAGTCGCCGACCGCGTACACATCGGGCGCCGAGGTGCGCAGCGCCCCGTCGGCGGTCACCGATCCGTCGGGGCCGAGTGCGATGCCGGAGCCGGCCAGCCAGCCGGTGGCGGGCCGGGCGCCGATTCCGACGACGACCGCTCCGGCCGCGACGGTGCGGCCGTCCGCAAGGACCACCCGGCCCGGCTCGACGCTCTCGACCCTGGCCCCGGTGAGGAGTTCGGCGCCGATCTCCGCGTACCAGGCGGCCATCGGGGCGGCGACCTCCGCGGGCATCGCGCCCGCCAGGGGCCGGTCGGCGGCCTCGACGACGGTGACGGCGCAGCCGGCGGCGCGGGCCGCGGTGGCGAACTCGGCGCCGATCCAGCCCGCGCCGACGACCACGACGCCGTGCTGCTGGTCGAGGACCGGCCGCAGCCGTGCCGCGTCGTCGAGGGTGCGCAGCAGGTGGACGCCGGGAACGCCCTCGGTGCCGGGCAGGACGACGGGTTCGGCACCGGTCGCGATGACCAGGCTGTCGTAGGGAACGGGCCCTGACGGAGTGTCCAGTTCGTGCGCGCCCGGCCGTACGCCGGTGACTTCGCGGCCCAGTTGCAGATCGATGTCCAGCGCCTCGAAGTCGATGTCGAAGGCGGAGTCCTCGGCCTTGCCGAGCAACACCGCCTTGGACAGCGGGGGCCGGTCGTAGGGCTGGTGCGGTTCGGCACCGATCAGGGTGACGGGGCCGGTGAAGCCCTGTTCCCGCAGGGCCACCGCGGTCTGCACCCCGGCCATGCCCGCACCGACGACGACCACGCGGTGTCCTGCCCGCCGGTCCGGCTGCTCTGACTGCTGCTGATCGCTCACCCGTACACCATAATCACCTGACGGATCGTCAGGAAAGGGCGAGTTCCTCGACCGTGCTCGTCCCGCTGCCCTCCTGCGATTCCCACGCCCACCGCTCGTCCAGCCGGACCCGGCCGTCCGGGAGGTCGACGACGGTGGAGACGCAGTGGCCGCTGGACGTCGTTCCGTCCTGCTTCAACTGGACGTAGCGGAAGTCCAGGGTGTCGCCGTCCCGGGTGCCGACGAGATGGCCGCGCACCACGTCGCCGCCCGCGTACTCGGCCCAGATCCGGCCGTCGTCCTCGTGGTACGTGAAGCGGGTACGGGTGCCGACCTGGCCGGGCGCCTGGTCGGCGACCGGGGCGAGGACGAGTCCGTCGAGCGAACGGGCCACGGTGACCACTCCTTACTGGTCCGATGGGACTGGGTTTAGGGTGGCCAACGTAAAGCACTCGCGGGAGCCCGGACGCACCGGGCTGAGAGGGAGGCTGGGCGGCCTCCGACCGTACGAACCTGATCCGGGTCATGCCGGCGAAGGGAGGGGCTGGAAGCCCATGCGTTCTGCTCGGAACGGAAACGGATCCGATGTCCTGGTCATCGGGGGCGGGATCATCGGCCTGGTGACGGCCTGGCGGGCCGCTCAGCGCGGACTGCGCACGGCGCTCGCCGACCCCGAACCGGGTGGCGGTGCCGCCCGGGTGGCGGCCGGCATGCTGGCCGCCGTCACCGAACTCCACTACGGCGAACAGCTGCTGCTCGGCCTCAACGTCGCCTCGGCGGCCCGCTATCCGGCCTTCGTGGCCGAGCTGGAGGCGGCGAGCGGGCGGGAGACGGGCTTTCGCGCCTGCGGCACCCTGGCCGTCGCGCTGGACTCCGACGACCGCGCCCATCTGCGGGAGCTGCACGCCCTCCAGCAGCGTTCCGGCCTCGAATCGGAGTGGCTCACCGGCCGTGAGTGCCGCCGGCTGGAGCCGATGCTCGCGCCGGGCGTCCGGGGCGGCCTTCGGGTCGACGGCGACCACCAGATCGATCCCCGCCGGCTGGCCGCCGCCCTGCTGACCGCCTGCGAACGGGCCGGGGTGGTCTTCCACCGCGGCTGGGTGGAGCGCCTGAGCGTGGTGGGCGACCGGGCCGCCGGGGCGGTGCTCGCCGACGGTACGGAGCCGGTGGCCGACCAGGTAGTGCTCGCCGCGGGCAGCCTCAGCGGGCGGCTGCCGGGGCTGCCGGACGAGGTGGTGCCACCGGTCCGGCCGGTGAAGGGCCAGGTGGTGCGGTTGACCGTGCCCGCCGGGTACGCACCGTTCCTGAGCCGCACGGTCCGGGCCGTGGTCCGGGGCGGCCACCTCTATCTCGTACCGCGCGAGAACGGCGAGCTGGTCGTCGGCGCCACCAGCGAGGAAATGGGCTGGGACACCACCGTCACCGCGGGCGGCGTCTACGAGCTGCTGCGCGACGCCCACGAACTGGTCCCCGGCATCACCGAGCTGCCGCTCACCGAGACCCTGGCCGGCCTTCGTCCCGCCTCCCCCGACAACGCCCCGCTCCTCGGCCCCACCGCCCTGCCCGGCCTCCACCTCGCCACCGGCCACCACCGCAACGGCGTGCTGCTCACCCCCATCACCGGTGACGTCATGGCGGAGTTCCTCACCGGCGGCGAGCCGCCCGAGCCGGCCCGCCCCTTCACCCCGCACCGTTTCTCCCGCGCCACCGCCTCCGTACGTCAGGAGCAGCCCGCATGAACGAGCCCGCACCGCTCTCCGGGGCGACCCGCCTCTCCGTCTCCGTGAACGGCGAGGTCCGACGCCTCGCCGGGGGCACCACCCTGGCGGCGCTCGTCGCCATGCTCACCACCGCGCACTCCGGTGTCGCGGCCGCCGTCAACGAGACCGTCGTACCGCGCGGCCAGTGGGCCGCCACCACGCTCCTCAACGGTGACCGCGTCGAGGTCCTGACCGCGGTCCAGGGAGGCTGATCATGTCGGACGACCTCTTCACCCTCGGCGACACCACGTTCGGCTCCCGGCTGATCATGGGGACCGGCGGGGCGCCGAGCCTCGACGTGCTGGAGCGCTCCCTGTCCGCCTCCGGCACCGAGCTGACCACCGTCGCGATGCGCCGCCTCGATCCGACCGTGCAGGGTTCGGTGCTCTCCGTCCTGGAGCGGCTCTCCATCCGCGTGCTGCCCAACACGGCGGGCTGCTTCACCGCGGGCGAGGCCGTGCTGACCGCCCGGCTGGCCCGCGAGGCGCTCGGCACCGACTGGATCAAGCTGGAGGTGGTGGCCGACGAGCGGACCCTGCTGCCCGATCCGATCGAGCTGCTGGACGCCGCGGAGATCCTTGTGGACGACGGCTTCACCGTGCTGCCGTACACCAATGACGACCCGGTGCTGGCGCGTCGGCTCCAGGACGTGGGATGCGCGGCGGTGATGCCGCTCGGCTCCCCCATCGGCTCCGGGCTCGGCATCCGCAACCCTCACAACTTCCGGCTGATCGTCGAGCAGGCCCGGGTCCCGGTGATCCTCGACGCGGGCGCCGGGACCGCCTCCGACGCGGCGCTCGCGATGGAGCTGGGGTGCGCCGCGGTGATGCTGGCGTCCGCGGTGACCCGGGCCCAGGAGCCCGAGCTGATGGCCGCGGCGATGCGTCACGCGGTGGAGGGCGGGCGGCTGGCGTACCGGGCCGGCCGGATTCCCCGCCGTCACTTCGCGGAGGCGTCGTCGCCGGTCGAGGGGCGGGCGGTGCTGGACCCGGAGCGGCCGGCCTTCTGAGCCGCCGGCACGCGGGCGGATCGCATGTCCCTGTCACGGCTCGGCTGCAGTACGGCCCCGGGTCCGCCCCGGCCGGTGGGCCGTGTCCGTGGCGGCTCGTAGACTCGCCTGCGTGGATACGACCCTCCAGGACCCTCTCGTCGGGCAGCTGCTCGACGGCCGCTACCGCGTCGATGCCCGCATCGCCGTGGGCGGCATGGCCACGGTCTACCGGGCCGTGGACACCCGGCTCGACCGGGTGCTCGCCCTCAAGGTGATGCACCCGGCGCTGGCCACCGACGCCTCGTTCGTCGAGCGCTTCATCCGCGAGGCCAAGTCGGTGGCCCGGCTCGCGCACCCCAATGTGGTCGCCGTCTTCGACCAGGGCGCCCAGGGGCAGTACGTGTACCTCGCGATGGAGTACGTCGCGGGCTGCACCCTGCGCGACGTGCTGCGCGATCGCGGCGCGCTCCAGCCGAGGGCCGCCCTGGACATCCTGGAGCCGGTCCTCGCCGCGCTCGGCGCCGCGCACCGGGCGGGCTTCGTGCACCGCGACATGAAGCCGGAGAACGTCCTGATAGGGGACGACGGCCGGGTCAAGGTCGCCGACTTCGGCCTCGTACGCGCGGTGGGCGCCGTCACCAACACCACCGGGTCCGTCCTGGGCACGGTCTCCTATCTCGCCCCCGAGCAGATAGAGAACGGCACCGCGGACACCCGCACCGATGTGTACGCCTGCGGTGTCGTCCTGTACGAGATGCTGACCGGCTCCAAGCCGCACGGCGGCGACACCCCCGCCCAGGTCCTCTACCAACACCTCAACGAGGCCATGCCGTCGCCGTCGGCCGCCGTCCCGGGGCTCCCGGCCGAGCTCGACGGCCTGGTGGCGAGCGCCACCGCCCGCGACCCCGAGGCCCGCCCGTTCGACGCGGTGACGCTGCTCGCCGAGACCCGTGCGGCCCGCTCCGGCCTCACCGACGCCCAGCTGGACGCCGTACCGCCTCAGGCCACCGCCGAGGTTCACGACGCCGCCGAGGACCGCACCAGCGTGATCCCTCGGCTGCTCCCGGCCGGGCAGGGCGTCTCGCACCACACCAGCCGGCTGGAGATGCCCCCGCCGGTGCCGCCTGGGGCCACGCCGGAGGACCGGCGCCGCCGCGGACCGAGGCGCTCGGTCATCGCCGTGGTTGTCGCCGTGCTGCTGGCGCTGGGGATCGGTACCGGTGTCTGGTACATCAACTCCGGACAGTTCACCCGGGTCCCCTCTCTGCTCGGCCAGACCGAGAAGGACGCCCGGCAGCGGCTCGCGAAGGCCGGTCTGGAGCTCAAGGGCGTAGACCGGGCCTACAGCGACACCGTGGAGCGCGGCGAGGTCATCAGCAGCGACCCGGGGTCCGGCGACCGCGTCAGGGGCAACGACGCGGTGAAGCTCGTCGTCTCGCGCGGCCCCGAGATCGTGAAGGTGCCCGACGTCAAGGACCTCTCGATCGCCGACGCCAGGCGTGAGCTGAAGAAGGCCGGCCTGGTGCCCGGCATGGTCACCAGGGAGTTCAGCGAGGAGACGGCCCGGGGCGACGTGATCCGCACGGACCCGGTGGCGGGCACCGAGCGCCACCCGGACACGGCGGTCGCCCTCCAGGTCAGCAAGGGCGCTCCGGTGGACGTCCCCGACGTCAGCGGGCTGTCCGTCGCGGACGCCACCGCCGCGCTGGCGGACGAGGGGCTGAAGGCCAAGGTGCTGCCCGACCGGGTCAATTCCCCCGAGGTCGCGGGCGACATCGCCCGGCAGTCGCCGGGTGCGGGCTCCGAGGCCGCCGAGGGCGACACCATCACGCTCACGGTCTCCGAAGGGCCGCGGATGATCGACGTCCCGGACGTCACCGGCAAGGACGTCGACGAGGCCACGAGCGAGCTGGAGGACGCGGGCTTCGAGGTGAAGGTCGACCGCCCGTTCCTGTCCTTCAGCGACACCATCGCGAGCCAGTCCGTCGACGGCGGCGAGAAGGCCCCCGAGGGCAGCACCATCACCATCAAGACCAAGGGACTCTAGATCCGTATGCGCAACCCAGTCGGCGGCCACATCCCGGTGGCCGGCGGCCTCGCCAAGGTCGGCCTCCCCTACGCCCGTGAGATGGGGGCGGAGGCCGTCCAGGTCTTCGTCGCCAACCCGCGCGGCTGGGCGACACCCGTCGGCAACCCGGCCCAGGACGAGCAGTTCCGCGCCGAGTGCGCCGACGCGTCCATACCGGCGTACGTCCACGCCCCGTATCTGATCAACTTCGGGTCGCACACCGAGGCGACCGTGGAGAAGTCCGTGGAGTCGCTGCGCCACTCGCTGCGCCGGGCCCGTGAGATCGGCGCCCTGGGCGTCGTGGTGCACACCGGATCGGCGACCGGCGGCCGGCCGCGCGAGCAGGCCCTCGCGCAGGTCCGCACGCACATGCGGCCGCTCCTGGACGAGCTGACCCACGACGACCCGTATCTACTGCTGGAGTCGACCGCCGGGCAGGGTTTCTCGCTCTGCTCGCGGACCTGGGACTTCGGCCCGTACTTCGACGCGCTGGACGCCCACCCCAAGCTCGGCATCTGCCTGGACACCTGCCACGTCTACGCGGCGGGCCACGACCTGACCGGCCCGGAGGGCATGCGGCAGACCCTGGACCTGCTGGTGGCGACGGTCGGCGAGGGCCGGCTGAAACTGATCCACGCCAATGACTCCAAGGACGTGGTCGGAGCCCACAAGGACCGGCACGAGAACATCGGCTCCGGGCACATCGGCGAGGAGCCGTTCCGTGAACTCTTCTCGCATCCGGCGACCGAGGGCGTACCCCTGATCATCGAAACCCCGGGCGGCAAGGAGGGCCACGCTGCGGACGTGGCACGGCTGAAGGGGCTGCGCGACAGCTGATTCCCCACGCGATTCCCCCATTGAGGAATACCCCGCAGGGGTATACGGTTCCTGCTGGCGGCAGGAACCGCTACTCGGCTTTGGGGGATCACCATGGAGCACGACACACACCACGGCCAGCACGGCCGGCACGACCACGACGTGGACCACGCAGAGCACGCGGCGCACGTGGACCACTCGCCCCACTCGGCTCACGCGGACCACGCAGATCACGCAGATCACGCAGGCCACAACCGCCACTCCACCCACAGCGCCGGCAAGGTCGGCTGGGCCATGGCCGCACGGGCCACGCTGCACTGCCTCACCGGCTGCGCCATCGGCGAGATCCTCGGCATGGTGATCGGCACGGCGCTCGGCTGGGGCAACATGGCGACGATGGCGCTCGCGATCGTCCTGGCCTTCTTCTTCGGCTACACGCTGACCCTGCGCTCCGTCCTGAAGGCGGGCGTCGACTTCGGCACCGCCCTGCGGGTCGCCTTCGCCGCCGACACCCTGTCCATCGCGGTGATGGAGCTGATCGACAACGGTGTGATCGCGCTGTGGCCGGGCGCCATGGACGCCACGCTCGCCGACACGCTGTTCTGGGGCGCGCTCGCGATCTCGCTCGCCGTCGCCTTCGTCGCCACCACACCGGTCAACAAGTGGATGATCGGCCGGGGCAAGGGGCACGCGGTGGTGCACCGGTACCACCACTGAGGAACCGGGCGGCGGGCCACCGGCTCGGCCCGGGAGCCGTCAGGTCAGAGCTCGGGGCCGTCCCCGGGCTCTTCCTGGTAGGAGTACCGCTGCTCGCTCCACGGGTCACCGATGTTGTGGTAGCCGCGCTCCTCCCAGAAGCCGCGGCGGTCGGCCGTCATGTACTCGACGCCCCGGACCCACTTGGGCCCCTTCCAGGCATAGAGATGCGGCACGACGAGGCGGAGCGGGAAACCGTGCTCGGCGGTGAGCAGTTCCCCGCCCTTGTGGGTGGCGAAAAGTGTTCGGTCCGAGGCGAAGTCGGAGAGCCTCAGATTCGAGCTGAATCCGTACTCGGCCCAGACCATCACGTGCGTGACGTTCGGTGCGGGCGGCGCGAGTTCCAGGACCGTGCGGGCGAGCACTCCGCCCCATTCGGCACCGATCATGCTGAATTTGGTGACGCAGTGCAGGTCGGCGACGACCGAGGTGAACGGCAGCACCGAGAATTCCTGGTGGTTCCAGCAGTGCTTCTCGCCGTCCGCGGTAGCCCCGAAGACCCGGAACTCCCAGCGGTCCGGCTTGAACTTGGGCACAGGCCCATAGTGGGTAACCGGCCAACCGCGCTGGAGTCGCTGGCCCGGCGGAAGCTCGGACTGCTCTGACGCGCGGTGTTCCCGGCTTTCCGGCTGACCCATGCCTCCATGGTGACAGACAGGCAGGGGTGGTCCTGACCAGGACAGGGGCGATTCGGACAACTCACAGTAAGCCTGCACTTACTGGACGGCCATCGGGTGCGATGCGAAGATGCGGCCAACTTGCCAGTTCACCGGTTGGAAGGAGCCTCTGCGATGCAGGGCGACCCCGAGGTCCTTGAGTTCCTGAACGAGCAGCTGACCGCAGAGTTGACTGCCATCAACCAGTACTTCCTGCACGCGAAGATGCAGGACAACTTCGGCTGGACGAAACTCGCGAAGTACACCCGCTCCGAGTCGTTCGACGAGATGAAGCACGCCGAGGTCCTCACGGACCGCATCCTCTTCCTCGACGGACTGCCCAACTACCAGCGGCTGTTCCATGTGCGGGTGGGCCAGACCGTCACCGAGATGTTCCAGGCGGACCGCCAGGTCGAGGTGGAGGCGATCGACCGCCTCAAGCGCGGGATCGAGCTGATGCGGGGCAAGGGCGACATCACGTCGGCGAACATCTTCGAGTCGATCCTGGCGGACGAGGAGCACCACATCGACTACCTCGACACCCAGCTGGAACTGGTCGAGAAGCTCGGTGAGCCGCTCTACATCGCCCAGCTGATCGAGCAGCCGGACAGCTGAGGGCCGCCCCGGGCCGGCTCAGGTCAGGCCGCGTCGGGAAGCGGGATTCCTGGCGCGCTACCGGGGGCGATTCCCGGTTCGGCGGCAGGTCCGGATCCGGCGCCCGTGGCGGTCTGGTCGGCGGCGCCGGGCATCCGCTTCTGGTCGAGCAGTTCACGGCGCGGGCAGGCACCACGGCCGAGCATCGCCTGGATGGCCCGGACGCAACCGCCGCAGTCCGTGCCCGCCTTGCAGGCGGAGGCTATCTGACGCGGCGTGCACGCCCCGGCGTCCGCATGCTCCTTGACCTGCTTCTCCGTGATGCCGAAGCACGAGCAGACGTACACGCGGTTCACCTCCCGGCGGGATCGGTCGTTCACTGCCACCCCGTTTATCGGTGAGGCTAACCTAACCTTACCCGCACCCAGAGGCGTTAAAAGCCTCCGGACGCCCTGTGGGGCACGGATCACATCGATCCGTGCCCCACAGTCATACGCGCGCCATCTGCGGTGATGCCTACTGGTCCCGGTACATCTCGGCGACCAGGAAGGCCAGGTCCAGCGACTGGCTGCGGTTGAGCCTCGGGTCGCAGGCCGTCTCGTAACGCTGGTGCAGATCGTCCACGAAGATCTCGTGTCCACCGCCGACGCACTCGGTGACATCGTCGCCGGTGAGCTCGACGTGGATGCCGCCCGGGTGCGTACCGAGGCCCTTGTGCACCTCGAAGAAGCCCTTGACCTCGTCCAGGACGTCGTCGAAGCGACGGGTCTTGTGACCGGAGGCGGCCTCGAAGGTGTTGCCGTGCATCGGGTCGGTCACCCACGCCACGGTGGCACCGGAGGCAGTGACCTTCTCGACCAGGGCCGGGAGCTTGTCACGGACCTTGTCGGCGCCCATGCGGACGATGAAGGTCAGCCGGCCGGGCTCACGCTCGGGGTCGAGCCGGTCGATGTAGCCGAGCGCCTCGTCGACCGTGGTGGTCGGGCCTAGCTTGATGCCGATGGGGTTACGGATCCGCGACGCGAACTCGATATGCGCACCGTCCATCTGGCGGGTGCGCTCACCGATCCAGACCATGTGGCCGGAGGTGTCGTACAGCTCGCCGGTGCGCGAGTCGGTGCGGGTCAGCGCCGACTCGTAGTCCAGCAGCAGGCCCTCGTGCGAGGCGTAGAACTCGACCGCCTTGAACTCGGCCGGGTCCGTGCCGCACGCCTTCATGAAGTTCAGCGCGTTGTCGATCTCGCGGGCGAGCGCCTCGTAGCGCTGGCCGGACGGCGACGACTTCACGAAGTCCTGGTTCCAGGCGTGCACCTGGCGCAGGTCGGCGTAACCGCCGGTGGTGAAGGCGCGGACCAGGTTCAGCGTGGAAGCGGATGCGTGGTACATCTGCTTCAGCCGCTCGGGGTCCGGGACGCGGTCCTTCTCGGTGAAGGCGAAGCCGTTGACGGAGTCGCCGCGGTAGGTCGGCAGGGTGACGCCGTCGCGGGTCTCGGTCGGCTTGGAGCGCGGCTTGGAGTACTGCCCGGCGATCCGGCCCACCTTGACGACGGGCACGGAGGCCGCGTACGTCAGGACGGCACTCATCTGGAGCAGCGTCTTCAGCTTGGCCCGGATGTGGTCGGCCGACACGCCGTCGAAGGCTTCGGCGCAGTCACCGCCCTGCAGCAGGAACGCCTCGCCCTTGGCGACGGCTCCCATGCGGGCGCGCAGCTGGTCGCACTCACCCGCGAAAACGAGGGGCGGATACGACTCGAGGTCCGCGAGTACATCGCGCAGAGCCTCGGCATCGGGGTACTCGGGCTGCTGCGCCGCGGGAAGGTCTCGCCAGGTGTTGCCACCGGCGACGGAGGTATTGGCGTTCACGGTCACAACCCCAACATTACGGGGTTCGCCGGTGCGCCCCGCCACAAGCTCAATAGTTGAGACACGCGCTCGGACGAGACCGGCGTCCGCTATGGTTCGGAACATGTTCGCGCTGACAAACCAGAACTGGTGGTGGACCGCTCATCCGGCGGCCCACTGAACAATCGCGCGCGACAGACCACGCGAAGGCCGCCCGAGGGGCGGCCTTTTCCGCGTTTTCGGGAGCCGTTCCTCCGTCCGGAAGGAACAACCCCATGTCTCATCGCACCGATGCCGTCGTCGACAGACTCCTGAGTGACGACTGTCCGCCGTTCGCGTTGCTGCGCAGGCGCACCCCCGGCCGCGACCAGGACACCGTCGAGGTGCTGATCGGCCGGGTCGGCGAGGCGGACCGGCTCGCCGACCTCCCCGTCGGTGAGCTGCCCTCGCTGGCGCTGGTGCCGTTCCGGCAGATCGCCGAGCGCGGCTTCGACGTGCGCGACGACGGGACCCCCCTGTCCGTGCTGGTCGCAAAGGAGTCGTACGAGCTGCCGCTCGCCGAGGTGCTGGACCGGCTGCCGGTCCGGGAGGTGCGGGTCGAGGGCGGCGCCTTCGACGTCGGGGACGAGGAGTACGCCGGGATCGTCCGGCGGGTCATCGAGGACGAGATCGGGCAGGGCGAGGGCGCGAACTTCGTCATCCGGCGGACCTTCCGGGGCGAGATCCCCGGCTTCGGGCGGGCCGACGCGCTGGCCCTCTTCCGGCGGCTGCTGGCCGGTGAGCGCGGCGCGTACTGGACCTTCGTCGTGCACACCGGGACCAGGACGCTGGTCGGCGCCAGTCCGGAGGTGCATGTGCGGATGTCGGGCGGGACGGTCGTGATGAACCCGATCAGCGGTACATACCGCTACCCCGCCGAGGGCCCGACCGCCGAAAGCCTGCTGGACTTCCTCGCCGACCGCAAGGAGACCGAGGAGCTCTCCATGGTGGTCGACGAGGAGCTCAAGATGATGTGCACCGTCGGCGACATGGGTGGGGTGGTGGTCGGGCCGCGGCTCAAGGAGATGGCCCATCTCGCCCATACGGAGTACGAGCTGCGCGGGCGTTCCTCACTGGACGTGCGGGAGGTGCTGAAGGAGACCATGTTCGCGGCGACGGTCACCGGCTCCCCGGTGCAGAACGCCTGCCGGGTCATCGAGCGGTACGAGCCCGGCGGGCGCGGCTACTACGCGGGGGCCCTGGCGCTGCTGCGGCAGGAGCCGGGCGGGGCGCAGACCCTGGACTCGCCGATCCTGATCCGTACCGCCGACATCTCGGCCGGCGGCGAGCTGCGGGTACCGGTCGGGGCGACGCTCGTACGTCACTCCGATCCGGACGGCGAGGTCGCCGAGACCCATGCGAAGGCGGCCGGGGTGCTCTCCGCGCTCGGGGTGCGGCCCGGCCGGCCGGTGGACGAGGCGGCCCGGCCGCGGCTTGCGGGCGACCCGCGGGTGCGGGCGGCGCTGGACGCCCGGCGGGACGGTCTCGCGCCGTTCTGGCTGCGGATGCAGGAGCGTACCCACGAGCTCTCGGGCCGGGCGCTGGTGATCGACGGGGAGGACACCTTCACCGCGATGCTGGCGCATCTGCTGCGCTCCTCGGGTCTCGATGTGTCGGTGCACCGCTACGACGAGCCGGGGCTGCGCGAGCTGGTTCGGGCGCACACCGGTCCGGTCGTGCTGGGTCCCGGGCCGGGGAATCCGGGCGACACCACCGATCCGAAGATGCGGCTGATGCGCGGGCTGGCCGCGGAGCTGGTCCGGGATCACCGGTACGGCCTGTTGGGGGTATGCCTCGGCCATGAGCTGATCGCGGCGGAGCTGGGGCTGGACGTCGTCCGCAAGGCCGTGCCGTACCAGGGTGCGCAGACCCGGATCGAGCTGTTCGGGCGGCCGGAGACGGTCGGGTTCTACAACAGCTTCACCGCGCGCTGCGACGGGCCGGTGGCCGACGAGCTCGCGGCGCACGGTGTCGAGGTGAGCGGGGACGCGGCCACCGGTGAGCTGCACGCGCTGCGCGGTCCGGGCTTCGCGTCGGTGCAGTTCCACCCGGAGTCGGTGCTGACGCTGCGCGGTGCGGCGATCGTGGCGGAGCTGCTGGCGGGGCTGCCGGTGGCCGGCTGAAGAAGGGGCGGACGGGACGCCGGCCCGGCCGGGGTCTCAGCTCGCCGGGAGTGCGGGGACGAGGATGTTGTAGCTGCGGCGGCCGGCCAGGTAGTCGGCGACGTTCTGCACGGTGGCGTCGGTGATCTGGCCCACCGCGTCCTCGGTGCAGTACGCCTGGCGCGAGGTGACTATGACGTTCGGGAAGGTGACGAGCCGGGCCAGGGTGTCGTCGTCGATGCCCTCCGGCGACTTGTCGGTTCATCGCGCGGATCTGCCGATCCGGGACATGGGCAGATCAGCGGCATGGGCCGGTCTTCGCGAAGACCCGGCCCGTGCCCCCGCCCCGCCGCCCGGCCGGGGCCGTCGGCTCAGACGTCGTCGAGACCGCGCTCGATCGCGTACCGCACCAGCTCCACCCGGTTGTGCAGCTGGAGCTTGCCCAGGGTGTTCTGCACGTGGTTCTGCACGGTGCGGTGCGAGATGACCAGCCGCTCGGCGATCTGCTTGTACGAGAGGCCCTTGGCGACCAGCCGCAGCACCTCGGTCTCGCGCTCGGTGAGCTGCGGGGCCTTGGGCTCGTCGGACGCGGCGGGTGCGGGGTCGGAGGCGAGCCTGCGGTACTCGCCGAGGACCAGGCCGGCCAGGCCCGGGGTGAAGACGGGGTCGCCGACGGCGGTGGACCGCACGGCCTCGGTCAGCTCCTGCGTACTGGCCGACTTGAGCAGATAACCGGTGGCGCCGGACTTGACCGCCTCCAGCACGTCGGCGTGCTCTCCGCTCGCGGAGAGCACCAGCACCCGCAGTCCCGGGTGGGAACCGACGAGTTCCTTGCAGACCTGGACGCCGGGCATGCCGGGCAGATTGAGGTCGAGCACCAGGACGTCGGGGGTGGCGGCCTTCGCCCGGCGGACGGCCTGCGGTCCGTCACCCGCCGTCGCCACCACGTCGAAGCCCGACTCGGAAAGGTCGCGCGCGACCGCGTCGCGCCACATCGGGTGGTCGTCGACCACCATCACCCTGATGGCACGCTCCTCGGCTGCCTGGGTGTTCTCCGTGCTCATCTCGCTGAACCTGCCTTCCCCCGTGAAACCTTCGGAACCTTCAACTCGACCTCGGTGCCCTGGCCGGGCACCGAGATCAGCTCGGCCGTGCCGCCCAGGTCGCGCAGTCTCCCCCGGATCGACAGGGCCACCCCCATCCGCCCCTCCCCCTCGGCCTGGGCGAGCCGCCCCTCCGGGATTCCCGGGCCGTCGTCCCGAACCGTCACGATCACCTCGTCCGGCCAGTCCTCGACGAGGATCCATGCCTGGGCATTCTCCCCCGCGTGGACCCTGACATTGTCCAGGGCGGCACTGACAGCGGCGGCCAGCTCCGTCGCCGCCGCGGGGGCGAGCAGCACCGGAGCCCCCGGCTCCGCGAAGCTGACCCGGGAGCCGGCGTGCGGGGCGAGCAGGGAGCGCAGATCGCAGTCGGCCCGGTCGGACGGTTCGTCGTCGACCTCGACGCTGCGGACCACGGCGCCCTCGGCGGCGTCCTCGGAGACCCGGGTGGTGGGCACCAGACCGCTGGAGACCAGGGTGCGCAGGGCGACCTCCTGTTCCCCGGCCATCCGGCCCAGTTCGGCAGCCTCCCCGCCGAGCGCGGTGCCACGGCGCTGCACCATCGCGAGGACCTGGAGCACGCTGTCGTGGATGTCCCGGGCCAGCCGTTCCCGCTCGCGGGTGGCGGCCTCGATCTCCAGGGCGCGGGCCAGGGTCCGCTCACTGGCCCTGGCGACCTCGATGACGTACCCGATGGCGATGGAGGCGACCCAGACCAGCAGCACGTTGTGGAAGGTGTCCCGGCTGGGATGGCCACGCTCGACGATGTTGGCGACGGCGACGAAGCTGGACGCGAAGGCCGCCCACCGCCAGCCGCCCTTGATCGCGAAGGCCAGTACGGAGCCCGCCGTCCAGATGGACGGCAGCGTCGGGCCGTCGACCCGCTGGGCCTCGAAGTCGGCGAGCGGGGTGAGGAGTATGCCGGTGAGCGCGATGGTCAGATCGGCGCCGAGGAACCGTTTGGTACAGGCGGTGGCGCCGGCGACCTTCGGGAGGGTGGCGAGCGTCCAGACCACCATCACCGCCAGGAAGGCGATGGCCACCCACGGCCGGTCGTACTTCTCCCGGCCGAAGACGGCGAGCAGCACCGCGTACAGCATTGTCAGGATGCGGTACGCCGTCAGCGCGCTCCACAGCGGCTGCTCGACCGACATCCGTACGACGCGCTCGCGCCTGGCCACTTCCCCCACCCCCTGGACAGAACAGGCGCGTTCACGCGCCGTTCCGTCGCGTCACGCTTTGGTTCCGGACCCGGTGTCCTTGTGCTTCTCGGCCTCGGCGCGGCGCTTCGCCTCGTCCGCGATCTGCCGCTTGGCCGCCGTCGCGTAGATGTCGACGTACTCCTGGCCGGAGAGTTTCATGATCTCGTACATCACCTCGTCGGTGACCGAGCGCAGGATGAAGCGGTCGCCGTCCATGCCGTGGTAGCGGCTGAAGTCGAGCGGCTTGCCGATCCTGATCCCCGGGCGCATCAGCCTGGGGATCACCTGGCCGGGCGGCTGGATCTTCTCCGTGTCGATCATTGCGACGGGGATGACGGGCGCCCCGGTGGCCAGCGCCACCCTGGCGAGCCCGCCGGGCTTGCCGCGGTAGAGACGGCCGTCGGGCGAGCGGGTGCCCTCCGGGTAGATACCGAAGAGGCCGCCGCTCTCGATGACCTCGATGCCGGCCTTGATGGCCGCCTCACCGGCGCCGCGGGCGCCCGAGCGGTCCACCGGGAGCTGGCCGACGCCCTTGAAGAAGGCGGCGGTCAGCTTGCCCTTCACGCCGGGCGCGGTGAAGTACTCGGACTTGGCGATGAAGGTGACCTTGCGGTCCAGGACGGCGGGCAGGAAGAAGGAGTCGGAGAACGACAGATGGTTGCTCGCGAGGATCGCCGGTCCCTGCGCGGGGATGTTCTCCAGGCCCTCCACCCATGGCCTGAAGGCGAGCTTCAATGAGCCGCCGATGGAGAACTTCATTGCGCCGTAGATCAACTCGGGTGCCTCCTGTGTGCTGTCGGAGAGACCTTAACCCGTGGGGCGCCCGCGCTCCCGCCCGGCACGGAGCGGCCGCGGCGGCCGGAGCCGGTGACGACCCTGGTCGGTGTCAGTCCGGTCGCGTACGGTGAAGTAAGAGCGTCCGGCAGCAGGCAGCGCGGGTGAAGGAGCGGGGCTGGGGCGCGCGTGCATCGCAAGGCGGAGGATTGAGGCATGGCGGAGCCATGGCGATTGACGACGACGCCGCTAGGTGCGTGCCCCAGCCCCGCGACGCCGCGAGGCCTGCTGCCGGACGCTCCAAATCCTCTGCACTCCCCCGTTTCGCTCCCCTGTGAGCCTCACGAACAGGAGACCCTGGTGCCGGTCCTTCCTGGAGCCGAGCCGTTCCGCCACGAGGGCGGAGAGGTCGGCGTCCTCCTCTGTCACGGATTCACCGGTTCCCCGCAGTCGATGCGCCCCTGGGCCGACCATCTGGCGGAGCGCGGGCTCACCGTCTCGCTGCCCCTGCTGCCGGGGCACGGCACCCGCTGGGAGGACCTGCAGCTCACCGGCTGGCAGGACTGGTACGCGGAGGTGGACCGGGAGTTGCGCGCCCTGCTGGAGCGGTGCAGCCAGGTCTTCGTCTTCGGGCTTTCCATGGGCGGCGCGCTGACGCTGCGGCTGGCGGCGAAGCACGGGGACGCGATCAGCGGTCTGGTGCTGGTCAACCCGGCCAACAAGGTGCACGGCCTGTCGGCGTACGCGCTGCCGGTCGCCCGCCATCTGGTGCGGACGACGAAGGGGCTGGCGAGCGACATCGCCCTGGCGGGCTCCGCCGAGTTGGGGTACGACCGGGTGCCGCTGCACGCGGCGCATTCGCTGCGGATTTTCTTCCGCCTGGTCGACGCCGAGCTGCCCCAGGTCACCCAGCCGATGGTGCTGCTGCACAGCCCGCAGGACCATGTGGTGCCGCCCGCCGACTCGGCCCGCATCCTCAGCCGGGTGTCGTCGACGGACGTCGAGGAGATCCTGCTGGAACAGAGCTACCACGTGGCGACGTTGGACCACGATGCGGAGCGGATCTTCGACGAGAGCTACCGGTTCATCGGCCGCCTCGCCCCGAGCGTCGGAAAGAAGGGGAGCACGTCAGGTGGCTGAGCACGACGCGGAGCGCGCGGGCAGCGAGGAGGAGCGCGAGCCCCTTCCCGCGGAGGGAGCGGCCGTGCCCGACGACGGCACGAGCCCGCAGGAAACCGCTGCCCAGCAGGCGGCACCGGGTGCCGATGGCAGCCGGCCCGAACCGCCGGTCGACGAGGACGCGGTGTGGAAGGCGATCGTCGCGGGGTACGGCGAGGAGCCGCCGGACCCGCCGGGCGCCAGGCCGTTCAGGTCGATCGAGGATCTCGCGCTGCCGGAGGACGACGACGACCGGCCCGGCGTCCTGGATCCGGACAAGGGGCTCGGCAAGAAGTCCGTGAAGCCGCCGCAGAAGCCGCTGGGCAGCTCGGTCGTGTTCGCGCCCGGAGTGGTGGGCCCGCGCGACTACGAGGTCGAGGAGCCCAAGGACGACGACCTCGACGACAGCGACGAGGGGCACTTCGTCCCCCCGGAGCCGCCGCCGCTGCCGGAGGCCGATGTCACGGCGAAGTTCGCCTGGCTCGCGGTCGTCGGCGGTCCGGTGCTGATGCTGATCGCGGTGCTGCTGCGGTGGGACATGACCTGGTGGCTGACGACGGTCTGCGTCGGCGGTTTCCTGGGCGGTTTCGTCACGCTGGTGGCGCGGATGAACGATGACGACGATGACGGCGACGACCCCGGGCGCGGGGCGGTGGTCTGAGAGAGCCTGCCGGGGCGGCGTCGCGGGAGGTGCTCAGGGCAGCATCGCGGGCACCCGTAGCGCCGCCAGCACCGGCAGGTGGTCGGTGGCCGCCCGCAGGTCCGCGTCGGTGATCCCGGGCAGCCCGGCGGGGACGCCGCAGCCGAGCACCTCGATCCCGTCCGTCGCGAAGACCGCGTCGATGCGCCGTCGCGGGTGGTCCGGCGAGTAGGTGTGCTCCCCGCCCCACGGCCGGACCGCCCAGCAGTCCTGGAGCCGCCCGGCCAGCCGCTGGAACGCGCTCCCGGTCGGTACGTCGTTGAGGTCGCCGGCCGCGATGGCGTGCTCGACGCCCATCTCGTCCAGCCGTTCCAGCAGCATCTCGGTCTGGGCCAGGCGTTCGTCCCGTTGCAGGCTGAGATGGAAGCTCAGCAGACCGATCCGGGTGCCCGCGATCCGTACCACCGATGTGGCGAAGCCTCTGCGGTGCAGCCCGGGGGTGCGTGGCAGCAGCACGTCCTGCGTCCGCTCCACGGTGGCCCGCAGCGAGCAGAGCAGCAGCGGCCCGGCCGCCGTGGCGCCGCCGCTGAGGACGACCAGGTCGGTGCGGGCCGCGAGCCAGGCGGCGCGCTTGCGCCAGCGGAAGAAGCGCGGAGCCTCCTGGATGAGGACCAGGTCGGGGGCGCAGGCGGTGATGACGCGGGCCAGTGCCTCGCAGTCGTCGCGCATCGACCGGATGTTGTAGCTGAGCACTCTGATGACGGCCGAATCATCCGGCTCGGTACAGGAGTCGGGCAGTGGCGTCAGAACCATGCGCCTCACGATACGACGGACGCCCGCCGCTGCCACAGGGGCGCGACGGGCGTCCGGGTCGGTCCGGTTGTGGACGGGCCTCAGCCTTGGCGGGCGAGGTCCGCCGCGCCCACCAGCCCTGCCTCGCCGCCCAGTTGGGCCGCGAGCACCTGGGCGTGGGGGCGCCATTCGCCGCCGATCAGCCAGCGCCGGAACGACTTGCGGATCGGGTCGAGCACCAGCTCGCCCTCGTCCGAGACGCCACCGCCGACGATGAACGCGGACGGGTCGAAGAGCGAGGCGAGGTCTGCGAGTCCGGCGCCGGCCCAGCGGGCCAGTTCACGGAACGAGTCGATCGCCACCGGGTCGCCCTGCCGGGCGGCCTGGCTGATGTGCTTGCCCTCGATGCCGTCCACCGTGCCGTCGCCGAGCGACAGCAGGACCGTGGCGTTCTCCGGGGTGGCGTTGGCGCGCTGCTTGGCGTACCGGACGAGTGCGCGTCCGGACGCGTACTGCTCCCAGCAGCCCTGGCTGCCGCAGCCGCAGAGCAGCCCGTCCGGGACGACCCGGATGTGGCCGAACTCGGCGGCCACGCCGAAGCGTCCGCGGCGCAGCTTGTTGCCGATGATGATGCCGCCGCCGAGGCCGGTGCCGAGCGTGATGCAGATGACGTCGTCGTGGCCCTGGCCGGCGCCGAAGCGGTATTCGCCCCAGGCTGCGGCGTTGGCGTCGTTCTCGACCACGACGGGAAGGCCGACGCGCTGTTCGACCTTGTCCTTCAGCGGCTCGTGCCGCCAGTTGATGTTCGGCGCGAACAGCACGGTGGCGCGCTTGTCGTCGACGTATCCGGCTGCACCGATGCCGACGGCCTCGATCTGGTGACCCTCGCTCGCCCCGGATACGGCCGTGGCGATCGCGTCCACGATGCCTTCGGCCGTCGGCGGGGTCGGCACCTTGTGCGTCGAGAGGATGCGGCCCTCTTCGTCGACCACTCCAGCCGCGATCTTCGTGCCGCCGATATCGACGCCGATGGTGAGTCCCATGAATCCCTCAGTTCCGGTCGAGCCCCGCTGGGGCCAACCGTACCCGAGCCGGGGGCCCGGCCCTTCGGTGCCGGTCAGTCCAGGTCGATGTGTTCGCCCGCGGCGGGGCCCTCGTCGCGGGGGTCGGAGGGGGCGTCGGCCTTCTTCTCGGTGCCGGCCGGATCGCCGGCGCCCTGGGTCCAGCGGCGTTCCTGGCCCTCGACGGCGGAGCGGTAGGCGGCGAGGAGCTCGCTGCCGGCTGCGGCGATGTGGTCGAAGACGTCCGGGTTGCGCTCGATGACGGGCTCGACCGCGGACTTCGCCTGCTTGATGATCTGCTGCACCGTGCCCTGGGCCGCCGCGCCGAACAGCGGCGACTGGAGGGAGGAGAACTTGTCGGCCACGGCGTCGACCAGCTTGCGCAGTTCCTCGGCGGCGGAGCCGGGCGGCGGGCCGTGCTGGGCCCGGCGGCGGGCCTTCTCCGCTTCGAGGTCCTCGGCGCAGGCCTTCGCCCACGCGTCGTCGTCGACGGGACGATCGGTGGCATCGCTCATGGCGGACTCCTGCGACGTGGTGTGCCGGCGGCCCGGCATACGGGGCACGTACTACCGACGTTACCCGAAGCGTGAAGCGCCGTTCAGCCCGTCCTCGGCCACAGCCCGGGGTCCGGCGTGAACCGGACCCGGAGCACCCCGTCGGTGAGGGCGGCGCCGGAGACGGTGCAGCGGCGCAGTGCGGACTCCAGCGGGACGATCCGGTGGAACGGGCCGACGGTGAGCAGCAGTTCGTCGCCGCGGCGGACCAGCTGGAGGTCCTTCTTGGCGGCGCCGGGCAGCGGCAGGCACCAGACGAGGACCGGGTCGCCGTCGCCGGCCGACGGGCCGGTGGTCACGATCCGGGCACCGGGCAGCAGCCCCTCGAGGCCGTCCGGGGTGTCGGGGCTCTCGATCCACCAGGGGTCGTCGGCCCGGCCGGGGCCCCGCCCGTCCAGCCCTCCCGCGAGTCCGCCGCCCCCGGCGGCACCGTCGGCCGCGGTGTCGAGGCGGGCGAGGTCGTCGAGGCCACGCGGGTCGCGGCCGAGGTGGGGCACCTGGCAGAGCGCGGTGCCGGGCGCCCACTCCTCGTACCAGTGGTCGACGGTCTTCTCCTGCTGCGCGGCGAGCCCGGCGAACCAGGGGTCGCCGGAGTGCCGGGGCAGGACCCGGTTCACCGTGAGGGCGTCGACGCGCAGTCCGTGCAGGGCGAGGCCGGTGCGGGCGGTGCGCAGGGCGTCCTCGGCGGCGGGACCGGGCTCCGCGACCAGCCGGAGCGTGGTGTCGCGGTCCTCGATCAGGGCCTGGACGGCGGCCAGCTCGGCGTCCCTGCGGGCGGCCGCCTCGTACAGCCACTGGGCGGGCATGGGCACCCCGGCGAGCTGGGCGAGCATCGGGCGCAGGGCGCGGGCGGCCTGGCGTTCCGTGGGGAGCAGCCGGCGCAGATAGCGGCGCAGCTGCTCGGGGAGGGCGAGCAGGGCGAGTGCTTCGCGAAGCGGTGGCAGGTCGACGACGAGAAGGTCGTGGCCGGCTCGCGACCAGTCGCCCCGGGCGGCGCGGCGCAGCGTGCGCAGGAGGGCGAGCTGGCTGCTGCCGGGGAGTTCGGTCAGTTCCTCGCCGTCCAGCCGGTTCCCGCCGAGCAGGTCGAGCACGGTGGAGGCCTGGTCCTGGAGGGCGAGGAGTTCGCCGCGGAAGTGCTCGCCGGAGTCGATGCGGGCGGACCACAGCCCGTCGGTGACCTCGGTGGGTTCGGTGTCCTCGGGGAAGCCGGGTATGCCGTCGGCGGTCAGCAGCAGGGTGCGCCGGCCGCGGCGGGCGGCGGCCAGTGCGGTCGCCGCCGCGACGGTGGTACGGCCGGCGCCGCCGGGGCCGGTGACGAGGACCGTACGCATCCGGGTCAGGCCTTCGGGACGGACTCGACGCGCTTCTTCAGTCCGGCCAGGGCCCGGTCAATGATGACCTTCTCGGCCTTGCGCTTGATCATGCCGAGCATCGGGATCTTGACGTCGACGGTCAGCCGGTAGGTGACCTCGGTACGGCCGCCGTCACCGAGCGGGGCCAGTGTGTAGGAGCCGTCGATGGCGCGCAGCATCTGGGACTTGACGAGGGTCCATCTGACCTCGTAGTCGCCGATCCAGGTGTAGGCGAGGGTGTGGTCGTCCTTGATCGCTCCGGCGTCGAGGACGAGCCGGACCTTCTCGGCGCGGCCCCGGTCGTCCTCGCCGAGGACCTCGGCCTCCTTGACCTCTCCGGTCCACTCCGGATAGCGGGCGAAGTCGGCGATCACTCCCATGACGTCGGCCGGTGCCGCCTCGATCGTGATGCTCGAGCTGGTGTGTTCAGCCATCGCCGTGGCTCCTCCAGTGCGGTGTACCGGTGCGTCGGCAGATGCCTGCCGTCAGAAGGCTATCGCGTGTGCGCGGCGCCTCGTTCCAGGGTCGGTGCCGGTGTGGTCACCACTCCAGGGCCCAGGGCCTGCCGGTGGACGCGAAGTGGCCGACGTTCACACATTCGGTGGCACCGATCCGCATGCGGCGGACCAGCGGCTGGTGGACGTGGCCGAACAGGGCGTACCGGGGGCGGGTCCGGCGGATGGCGTCCAGCAGGGCCCGGCTGCCGCGCTCGAAGCGGCGCGCCACCGTGTCGTAGGTCAGCTCGGGCACGTCGGGCGGGATGTGGGTGCAGAGCACGTCGACCGGGCCGATCGCCTCGATCTTCGCGGCGTACTCCTCGTCGCCGATCTCGTACGGGGTGTTCATCGGGGTCTTCAGCCCGCCGCCGACGAAGCCGAAGACCCGGCCGCCGATCTCGGCCCGCTCGCCGTCGAGGACGGTGGTGCCGGGGTGTGCGTACTCCGACCACAGGCCGGGGATGTCGACGTTGCCGTAGGTGGCGTACGTCGGTGCGGGGAAGGCCGCGAAGAGCTCGGCGTACTGCTTGCGCACCGCCGAGACGATCGCGGTGTTGCGGTCCCGGCCCTTCCACAGGCCCCGGCCGAACTCACGGGCCTCCTCGAAGCGACGCGCGGTGCGCAGCGCGACGATCCGGTCGGCGTTCTCCACACCGAAGAGATCGGGGAAGATGCCGCGCGAGTGGTCGGCGTAGTCGAGGAAGAGCACCAGGTCACCGAGGCAGACCAGCGCGTCGGCGCCGTCCCCGGCGCGGGCCAGCGCCTCGGCGTTGCCGTGCACGTCGCTGACCACGTGGATACGGGTGCGCTGTCGGGTGCTGTCCGGTCCGGCTGGCATGACGATCACCCTAGGTCTCTCCCGGTCACCTGGGTAGAGGCCGCCGGACCTGCGAATACCGTCGCCCGGTCACACGGGTGGACTACTGTGCGGCCAAGGATCGACGTTATGTGTGACGCATAAGACATCTGGCCGGAACCCCCTATCGGGAACCGAGTACTGGTGGGTAACGTCCGGGCAGTCCAGTCGCGCTCACCCCACTGAGCGCCCGCCAATCTTGGACCGCAGCCGGTGCGTCGCACAGAGCCGTGGCACCGGAGCCCGATGAGGAGCAGCAGTCTTGCGCGAGTTCAGCCTTCCGGCCCTGTACGAGGTCCCCTCGGACGGCAACCTGACGGATCTCATCCGCCGCAATGCCGCTCAGCATCCCGATGTCGCGGTGATGAGCCGCAAGGTGGGGGGCGTGTGGACCGATGTCGACGCCGCCCGGTTCCTGGCCGAGGTCAGGGGCGTCGCCAAGGGGCTGATCGCCGCGGGCATCGAGGCCGGTGACCGGGTGGCCCTGCTCTCGCGCACCCGCTACGAGTGGGTCCTGCTCGACTTCGCGATCTGGAGCGCGGGCGCGGTCACCGTCCCGGTGTACGAGACCAGCTCGCCCGAGCAGATCCAGTGGATCCTCGGTGACTCCGGTGCCGCCCTGTGCCTGGTGGAGTCCGCCGCGCACCAGGCCTCCGTGGTCTCCGTCCAGGCGGACCTGCCTGCCCTGAAGGGCATCTGGCAGATCGAGGAGGACGCGATCCGCGGGCTGACGGCGATCGGCGAGGACGTCTCGGACGAGACGCTGGACCTGCGGATGACGAGCGCCAAGGCGGACGACCCGGCCACCATCGTCTACACCTCGGGCACCACCGGCCGTCCCAAGGGCTGTGTGCTCACGCACCGCAGCTTCTTCGCCGAGTGCGGCAACGTGGTGGAGCGGCTCAAGCCCCTCTTCCGTACCGGCGACTGCTCCGTACTGCTCTTCCTGCCCGCCGCGCACGTCTTCGGACGGCTGGTCGAGGTGGCCGCGGTGATGGCCCCGATCAAGCTCGGCTGTGTACCGGACATCAAGCACCTCACCGATGAACTGGCCTCGTTCCGGCCGACGTTGATCCTCGGGGTGCCGCGGGTCTTCGAGAAGGTGTACAACGGGGCACGCGCCAAGGCGCAGGCCGACGGCAAGGGAAAGATCTTCGACAAGGCCGCGAACACGGCGATCGCCTACAGCCGCGCGCTGGGTACCCCGCAGGGCCCGCCGCTGGGCCTGAAGCTGAAGCACAAGCTCTTCGACCGGCTGGTCTACAGCAAGCTGCGGGCGGTGCTCGGCGGACGCGGCGAGTACGCGATCTCCGGCGGCGCGCCGCTGGGCGAGCGGCTCGGCCACTTCTACCGCGGGATCGGCTTCACCGTCCTGGAGGGCTACGGCCTGACCGAGACGTGCGCGGCCACCGCCTTCAACCCGTGGGACCGGCAGAAGATCGGTACGGTCGGCCAGCCGCTGCCCGGGTCGGTGGTGCGGATCGCCGACGACGGCGAGGTGCTGCTGCACGGCGAGCACCTGTTCACCGGTTACTGGAACAACGAGGCGGCGACGGCCGACGCGCTGGCCGACGGCTGGTTCCACACGGGCGACATCGGCACGCTGGACGAGGACGGCTATCTCGCGATCACCGGCCGCAAGAAGGAGATCATCGTCACGGCGGGCGGCAAGAACGTCGCTCCCGCGGTGATCGAGGACCGGATCCGCGGGCACGCGCTGGTCGCCGAGTGCATGGTGGTCGGTGACGGACGGCCGTTCGTGGGCGCGCTGGTCACCCTGGACGAGGAGTTCCTGGGCCGCTGGGCCGAGGAGCACGGCCGGCCGGCCGGCTCGACGGCCGTGTCGCTGCGCGAGGACCCGGAGCTGCTGGCCGAGGTGCAGCGGGCGGTGGACGACGGGAACGCGGCCGTGTCCAAGGCGGAGTCGGTGCGCAAGTTCCGCATCCTGGACTCGCAGTTCACCGAGGAAGCGGGCCACATCACGCCGTCGCTGAAGCTGAAGCGGAACGTGGTGGCGAAGGACTTCGCGGACGAGATCGAGTCGATCTACCGCGTCTGACGCCCCGCGGACGTACGCGAGAGGGGCCCGCACGGCATGTGCGGGCCCCTCTCGCGCGTACGCGGCTCAGAGCAGCGCCCGCAGCCGTTCGGCGAGCAGGTCCCAGCGCCACTTCTCCTCGACCCAGGCCCGGCCGCGCTCCCCCATCCGCCGCCGCAGCTCCGGGTCGCGCAGCAGCGTGACGATCCGGTCGGCCGCCTCCTCGGGGGAGCCACCGCGCACCACCCACCCGGTCTCGCCGTCGAGCACCGCGTCGGGCGCGCCGCCCGAGTCGCCCGCCACCACCGGCAGACCGGTCGCGGACGCCTCCAGGAAGACGATGCCGAGGCCCTCCACGTCGAGGCCGCCGCGGCGGGTGCGGCACGGCATGGCGAAGACGTCGCCCGCGCCGTAGTGGGCGGGCAGCTCCTCCCACGGCACCGGTCCGGTGAACCGCACGGAGTCGCCGACCCCG
Source organism: Streptomyces sp. NPDC102437 (assembly GCF_044765565.1). Lineage (NCBI taxonomy): Bacteria > Bacillati > Actinomycetota > Actinomycetes > Kitasatosporales > Streptomycetaceae > Streptomyces > Streptomyces sp. NPDC102437. Next base: position 67,299 of record NZ_JBIWKI010000002.1, on the reverse strand, counting down.
GTCTCCTCGGCCAGCCGCTCCAGCTCCTTGGCGTACGGTCCGCCGCCGACGATCAGGAGCACCGCGTCCGGGACCTGCGCCAGGATCGCGGGCATCGCGAGGATCAGCGTGTCCTGGCCCTTGCGAGGCACGAGCCGGGACACGCAGACGACGACCGGCCGGTCCGAGAGCCCGAGCCCGGCCCTCGTCCGGTCCCCGCCCGAGTCGGGGTGGAAGGTCTTCTCGTCGACGCCGGGCGGCAGTTGGACCATCCGCGCCGCGGCCCGGGAGGTGAGCGCGGGGGCGATCCGGGAGCGGGTGTACTCCCCCAGGTACGTGATCGTGTCCGTGCCCTCGCCGATCCGTCGCAGCAACTGCCGGGCCGCGGGCAGCTGCGCCCAGCCGGCCTCGTGCCCGTGCGTGGTGGCGACCAGGCGGCGGGCGCCCGCCCTGCGCAGCGCCGGTGCCATCAGCCCGAGCGGGGCCGCGGCGCCGAACCAGACGGAGGTGCAGCCGTGCTCGCGCAGCAGCCGCACCGCGCGCCGGGTGACCCGCGGGGTCGGCAGCAGCATCGTCGTCGGGTCGCGCACGACGGTGAACGGCTGCTCGGCGTCGAAGGCGGCGGTGGCCGCGCGGCCCTCGGGAGTCCGCTTCCAGGTGGAGGCGTACACGACGACCTGTTCGGGGTCCAGGCGCAGCGCCATGTTGTGCAGGAATGCCTGGATGCCACCGGGGCGGGGCGGGAAGTCGTTGGTCACGATCAGGGTCTTGTCCATCCCGGCCGACAGTACCGGGCTGTCCTGCCCCGATGGCTCCCGCACCGGCCGGGCGGGCATCATGGCTCCTCGTACGCGCGGAATGCCCGCGGAGCACCGACCGGGCAACCACCGGTCAACCACCGGGCGACGACCGACGAATGACGGATGACGAACACGGATGAGGCGTTCATGAGGGGATCGGCCGGCGCACGGCTCGCCGCCGCGGCGGTGTGGGCCCTGACCAGGGTCGCGCTGCTGTGCTTCGTCACCAAGGTGATCACGCTGCCCGGACCGGATGTGACCAGCGACGTCTCGGTGATCTACCACGGTTGGTCCGAGGTCCTGAAGACCGGTACGTATCCGGAGTCCGACGTCACCTGGCAGTACCCGCCGCTGGCCGCGCTCGCCGTCCTGTCCCCCGCGCTGCTGCCGTTCCTGGACTACGCCTCGGCCTTCTTCGTCCTCGCGTTCGTGTGCGACGCGCTGGTGCTGGGGCTGCTGCTGTACGCGGGCCGGGGCGGCGGACGGTCGGTGGCGGGCGCCTGGGTGTGGGTGGCGGGGGTGCCGCTGCTCGGCACGACCGCGTACGCCCGTTACGACGTGATGGTCACGGCGGTCGCGGTGGCGGCGCTGCTCGCGGGGGTGCGGCATCCGCGGGTGATGGGTGTGCTGGCCGCCGTCGGTGCGCTGCTGAAGGTGTGGCCGGCGCTGATCCTGGCCGGTACGGCGCGCGGCCGGTACACGCGGTCGGCGTGGACGGCCGCGGCGGTGACGGCGGCCGGGCTGCTGGTGGTGTGCACCGTGGCGATGCCCGGTGCGCTGGCCTTCCTCGGCTTCCAGCGCGACCGGGGCACCGAGGTCGAGTCGCTGGGGGCGCTGGTCTTCCATGTGGCGCGGCAGTTCGGCTGGGAGGGCCGGGTGGAGTACCACTACGGCTCGATGGAGTTCCTTGGGCCGCACGTGCCGCTGGTGAGCACGCTCGCCCTCGGTCTGTCCGTCCTGGCGTTCGGCTGGCTGCTGGTGTGGCGGCTGCGGGCCCGTGAGTTCGGTGCGAGCACCCCGGCGGACGCGGCGTTCGTGGCGGTGCTGCTGTTCACGACGACGAGCCGGGTGATCAGCCCCCAGTACATGCTCTGGCTGGTCGGTCTGGCGGCGGTCTGCCTGGTGTTCCGCGACAGCCGGATGGTGCTGCCGGCCGGTCTGGTGCTGCTGGCGACGGGCGTCACCCAGTGGGAGTTCCCGCTCGGGTTCACGCACGTGGTGACCAGCGACGCGACGGGCGTGACGCTGATGTTCGTGCGCAACGGCCTGCTCGTCGCGGCGACGCTGATCGCCTGTGGCCGGCTGTGGCGGCATACGGTCACCGGGGCGGGGCGCGACGGCGGGTCCGCCGTCCGGTCCGGCCTCGGCCGTGAGACGGAGCCGGTCGGCTCCTGAGCCGTGCGCAGGGCTCAGCCGAGTGCGGAGCGCAGGTAATCCCGCCAGAGCGCGGTGAAGTCCTGCGGAGTCGTGTCGAGCACCTCGTGCATGGCCTGCTCCACCGCCCCGTCGCGTCCCGAGTGCCCTCCGACGGCCCGGTAGAAGGCGAGCAGCTTCTGCTCGCCCCAGCGGTCGGCGATCAGCTCGCAGGCCGCCCAGCCGCCCTCGTACGCCCTCGCCAGGCGCGCGGCGTCGCCCGCGAAGCCGAAGTCCTCGTCGGTGGGGAGGGCGGTCGGCGGTTCGCCGCGCGCGACGGCGTCCGCGAGTTCGGGCGCGATCCGGGCGGCGGTGCGGTCCTCGCCGCGGTAGGCCGCCCAGTCCGCGAAGCCCTCGGAGAGCCAGGTCGGGGTCGCGGCGGAGGTGTGGGCGCGGGTCGCGACATGGGTGGTCTCGTGGGTGAGGACGACCCGCTGCCCGAAGGCGCCCAGCGTGCCGTACGCCTGCGGGTTGACGATCACCCGGTCCGCGGGCTTCCGCCCCGCGCCGCCGGTCCGCCCTGTCGTGACGGCGGCGATCCCCCGGTAGTCCGCCGCCGACCCCAGCAGCTCGGCCATGTCGTCCACCGTGCGCGGCACGAGCACCACCACACGGCCCGCCCAGCGCTCCGGCCAGGCGTCGGACACCGCGGGGACCGCGCGGTCGGCGGTCCTGACTATGGCACGCAGCTCCTGACCGGTGCGGCCCACCCCGAGGACGATGCTGTGCTTCCCGCTCACCACCCGCACGTCGCCCTGCTGCCAGAGCTGGCGGGCGCCGTCCCCGCCGGCCCGGTCCCCGACGACGTACCAGCGGCCGGCCGCCCGGTCCCGTCTCAGGTCGAGCACCCGGTCCGCGGCGACCGGCGCCGCGTCGTAGCCCTTGATCCGGTAGCGCAGCTCCACGTCGGCGGTGGCCCGGTCGGTGCCCTGAGCGGTCACGCCGCGCAGCCGGTACGTCCAGGAGCCGAGCGGTACGTCGGCGAGGTTGCCGAGCTCTTGGCGCTGGGCCGCGCGCAGCCCGGTGGCCCGGGGGTCCGTGGTGGCCAAGTAGGCGTCCGTGTCGTGGGCGAGCACGGCAGCGGCCCGGCGGTCCAGCGTGGCGCGGACGGCCCGGGTGGTGGACTCGGGGGCGGCGCCGTCGTCGGGGACCGCGCAGCCGGAGACGAGCAGCAGCCCGGCGAGCAGCGCTCCCGCCGCGCTCGGCCCGCCGTTCCGTCCCCGCCGCGTCATCACCCGATCGAGGGTACGGTCAGACGCGCGTGACCGACGAGACGGGCATCATGCCGACGGGGTCGTAGCGTACCGGGGCCCCGGGGTACGGGGCGTGGATCACCTGGCCGTTGCCGACGTACATCGCGACGTGGCTCGCGTCCGCGCGGTAGACGACCAGGTCGCCGGGGCGGGCCTCGGAGAGCGGCACCATGTGTCCCGCGTACCGCTGGGCCTGCGAGGTGCGCGGCAGGCTGACCCCGGCCCGGGCGTACGCCCACTGCATCAGCCCGGAGCAGTCGAATCCGGCCGGTCCGTTGGCCCCCCAGATGTATGGGTGGCCCAGCGCCTGCCGGACCGCCGCGACGGCGGCCGCCGCGCGTGCGGAGCCGGCCGGCAGACCGGCCATGGCCGGGAGCAGGCGGTCGCGGCCGGAGCGCGAGGCCCGCTCGAACTCCGCCCGGTCGGCGCCGGGCAGCGCCGCCAGCAGCTTCCTGGCCTCGGCGAGCTTGCGTTCGACGGTCCGTTTGTGACGGGTGGCGGCCGCCCGGTTGAGCTCCAGCTCGGCCAGCGCACGGTCCGCCTCCGCCCGGGTCTGCTCCAGCCCCTGCTGGACCTTGTGGAGTTCCCGCAGCTCGGCGGCCTGGACTCCGTTCAGGCGCTCCAGCACGGCCGCCCGGTCCAGGTAGCTGTCCGGGTCGGAGGAGAGCAGCAGGGCGAGCGAGGGGTCGATGCCACCGGAGCGGTACTGCGCGCTCGCCGCCGAACCGAGCACCGTACGCATCCGGTTGACCTGCTCCTGGCCACGGGCTGCCCGGTCCTGGGCCCGGTCGACCTCGCCGCGCAGCCGGCCGGCGTTCTCACCGGCCTCGTTGTACTGCTCGGTGGCCCGCTCCGCCTCGGTGTACAGCCGGTCGATGCGGGCCTTCGCGGTCCGGGGGGAGTCCTGCGGGTCGGCGTTCGCGGTGGCCGCGCCGAGGGTGGCGGCCGCGGTCGCCGCCGCGGCGGACAGAACGGTGGCCCGGACGCTCAGGTTGAGGCCGGACTGTGTGGAACGGCGATGGGACACCACAGGACGCCGCACTCCTTCCGCTGTACGCAGACGCGCGCAGCCCCTGCCGCCCGGGGCGGGCGGACCGACGACCGGGAGCCGCACAGCAGGCAGACAGTAGTCGGACGATCACGGAGCGACGAACGGCCGCGCCGTGAGGAAGAGTGCCAGAAACGACGGCGCCCCGCCGGTGACCTGTGGTCTCCGGCGGGGCGGACTGTCCGTGCGGGCGCGGGAATTCGCTCGTTCGGGCGTCGTCAGCCGACGCGCACGCCGAACTGGAAGCTGCCGATGGTGTCCATCGACTCGTAACGGACGAACGTGCCCGGATAAGGGGCGTGCAGGACGGTGTTGTTGCCCGCGTAGAGGCCCACGTGCGCGGTGTTGTTGAAGAAGACCAGGTCGCCCGGCTTCAGCGCGCTGCGCCCGATGTGGACGCCGTCGTTGACCTGGGTGTAAGTGACCCGGGAGATCTGGACGTTGGCCTGGGCGTAGGCCCATTGGGTCAGCCCGGAGCAGTCGAAGGAGCCGGGGCCGGTGCCGCCGCGGCCGTACGGCTTGCCTACCTGGGTCTTGGCGGCGTTCAGAGCGGCGGCGCCCCAGGCGGAGGCGGGGAGCTCGTTGCCCAGTTCGACCCGGTCGCCCGCGGAGCGGCTGGCGCGCTGCTGGTCCTCGCGCATCTTCGCGCGCTCGGCGGCGGTCATGGAGTTGAGCAGCTGCTGCGCCTTGGCCAGCTTGGTCTGGAGGTCCTTCTTCTTCTCGCCGAGCGTCTTGCGTACGTCCGCGAGGTCACCGAGCTTATCCTGGGCCTCCTTGCGCTGCTGCGCGAGGACCCGCTGCTTCTCCTGGATCTTGCCCAGGGTCTCGGTCTGCTTGGCCGTCAACTGGTCGAGGGCCGAGGCCTCGTCGAGGAAGGTGTCCGGGTTGGACGAGAGGAAGAGCTGCACCGACGGGTCGATGCCACCGGAGCGGTACTGCGCCGCCGCGAGCGAACCGAGGCCGTTGCGCAGGTTGTTGACCTCCTGCTGGCCGCGGGCCACCTTGTCCTGCAGCGCGGCGACTTCCTTCTCCAGCTTCTGCTGCTTCTCCTTGGCGCCGTAGTACTTCTCGTTGGCGTCGCCGGCCGCGTGGCTGAGCTTCTCGACCTCTTCCCGGACTTCGCCCTTGGAGGGCTTAGGGTCGGCGTGGGCCGCCTGGGAGGTCAGGGCCACGGCCGCGGCGGCGGTCGCGGTGAGCACGGTCACACGGGCGCGGCTCGGCTGCTTGGGACGACGGTGGGACGCCACGGAGGCGAGCTCCTTCTTCCTCGAGCCGCCTACCGGGCTGTGGGGGATCTGAATCCCCGGCTCCGTGCATGTCACGGACTCGGCGGTGCCCTCGCTGTCACCCCGGATGGGTGATCAACCGTGCGAAGGTTCGAAGCCTGACCCTAGTGACCAACTTGTGATCAGTTCAAATCCTCACCCGAAAAATCTGTCACGGAGCGCACTTCTTTACCCACGACGCACGGGGTGTAGCGAGGAACTGACGGTCCGTTCCCCGATTTCCACCGAGAACCGGCGAGTATCACTAAACGCGCGAAAGGCGCTTCAGGAGCAAGGCGGACGCAACGGGCCTGGCGCCCGCCTTCGCCACTCCGTCGGCGACTTCGCGGTCGGTGGAGACCACCACGACCGGCCTGCCCGGAGGTTCGGCGCGCGCCAGCTGGCGGATGAGCTCGTCGGCGGTCACCCCGGGCTTGCTGAAGAGCACCCTGACCCCGCGCGGCGGCGCAAGCAGCACCGGGGCCGCCAGCTCGGCCCCGTCGAAGACACAGGTCATCTCCGCGCCGGTCTGCGCGGCGAGCACCGAGAGCCCGCCCAGCAGCCGCAACCGCTGCTTCTCCAGCGGCAGTTGCGGATAGCCGGTCTTGGTGACGTTGTAGCCGTCGACGATCAGATGCGCCTGCGGCAGCGCGAGCAGCTGGTCGAGCAGGGCCGGGTCGGTCTCCGAAAGCGCCCTGGCGGCAATGTCCTTGGGCGACAGCCGGCCCGGCTCGACCGCGTCCACGCTGTCCGCGGGACGCATCGAGGAGGGCGGCAGGGCCAGTTCACGGCGGAGTCCGCTCGCCGCGTCGAGCACCGTGTCGAGCAGCAGCCGCAGCCGCATGTCCTCGACCGAGCGGCCCTCTCTGGCGGCCCGGCGCCCCGCCTCCACGGACGCCTCGGCCTCACCGAGCCGCGCCTTGAGCCGCCGGCTCTCGCTCTCGGCCACGGAGACCTGGGCGGCCGCCTCGGACCTTACGGCGTCGGTCTCGGCCCGGCTGCGGCGCAGCGCGGCCTCGCCGCGCTTGACCTCGTTGACGGCGCTGCGCAGCTTGCGCTGGAGGGATTCGGCCTCCTTGCGGGCCGCGTCCAGCTCGACGCGCAGCCGCTCCGTCTCGCTCTTCGTCTGGGAGCGGGCCTGGGCCAGCTCCTCGCGCAGCCGCTCCAGCTCGCGGCGGCTCTCCTCGTCCACGCGCTCGGCGTCCGCGCGCTGGGCCTCCTCACCGGCGGCGGCGACCAGCTTGACCCAGCCCGCCGGGCGCAGCACATAGGCCGCCGCGGCCACGTCGACCGGGTCAGCGGCGGCCGGCGGCGCCCCGGCCTCCAGGGCAGCGGTCAGCTCCGGCTGCCCCTCCTTGAGCCGGTCACCGATCCGCTGCCGGAACAGCGCGTCGCCCTCCAGGGCGGCCGCCATCGCGTTCCCGGCGAACTTGACCCGCCGGGTCGGGGTGAAGCGGGCGTACTGCCGCAGCTGGGCCGGGAGTTCGCTGACCGTCAGGCCGCCGAACGCGTCCGAGACCAGCGCGACGACCCGCCGCCGAACGCCTTCGGGCAGCGGGCGGTCGAGCGCCTCGACGGCACCGTCGGCCGCCTCGGCCGACTCGGCGCCGCTAGCGGGCTGCTCCACCATCCGTCACCCCAAATGTCTGTGGGCGCGGCTCCGTCAGGAGTCGGCACCCGGCCTGTCCACCAGTTCGATCTGGTCCACCGCGTTGCACCAACGGCAGCGCACCGACTCGATGGTCTCACTGACCACCTCGCGTTCCTCCACGCTGGACTCACCGGCCAGGTCGAGATGGACATATTCGACGACCTTCGAGGAGCGCGTCACGTCGAAGCGCGTGAGATTTCCGCAGAGCGTGCAGCGCCAGCGGGTCCCGTCGGTCGGCTGGGGAACCGTCGTCATCGTTGCGTCCTCTTTCGTCGAGTCTCTTGCTGCCTTGCTTCAAGGATCTCGCGGTGCGCCGTCGAACTGCGGATGTCCTGCCGTAACCCTACGGCCTCGTCGTGTCCCCCCGACACGGCGAGGCGGTCTGTCCCGTTCCCTCCGCTTGCGTCATGCTCTGTTCATGATCGATCGGCGAGCTGTTACCGGCAGGCTGACCGGTGGGCTGCTACGGACGGTCGCCTCGGGCGGGCCAGTGGTGACCCATGCCCTGATCGCGGCCTGCGTCCTGGTCTTCTTGATCAGCCCACTGTCCGGCTTCAACCCGGTCCCCGGCACCGCCGACGCCCTGCTCGCCGCCCAGGCCGGGTACTTCGAACGCTGGGGCGTGATCCCCGGCGAGCTGTGGGACGGCTCCGCACACGCCCTGCTCACCCCGCTCACCGCCCTCTTCGTGCACGGCAGCTGGCTGCATCTGCTCGGCAACGTGCTCTTCCTGTACGTGTTCGGCGCGATGACCGAGGAGCGCATGGGGCGGCTCGGGTTCACCTTCTTCTACGTGATCTCCGGCTACCTCGCCCTGGTCGCCTACGCGGCCGCGCACGCCACGTCCGACCAGACGCTGGTGGGCGCCTCGGGGGCGATCTCGGCGGTGCTCGGGGCGTTCCTGTACCTGTTCCCCAGGGCCCGGGTCACCAGCCTGTTCCCGTTCCTCTTCTTCCTGCCGCTGCGCTTCCCCGCCTGGATCGTGCTGGTCTTCTGGTTCGCCCTCCAGTGGCTGGCCGTCCAGGGCGCCGGCAGCGGGGGGCCGGGCGTGGCCTATCTGGCCCATGTGGTGGGCTTCGCCCTCGGCTTCCTCTACGCCTGGGGGCGTTACCGGGGTACGGATAGAGTGAAGGGACCAGCCACGGCCACCGAGGGAGAAAGCCAGCCGTGATCACCGCGATCGTGCTCATCAAAACCAGCGTGGACCGGATTCCCGAGATCGCCGAGGCCATCGCCGCGCTGGACAGTGTCAGCGAGGTCTTCTCGGTCACCGGTACGTACGACCTGATCGCCATGGTCCGGGTGCCCAAGCACGACGATCTCGCCGATGTCATCCCCGGCCGGATCAGCAAGATCCCCGGCGTCGAGGCCACCGACACCCATGTGGCGTTCCGTACCTACTCGCAGCACGACCTGGAGGCCGCCTTCGCCATCGGCCTCGACGCGTAGGCACGCACCTCACCACCCCGCAGCACTTCGGCGGGGGACGGGCCCACAGGCTGCCCGTCCCCCGCCGAAGTGCTGTGTGCCTCAGAGCTGCGCCGCACCCCGGTCCGGGACGCAGCGGCCGTCCTCGGTGCGGTACTTCCACTGGGCGCCCTTGCGCACCAGCTCCTTGACCGCGCGGACGAACCGCTCGATGTGCTCGTCCGGCGTACCGGCGCCGAAGCTCACCCGGATCGCGTTCAACGAGCGCTCGCCCGGTTCGGCCTCCGGCGCACCGCACTCGCCGACCTCCTGCGGGTCGCTGCCCAGCAGGGTGCGGACCAGCGGGTGGGCGCAGAACAGTCCGTCGCGGACACCGATGCCGTACTCGGCGGAGAGCGCGGCGGCGAAGTGCGAGCTGTTCCAGCCCTCCACCACGAAGGAGATGACGCCCACCCGGGGGGCGTCGTCGCCGAACAGCGAGAGCACCTTGACCTCGGGGACCTCGGCGAGGCCGGTGCGGACCGCGTCGACGAGGTACTGCTCCCGGGCGACCAGGTTGTCGAAGCCCGCCTCGGTGAGCGCCTTGCAGGCGGAGGCGATGGAGTACACGCCGATGACGTTGGGGGAACCGGCCTCGTGGCGGGCGGCGGTGGAGTGCCACTCGACGTCCACCCCGCCGTCGGTGCGACGGGCGACCTTGCGCGAGGCGCCGCCGCCTGCGAGGTAGGGCTCGGCCTCCTGCAGCCAGTCGGCCCGGCCGGCGAGGACGCCCGAGCCGAAGGGGGCGTACAGCTTGTGCCCGGAGAAGGCGACCCAGTCCACGTCCAGCTCGGCGATGTCGACGGGGTGGTGCGGGGCGAGCTGGGCGGCGTCCAGGACGATCCGGGCGCCGTGCGCGTGGGCGGCGGCGGCCAGCTCCTTCACCGGCCACAGCTCGCCGGTGACGTTGGAGGCGCCGGTGACGCAGACCAGCGCGGGGCCGTAGGGCTCCCGGTCGGCGAGCGCCCGCTCCAGCGTCTCGACCGCCTGGGCCGGGGTGCGCGGGGCGTTCAGGTACGTCACCCGGGCGTCACGCCACGGCAGCAGCGAGGCGTGGTGCTCGGTCTCGTAGACGAAGACCTGGCAGTCGGCCGGGACGACCGCGGCCAGCAGGTTCAGCGAGTCGGTGGTCGAACGGGTGAAGATCACCTGGTCACCGGCGCGGCAGCCGAGGAACTCCGCGACGGTCGCGCGGCTGTTCTCGAAGAGGTCGGTGGAGAGCTGCGAGAGGTAGCCGGCCCCGCGGTGGACGCTGCCGTAGTACGGGGCGTACGCGGCGACGTCGTCCCAGACCCGCTGGAGCGCGGGGGCGCTGGCGGCGTAGTCGAGCGCGGCGTAGGTGACCTCGCCACCCGTGACCAGCGGAACCGTCACATCCTTGCCCAGAACCGGCAGAGGGGCACAAAGCGACTGGTCGGCGACAGCGGTGAAGACAGACATGGCGAACTCCCGTAAGAGGCAGGCGAATCGCATGCGCCGGCGGATACGCGGCAGCGCAGCGGAAAAGATGAAGAGGGGTGTGCGGAGGAGGGCCGACGGCCCTATCGCATTCGCGTGCTCACAAGAGGCTCCCTAGGGACCAGGACCCCGGGGGTTGGCATTCACAGATGCCGAGGGGCCCGCGCTTGCCGCAGACCTCGCTGCCTACGGCCTGGTCTTCACCCGGGGCACCCCGCCACGGACGGAGGGTTGCCGGACAGCGGGCCGGGGCCGTAGTCGCTGTCACTCATGACCTGACCTGCATCTTGCCATACGTGCGAAGACGCGCAAGGCGCAGTCCAGGATCCGGACTGCGCCTCGCGCCCCATCTGCGCCCGTTTCAGGCGTTGCTGGCCGCCACCCAGCGCTCCAGCGCACGCGCCGCCGCCCCGGAGTCGATGGACTCGGCGGCCTTCGCGATCCCGGCCGCGAGCTGCTCGTTCAGCGTGCCGTCCGTCGGGTCGAGAGCCGTCAGCGCCGCCGCCGAGTTGAGCAGCACGGCATCCCGCGCCGGCCCCTGCTCGCCGGACAGCACCCGCCGGGCGACGTCGGCGTTGTACGAGGCGTCCGCACCACGCAGGGCCTCGACGGGCACCAGTTCCAGACCGACGTCGCGCGGGTCGAAGACCTCCTCGCGCACCGCTCCGTCCCGGACCACCCAGACCCGGGAGGTCGCGGTCGTGGTCAGCTCGTCCAGGCCGTCGTCACCGCGGAAGACCAGCGCCGAATTGCCGCGCTCGGCAAGGACACCGGCGACGATGGGCGCCATCTTCAGATCGGCGACACCGACGGCCTGGGAACGCACCCGGGCCGGGTTGGTGAGCGGCCCGAGGATGTTGAACGTGGTCGGCGTGCCGAGCTCCTTGCGGGCCTTTGCGACGTACCGCAGGGCGGGGTGGAACTTCACCGCGAAGCAGAAGGTGATGCCGGCCTCCTCGGCGACCTCGACGACCCGCTGCGCGGAGAGGTCCAGGTTGACGCCGAGCTTCTCCAGCACGTCGGAGGAACCGCTCGCCGACGAGGAGGCGCGGTTGCCGTGCTTGACGACCTTGGCGCCGGTGCCGGCGATGACGACCGCCGACATGGTGGAGATGTTGACCGTCTTGGCGAGGTCGCCACCGGTGCCGACGATGTCGACCGTGCGGCCGGGTACCCGGATGGTGTTGGCGTGCGCGTACATCGTCCGGACCAGGCCGGAGACCTCGTCGATGGTCTCGCCCTTGGCGCGCAGGGCCACCGCGAATCCGGCGATCTGCACATCGCTCGCCTCGCCGCACATGATGCGGTCCATCGCCCACGCGGTGTCGTCGGCGGTGAGGTTCTCGCCGCGCAGCAGGGGATTCAGCACGCCGGGCCAGGTACGGTCCGCCACGCTGTCGCCGCCGATCGGGGTCACAACGTTCATGGTCCGCTCCTGGGGTCCACAGCCGGTAAAAGGGATCACCTCCACCCTATCGAGCGCCAGGGGCAGCAAAGAGCCCCGTCCATCGAATGGACGGGGCTCTCGCTGTGGCGATCAGTTCAGGCGATCAGTGGTGACCGTGGCCGCTGGTGATCTCCTTGTACTCCTCGGCGGTGGGCTTGGCGATCTGGTTGTTCTCGCCGTAGTAGCCCTTGCTGAGCCGGGCCCGCAGCTTCTGCAGCGCCGACACCTTGCGCTCGACACCGTTCTCGTCGACCGTCGGGCCGATCTCGACCGGCTTGTACTGCTCGTGCGCGGTGAGGGTGTGCAGCTTCTCGGGGCCGAGCGGCTCGTGGATCTCGACGAACTCGCCGTGCGGCAGGCGCTTGATGATGCCGGACTCACGTCCGTGCAGCACCTTCTCCTTGTCGCGGCGCTGGAGGCCGAGGCAGATCCGCCGGGTGGCGATGAACGCGATGACCGGGCCGACGAAGATGAAGATCCGGACGAACCAGGAGATGGCGTTCAGCGACAGGTGGAAGTGCGTGGCCCACAGGTCGTTGCCACCGCCGATGAAGACGATGACGTACTCGGTGATCCAGGCGACACCGAAGGCCGTCCGGGTCGGGGCGTTGCGCGGGCGGTCCAGGATGTGGTGCTCGCGCTTGTCCCCGGTGACCCAGGACTCGACGAACGGGTAGACCGCGATGATCGCGAGCACCAGTCCGAAGGCCATCAGCGGGATGAACACACCCAGAACGAGCGTGTGACCCCAGAGGTTGATCTCCCAGCCGGGCATCACTCGGATCAGACCCTCGGCGAAGCCCATGTACCAGTCGGGCTGGGCGCCGGTGGACACCTGGTCCGGGCGGTACGGGCCGATGGCCCAGATCGGGTTGATCGAGGCGATCGCCGCGATGATGGCGATGATGCCGAAGACCAGGAAGAAGAAGCCACCGGCCTTCGCCATGTACACCGGCAGCAGCGGCATGCCGACGACGTTCTTGTTGGTGCGGCCGGGACCCGCGAACTGCGTGTGCTTGTGGTAGAAGACCAGGATCAGGTGCGCCACCAGCAGGCCGAGCATGATGCCCGGCAGCAGCAGGATGTGGATCGAGTAGAACCGGGCGACGAAGTCGTGACCGGGGAACTCTCCGCCGAACAGGAACATCGAGATGTACGTGCCGACGATCGGCGTCGACAGGATCGCGCCCTGGGTGAAGCGGACACCCGTACCGGACAGCAGGTCGTCCGGGAGCGAGTAGCCGGTGAAGCCGGTGAACATGCCCAGCACGAACAGCAGGAAGCCGAACAGCCAGTTGATCTCACGCGGCTTGCGGAACGCACCCGTGAAGAAGACGCGCATCATGTGCACGAACATGCCGGCCAGGAAGATCAGCGCGGCCCAGTGGTGGATCTGGCGAACCAGCAGACCACCGCGGACGTCGAAGCTGATGTCCAGCGTCGAGGCGTAGGCCTCGGACATCCGGATGCCCTGCATCGGCTCGTACGAGCCGTGGTACACGACCTCGTTCATGCTCGGGTGGAAGAACAGCGTCAGATACACACCCGTGAGGATGATGATGATGAAGCTGTAGAGGGCGATCTCACCGAGCATGAAGGACCAGTGGTCCGGGAAGATCTTGCGCATGTTGGCCTTGGCCAGGGAGTAGATCCCGAGCCGGCCGTCCGCCCAGTCGGCCACCCGCTCACCGGCGGGCGCCTTGCGCTGTGTGTCGGTCGCAGTACTCATCCGCGCTCCCAGAATGCAGGACCGACGGGCTCTTCGAAGTCACCGAGCGCCTCGAGGTTGCCCTCGCTGTTCACACCGATCCGCAGCTGCGGAAGGGCGTGACCGGCCGGACCGAAGATGACGCGGGCGCCGTCGGAGAGGTCGAAGGTGGACTGGTGGCACGGGCAGAGCACGTGGTGCGTCTGCTGCTCGTACAGGCTGATCGGGCAGCCGACGTGGGTGCAGATCTTGGAGAAGGCCACGATGCCCTCGTGGGCCCACTCGCGCTCGCGCTTGTCCTTGATGTTCTCCGGCTGGATCCGGACGATCATCAGCGCGGCCTTGGCGATCTGGTTCTGGAAGTCCTCCGCGTGCTCCGACAGGCCCTCGGGCATGGCGAAGGTCAGCGAACCGACGGCGACGTCCTCGGGACGCAGCGGCTCCATCGTGTTCATGTTGATGAGCTGCTTGCCCTTGGCCCACAGGGTGGCGCGGAGCTTCTTCTCCGGCAGCGGACCGAGGTCGCGCAGCAGCACCACACCGGAGAGCGGTACCAGGGCCAGAGCGCCGAACATGGTGTTGCGGATCAGCTTGCGCCGTCCGAACGCGGACTCCTCGGCGCCCGCCGCGAAGTCCGCCATGACCTTCGCCTTGACCTCGGGCGCGGCCTCGATGGCGTGCCGGTCGTCGGCGACCTCCACGTCGGACATCAGCGTGCGCGCCCAGTGGACGGCGCCCGCACCGATCGCGAAGAGCGCCACGCCCAGGGTCAGACCCAGGGAGAAGTTGAGCGCGCTCACATGGCCGAAGGGCCAGATGTACACGATCTTGTCGACCGGGAAGATGACGTACGAGGCGATGAAGCCGATCGTCGCCAGCATGGACAGCGTGAACATGAACGCGACGGCGCGCTCGGAGCGCTTCGCGGCCCGTTCGTCGATGTCCTGGATGCGCGGCTTGTGCGCCGGCAGCCCCGGGTCGGCGAACGGGTCGTCCGCGACCTCTACCGCGCCGTGCGCGGTGCCCTGCTCAGCGGGCAGGTTCTCGTCTGGAATCTCTTGGCTACTCATGACTTCTTGGCCTTAGCGGTGTGGGCCGCGACCCAAATGGCAACTGCGATCAGTGCGCCGAGCCCGAAGATCCAGGCGAACAGACCCTCGCTGACCGGCCCGAGGCCGCCCAGCTTCAGACCACCCGGGTTCTCCGTCTGGTCGCCGTTCACGGTCTGGACGTACGCGATGATGTCCCGCTTCTGCTGCTCGGGCATCGTCGTGTCCGGGAAGGACGGCATGCTCTGCGGGCCGGTCTGCATGGCCTCGTAGAGGTGCTTCGGGTCCACGCCTTCAAGGCTGGGTGCGTACTTGCCGTTCGTCAGCGCGCCGCCCTCACCGGTGAAGTTGTGGCACTGCGCGCAGTTGGTACGGAACAGTTCGCCACCCTTGGCGATGTCCGCACCGGCAGGGTCGACCTGCTTCTTGGTCGGAACGACCGGACCGGCGCCGAGCGACGCGACGTACGCCGCGAGCTGGTCGATCTGCGCCTGGTTGTAGATGACCTTCTTCTTCGGCACCTGGGCGCCGGGCTGCTGCGCCGGCATACGGCCCGTGCCGACCTGGAAGTCAACGGCGGCGGAGCCCACGCCGACCAGGCTCGGCCCGTCGGTGGTGCCCTGACCGCCGGTTCCGTGGCAGCTGGCGCAACCGACGGCGTACAGCTTCTTGCCCTCGTCGATGGCGAGGGACTGGGCGGTTTCGTCGGCCTGCGCCTTACTCGCGGGCGCAAACGCGGCGTACAGCCCCCCAGTGGCCGCCAGCGCGAGGAGGAGTACGACGACCGCCGCCAACGGATGGCGTCGTCGTGCGGAGAGCTTTTTCACGGATTACCCCGGTGTCAGGATCTTCTGCGTCGATGCTGGATGTGGTTCGGGTTCGAACCCGGTTACTTGATCATGTAGATCGTGGCGAAGAGGCCGATCCATACGACATCGACGAAGTGCCAGTAATAGGACACGACGATGGCGGCGGTCGCCTGTTCGTGGGTGAACCTCTTGGCTGCGTATGTCCTGCCCAGAACGAGCAGGAAGGCGATGAGACCGCCTGTCACATGCAGACCGTGGAAGCCGGTGGTCAGGTAGAACACCGAGCCGTACGGGTCGGAGGACAGCGAGAGGCCGTCCTTCTTCACCAGCTCGGTGTACTCGAAGACCTGGCCTCCGATGAAGATCGCACCCATCACGAAAGTGATCACGAACCACGCACGGAGCTTCTTCACATCGCCCCGCTCCGCGGCGAAGACGCCGAGCTGGCAGGTGAGTGAGGAGAGCACCAGGATCGTGGTGTTCGTCGCCGAGAACGGGAAGTTCAGGGCCGAAGCCATTTCCTTCCAGTGCTCCGGTCCGGTCACCGATCGCAGGGTGAAGTACATCGCGAAGAGGGCCGCGAAGAACATCAGCTCGGAACTCAACCAGATGATGGTTCCGACGCTGGTGAGGTTCGGTCGATTGACCGACGGGTGCGCGTGCCCGGTTTCTACTGTCGTTGCTGTCGCCACGACCGACATTATGTCGGTCGCTTATCCCGCCCTCACCCCGGGGGGTGCCGTTCGGTGTGTCAGCCGGGTGTGTCCTCCCCGAACGGCCCATGGAACAGCGGTCCGAAGCGGTGCTGACAGCCCGTCGGTCGGAGTACGATCCGCGCATCGGTTCATGCCCGGAAAGCCCCGAAGACACAGATGTCACGGAGGAACAATGCAGCCGACCGCCACGGTCCTGGTCTACAGCGACGACGCCAACACCCGTGAGCAGGTGAGGCTGGCAGCCGGGCGCAGGCCCGCGGTTGACGTGCCACCGGTGGAATTCCTCGAATGCGCCACCATGCCCGCCGTGCTGGAGGCGCTGGACCGCGGCGGCATCGACGTCTGCGTCCTGGACGGCGAGACGGCGCCCGCGGGCGGCATGGGCGTCTGCCGGCAGATCAAGGACGAGATCTTCCGGTGCCCGCCGGTGCTGGTGCTGATCGGGCGCCCGCAGGACGCCTGGCTGGCCACCTGGAGCCGTGCGGACGCCGCGGTGACCCTTCCGGTCGAGCCGGTGGAGTTCGCGGACGCCCTGGCCGCCCTGCTGCGCAGCAGGGACTGCGTGGACGCTTGATCCCGCCGCGGCCCAGTCCGCGGCACCACTGAGGGGCAGTGCACTCCCCGGGCCGGTCAGACCTCGGGGCGCAGTCGCGCCGCCTGGATCGTGTCGTCGCGTTCCGGGGTGGTGTCCTTCTGCAGGGCGCTGCCCTTCAGCCATTTGGCCCAGGACAGGTTCCAGTCGCCGAAGCCGTTGTCGAACGGCGTCATCATCTCGCCCTGGCTGCCCACGACCGTGACGATGTCGCCCGTGCGCACGGTGTTGTAGAACCACTCGGCCTGGCTGGTGCTCATGCCCGTACAGCCGTGGCTGACGTTCGCGTACCCCTGTGAGCCGGTGGACCAGGGGGCCGCGTGCACGTACTCGCCGCTCCAGGTGACCCGGGTCGCGTAGTAGACCTGCAGGTCGTACGAGTCGTCGGAGCCCTCCGCGATGCCGATCGTCTCCCCGCGCATACGTACGCGGTACTCCTTGCCCAGCACGACCTTGACGCCGTTTCGGGTGGAGAAGCCGGGCTTGCCGGTCGTCACCGGAATGGTGTTGATCACTTTCCCGTTGCGCTTGACCGTCATCGAGTGCGCCGCGGCGTTCGTGATGGCCTCGACGCGGTCGCCCGTGGTGAGCCTCAGCGCCTTCGTGGGGGCGCCGTAGAGGGCGTCGGTGACCTTGACGCCGGCCAGGCCGCTGGTTACGTCGATGGTGGCCCTGGCGGGCCAGTAGTTCTTGGGGCGGTAGTGCAGGGTCTTGTCGTCGACCCAGTACCAGGAGCCGGTCACGGCGGGCGTCGAGCGGACCCTGAGGGCGCGCTCGACGTTGGCCCTGGACGCCTTGCCCTTGACCGGAGCGCTGAGTTCCGCCGTGATGGGCTGTCCCACGCCGTAGGTGCCCGCCTGAGGGCCGAAGGTGACCTTCAGGAACTTCTTGGCGGAGGTGGTCCCGAAAGAGAGCGTACGGCTGCCCGGAGCGCCGTCGTCGTCCTCCATGCCGACCCTGACGGTGTACCGGGTGCCGGCGGCGAGCGGGACGGTGGAGTGCCACCGCTTCCCGTCGGCGTCGAGTTCGCCCGCCAGATGGCGGCCGGTCGTGTCGACGGCCGACACGTCCGTGATCCGGCCGTCGTCGCCGTTGACGGTGACTTCCAGCGGCTTGCCGGGGTCGACCTTCTCGTCGCCGTCCGTGGCGTTGGCGGAGATCTCGTCCACGGCGTCGTACGGCTTCTCCGCGAGCGGATGGCCTCCGGACCCGCCACAGGCGGTCACACCTGCGACCAGGGTCACGACCAGCAGAGTGCAGCTCACTACGGGGCGGATGCGCGGCGTGTGGTTCATGAACCCAAGCTACGGAGATTCACCCGTATCAGCGCGCGATGTGACTGCGAACGGGGGACCCGTACTCCTCTCGGCGGAGAAGTGCGGGCCCCCCGTTCAGGTGGAGCGGTGCAGCTGTGTCACTGGGTGCGGTTCTCACCGCGGTAGTACTCGAAGACCCAGCCGAACAGACCGATCAGGATCATCGGGGTCGAGAAGTAGAGCAGCCACCAGCCGAAGATGACTCCCATGAAGGCGAGTGCACCGCCGACCGCCAGCGAGAGCGGCTGCCAGCTGTGCGGGGAGAAGAACCCCACCTCGCCGGCCTCGTCCGCGACATCGGCTTCCTTGTTGTCCTGCGCCATGGCGTCGACCCGCCGGGCCGTGAAGGCCAGGTAGAAGCCGATCATCATGCTCAGCCCGAAGCCCAGGACGAGTGCCGTGGTACCGGCCGGCTCCTTCGACCACACGCCGTACGTGACGGCGATGACGAGAATGAAGACGCTCAGCCAGATGAACATCTTGCCCTGGATCTTCACTTGCCGGCCTCCTTGCCACCAGCGAGGGCCTTGTCATCCTCGGAGTGGTGCTCCAGCTGCTCCAGCGCCGAGATCTCCGGGTGATGCAGGTCGAACGCCGGGGATTCGGAACGGATCCGCGGCAGGGTGAGGAAGTTGTGCCGCGGCGGCGGGCAGGAAGTCGCCCACTCCAGCGACCGGCCGTAGCCCCACGGGTCGTCGACCTCGATCTTCTTGCCGTACTTGGCGGTCTTCCAGACGTTGTAGAAGAACGGCAGCATCGACAGACCGAGCAGGAACGAGGAGATCGTCGAGATCGTGTTCAGCGCGGTGAAGCCGTCCGCGGCGAGGTAGTCCGCGTAACGACGCGGCATGCCTTCCGCGCCCAGCCAGTGCTGCACAAGGAACGTGCCGTGGAAGCCCACGAACAGCGTCCAGAACGTGATCTTTCCGAGTCGCTCGTCCAGCATCTTGCCGGTGAACTTCGGCCACCAGAAGTGGAATCCGGAGAACATCGCGAAGACCACGGTGCCGAAGATGACGTAGTGGAAGTGCGCGACGACGAAGTACGAGTCCGAGACGTGGAAGTCCATCGGGGGCGATGCCAGGATCACGCCGGTCAGACCACCGAAGGTGAAGGTGATCAGGAAGCCGACGGCCCAGAGCATCGGTGTCTCGAAGGACAGCGATCCCTTCCACATCGTGCCGATCCAGTTGAAGAACTTCACACCGGTCGGTACCGCGATGAGGAATGTCATGAACGAGAAGAACGGCAGCAGCACACCGCCCGTGACGTACATGTGGTGCGCCCACACGGTCACGGAGAGACCCGCGATGGCGATCGTCGCGCTGATCAGACCGATGTAGCCGAACATCGGCTTCCGGCTGAACACCGGAATCACTTCGGAAATGATTCCGAAGAATGGCAAGGCGATGATGTACACCTCTGGATGGCCGAAGAACCAGAAGAGGTGTTGCCAGAGCAATGCCCCGCCGTTGGCCGCGTCGAAGACATGCGCACCGAATTTGCGGTCCGCCTCCAGTGCGAAGAGCGCGGCGGCGAGGACCGGGAAGGCCAGCAGGACCAGCACACCGGTCAGCAGGACGTTCCAGACGAAGATCGGCATGCGGAACATCGTCATGCCGGGCGCGCGCATGCAGATGATCGTGGTGATGAAGTTGACCGAGCCGAGGATCGTGCCGAAGCCGGAGAAGGCCAGACCCATGATCCACATGTCGGCGCCGACACCCGGCGACCGGACCGCGTCCGAGAGCGGGGAGTAGGCGAACCAGCCGAAGTCCGCCGCACCCTGGGGGGTGAGGAAGCCGGCCACCGCGATGAGCGAACCGAAGAGGTACAGCCAGTACGCGAACATGTTCAGCCGCGGGAACGCCACGTCGGGCGCGCCGATCTGCAGCGGCATGATCCAGTTCGCGAATCCGGCGAACAGCGGCGTCGCGAACATCAGCAGCATGATCGTGCCGTGCATCGTGAACGCCTGGTTGAACTGCTCGTTCGACATGATCTGCGTGCCGGGACGGGCCAGTTCGGCGCGCATGAAGAGCGCCATCAGACCGCCGATGCAGAAGAACGCGAACGATGTGACCAGGTACATCGTGCCGATCGTCTTGTGGTCAGTGGTGGTCAGCCACTTGATGACGACGTTTCCCGGCTGCTTGCGCCGAACCGGCAGCTCGTCCTCGTACGAGTCGTCTGCTGCCGCGGCACCCTGAGGTTCGTTGAGGATGCTCACAGTTTGTTCGTCTCCGCATTCCTGGCCGGGTCAGTCTGCTCGATGCCGGCCGGCACGTAGCCCGTCTGGCCCTTCTTCGCCAGCTCCTTCAGGTGCGCCTGGTAGCGCTCCGGGGAGACGATCTTGACGTTGAAGAGCATCCGGGAGTGGTCGACGCCGCAGAGCTCGGCGCACTTGCCCATGAAGGTGCCCTCCTGGTTGGGAGTCACCTCGAAGGCGTTGGTGTGGCCCGGAAAGACGTCCTGCTTCATGAGGAACGGCACCACCCAGAAGGAGTGGATGACGTCACGCGAAGTCAGGACGAAACGAACCTTCTCGCCCTTCGGCAGCCACAGGGTCGGACCCGGGTTGCCGTTCTGCGGGTTCCGCGTTCCCGGGACGCCGAAGTCGTAGACGCCTTCCGCACCCTTGGGGAAGTCCTTCCGGAACCGGTTGGGGATGGCGTCGAGCTCCTTGGGGATCTCGCTGCCCGTGGCGGCAGAGCCGTCCACGTTCTCGATGTAGTTGAAGCCCCAGCTCCACTGGTAGCCGACCACGTTGATGGTGTGGGTGGGCTTCGGGGAGAGGGTGAGGAGCTTCGATTCATCGCGCGCGGTGAAGTAGAACAACACCGAGACGATGATCAGAGGGACCACGGTGTACAGCGCCTCGATGGGCATGTTGTACCTGGTCTGCGGAGGAACCTCGACCTTGGTGCGGCTGCGTCGGTGGAAGATGACGCTCCACAGGATCAGGCCCCAGACCAGCACGCCCGTGGCGAGCGCTGCCGCCCACGAGCCCTGCCAGAGGGAAAGAATCCGTGGTGCCTCTTCTGTTACCGGCGTGGGCATACCAAGGCGGGGGAAGTCCTTGTATGTGCAACCGGTTGCGGTCGCCAGGATCAGGCCCGCAGTCAGCACCTGCGGCAGCTTCCGCCGCATCGGGCGCCGCGACGAGCGGTCGGAGCCGTTGGGACTCACGTAGCGCCTTCCCGAGAGTCTCGCCCGCGCGGTCGGCGCGGCCGTCTTTCTGGTCGGTCGCCGCCCTGACGCAGGCAGGGGTTTGGATGTTTATGCGGACCAAACCCTACTGGACGCTATTTGGGGTCGCGCGGGGAGGGTGCCCAACGCGCCGTCCGACTCCCCGAAGGGGTGGAATACGGGCCTCCGGCCGCCATCTGACGCCCCCTCTCCTGGCCCCTGGGCAGGCCCGTCCCCGGCTCGGCGCCCACCTCGGGCTAGCGTGGCCGCGTGCCCTACTTCGACACCGCATCCGCCGCCCCCCTCCACCCCGTCGCACGCCAGGCGCTGCTTGCCGCGCTGGACGAGGGCTGGGCCGATCCGGCCAGGCTCTACCGGGAGGGGCGGAGAGCCCGTCTGCTGCTGGACGCCGCCCGGGAGGCCGCCGCCGAGGCCGTCGGGTGCCGCCCGGACGAGCTCACATTCACTCCTTCGGGGACCCTGGCGGTTCACTCCGGAATTTCCGGAGCCCTCGCGGGGCGTCGGCGTGTCGGCCGCCATCTGGTCGTCTCCTCGGTCGAACATTCGTCGGTGCTCCATTCGGCCGCCACCCATGAGGCGCAGGGCGGGACGGTCTCCGAGGTCCCGGTCGACCGCTCGGGAGCGGTGAGCGCGGCGGCGTACGAGCGGGCGCTGCGCGAGGACACCGCGCTGGCCTGTCTGCAGTCCGCCAATCACGAGGTCGGCACCGAGCAGCCGGTGGCCGCAGTCGCGGAGGCATGCCGGGCGGCCGGGGTGCCGCTGCTGGTGGACGCCGCGCAGTCGCTGGGCCGGGAGCCGGTGCCGGCGGGCTGGTCGCTGCTGACGGGCAGTGCCCACAAGTGGGGCGGGCCGTCCGGCGTCGGGCTGCTGGCGGTGCGCAAGGGGGTGCGGTTCGCCGCCCAAAGTCCGGCCGACGAGCGGGAGTCGGGGCGGGCGGCGGGGTTCGAGAACCTTCCGGCGATCGTCGCCGCGGCGGCGTCGCTGCGGGCGGTGCGGGCCGAGGCCGCCGCCGAGTCCGTGCGGCTGCGGGGCCTGGTGGACCGGATCAGGGCCGCAGTGCCGGAGCTGGTGCCCGATGTGGAGGTGGTCGGCGATCCGGTGCGGCGGCTGCCGCATCTGGTGACCTTCTCGTGTCTCTATGTCGACGGGGAGACACTGCTGCACGAGCTGGACCGGGCCGGTTTCTCCGTATCGTCCGGTTCGTCCTGCACCAGCAGCACGCTGACCCCGAGCCATGTGCTCAGGGCCATGGGGGTGCTGTCGGAGGGGAACGTACGGGTGTCGCTGCCGAACGGCACCGCCTCGGAGGACGTCGACCGTTTCCTGGACGTGCTGCCACAGGTGGTGGCGGAGGTACGGGAGAGGCTGGGCGCGCCCGTCGCGGTGCCCCCGAAGACAGCCCCGGCCGCGTCCCTGGTGGTCGACGCGCTCGGGAAGCGGTGCCCGATCCCGGTGATCGAACTCGCGAAGGTGATCGGGGACGTACCGGTCGGCGGAACGGTGACCGTGCTCTCCGACGACGAGGCGGCACGGCTGGACATCCCGGCCTGGTGCGCGATGCGCGAGCAGGAGTACGTGGGCGAGGAGCCGGCGGACCGCGGCTCGGCCTATGTGGTCCGCCGGCTGTCCTGACTACGCGAGGTGGGTGCGGACCTCGGCGGCGGCCTCATGGCCGTACGCCTTGGTGAAGCGGTCCATGAAGTGGGCGCGGCGCAGGGTGTACTCCTGGGTGCCGACCGTCTCGATGACCAGGGTGGCGAGCATGCAGCCGACCTGGGCCGCGCGCTCCAGGCCGACGCCCCAGGCGAGGCCGGAGAGGAAACCGGCCCGGAAGGCGTCGCCGACGCCGGTCGGGTCGGCCTTGGTCTCCTCCTCCGGGCAGCCGACCTCGATCGGCTCCTGGCCGGCGCGCTCGATGCGGACGCCGCGGGCGCCGAGGGTGGTGACCCGGTGGCCGACCTTGGACAGGATCTCCTCGTCGGTCCAGCCGGTCTTGGACTCGATGAGCCCCTTCTCGTACTCGTTGGAGAAGAGGTACGTGGCGCCCTCCAGGAGGATCCGGATCTCGTCGCCGTCCATCCGGGCGATCTGCTGCGAGAAGTCCGCGGCGAACGGGATGCCCCGGGAGCGGCACTCCTCGGTGTGGCGGAGCATCGCCTCGGGGTCGTCGGCGCCGATCGAGACCAGGTCGAGGCCGCCGACCCGGTCGCCGACGGCCTTCAGCTCGATGAGGCGGGCCTCGCTCATCGCACCGGTGTAGAAGGAACCGATCTGGTTGTGGTCGGCATCCGTGGTGCAGACGAAGCGGGCCGTGTGCAGGACCTCGGAGATCCGGACCGAACCGGTGTCGACGCCGTGGCGGTCGAGCCAGGCGCGGTACTCGTCGAAGTCGGAGCCGGCGGCGCCGACCAGGATCGGCTCCGTGCCCAGCAGGCCCATGCCGAAGCAGATGTTGGCGGCGACTCCGCCCCGGCGCACGTCGAGGTTGTCGACCAGGAAGGAGAGCGAGACCGTGTGCAGCTGATCCGCGACCAGCTGGTCGGCGAAACGGCCGGGGAAGGTCATGAGGTGATCGGTGGCGATGGAGCCGGTGACTGCGATTCGCACGGGGAGACTGCTCCTGCGGAGATCGGGGGGAACGGGTGACCGTGTTCCCGGGGCGGCGTGACAGTTCACGCTACCGGTTCCACGGAGCACCACGAAGGGGGGAAAACTACCCGATAGTAGGGCTTTCTTCCTGAGGCCGGTGGTGCCTACGGTGCGGATATGTCGAACCACATCGCCACGCGCGACTCCGAGATGAGCCTGGCCGAGCTGCGCGGTGACTGCGCGCGGATGGCTCCGCACTGGGTGGCCCACCCGAAGTCTGCCCCCGTTCGGGTCGCGCCGTCCCGGATTCACGGGGTCACCGTGCCCGCCGCCTCCGCCCGGCTGATCGACGCCATGTCCGACTACGGCGACTGAGGGGCGGCCGAGACCCGCACCGTTCGCGCCTGAGCCCCGCGAGGGAACCGTGCGCGCCGCTGCCCCGTCCCACCGTTGTCCCCGTCCGGGGACGGACGACAGGCCGGGCGACGGCACGTACGGCCATGCAGGCGAAGGAGCGATCCGGTGAGCACCGAGCGACCCGACAACGACGTGACCGGCCCCCGGCGGCGTTCGCCGCTCGCCGTGGCCTCGGTGGCGGCAGCCGTGCTGCTGGCCGGTGGCGGTGGTGCGTACTGGGCCGCGACCGCGGCCGACGGCGACGGCAGGTCAGGCGACAGCACGGACGACGGCGGGCGGCGCACCCCTCCCCCGCTGGCCCTGGACCGGCACCCGGGCGCCCCGGCGGCGTCCGAGGCGCCCTCGCGGGGCATCGCGCCGGGCGAGCCCGACCCGAGCGGCGGCCGGGTGGTCTACCGCGCGTCCGGCAAACTGCCCGAGGGACCGCGCACGGCCGCGGTGCGGCACGCGGTGGGGACCGTCTCGGCGGCCGAGGTGGCCCGGCTGGCGAAGGCGCTGAAGCTGGCGGGCACACCACAGGCCGAGGGCACATACTGGAAAGTGGGGTCCGAAGGAGACGGCTCCGGCCCGGTCCTGCGGGTGAACAAGCAGGCCCCGGGCACCTGGAGCTTTTCCCGGTACGGCTCCGGCGGTACGGACAACTGCCAGAAGGGGGCGGTCTGTTCGGGCGGGAACCCGGCTCCGGGCGGCAGCGGCTCTCCGGTGAGCGAGAGTGCCGCCAGGGCCGCCGCGGCACCGGTCCTGAAGGCGACGGGGCAGGGCGGCGCCACGCTCGATTCCGGTCAACTCATGGGCTCGGTACGGGTGGTGAACGCCGACCCGAAGGTGGACGGCCTTCCCACGTACGGCTGGTCGACCGGGATCCAGGTGGGCCCGGACGGTGAAGTGGTCGGCGGCAGCGGGCAGTTGAAGGGCCTGGAGAAGGGCGACAGCTATCCGGTGATCGGCGCGAGCCAGGCGCTGGAGCAGCTGAACGGGCCGGCGTCCCGCAAGGAGGCTCGCGCGGACATCGGCGGATGCGCCACCCCCGTACCGCTTGACGAGGCCCTGGAGTCACCGAAGGCCCACTGCGGGGCGCGCACCGGGGCGGAGCGGCCGACGACGACCGTGACGGTCGACAAGGCGGTGTTCGGCCTTGCGGCGCAGTACGTGGCGGGCAAGCAGACGCTCGTACCGTCCTGGCTCTTCTCGGTGCGGCCCGCCGCGGGCGGCCTGGGCACCACGGTGACGCAGGTCGCCGTGGCCCCCTCGTACCTGGCGAAGGACGCGCCGGCGACGACCGCCCCCACACCGGCTCCGACGCCCCCGGGGAACGCGGAGAAGCCCCAGCGGCAGCTGCTGTCGTACAGCGCCGACGGACGGACCCTGTCGGTGACGTTCTGGGGCGGGGTGTGCAGCACGTACACCGCGAGCGCGGCCGAGAGCCCGGGCCGGGTGACCGTGAAGGTGACGGAGGCGAAGCAGCCCGGGAAGAAGGTCTGCATCATGATCGCCAAGGAGCTGACCCGGACGGTGACGCTCGACACGCCGCTCGGCGACCGGACCGTGGTCGACGCGGTGTCGGGCGGCGACGTGCCCCGCGCCTGAGCGCCGGGCCCCGGGTACGGCTCGGGCACGACGACGGCGGCGGTCCCGGATTCCGGGGCCGCCGCCGTTGTGCCGTTCCGCGTCGCGCTCAGGCGTACGTGCCGCCTTCAGGGCTCAGCTGCCTTCAGGGCTCAGCTGAAGGAGTCGCCGCAGGCGCAGGAGCCCGTGGCGTTGGGGTTGTCGATCGTGAAGCCCTGCTTCTCGATGGTGTCGACGAAGTCGATGGAGGCGCCACCCAGGTACGGAGCGCTCATCCGGTCGGTGACGACCTTGACGCCGTCGAAGTCCTTCACGACGTCGCCGTCGAGCGAACGCTCGTCGAAGAAGAGCTGGTAGCGCAGGCCCGAGCAGCCGCCGGGCTGGACGGCGACGCGCAGCGCCAGGTCATCACGGCCTTCCTGCTCCAGCAGGCCCTTGACCTTGGCTGCGGCGGCGTCGGACAGGAGGATGCCGTCGCTCACGGTGGTGGTCTCGTCCGATACGGACATCTGCTTCTCTCCCGGGTTGTACGGAGACTGCTTGCCGACGTTGCAACCGTCGGGACCGCGGATTCATTCCGGGCCGAGCGCTTGCCTGTTCCATTCATGCTCGCACACCGGTCGGCCGGGGGGATGCGTCACATCGACACTATGGACATCGTCAAAGTGACGTGAACGGGTTATGATAGATAGCGTCAATTAGACGAAAAGGCTTCGCGGAAGCTTTCGCAGAGGCTTTCAGCAGAGAAGAAAGGGTGCGTGACGTGACCACGGCCCACCCCGTCCAGGATCTCGACGTCCAGCCGACGCCCCTCGCCCTGCTCCTGCTCGGCCGTGAGGCCGACCCGAGGAGCGAGCGCGGCGTCGAGTGCCCCGGCGACCTGCCCTCCCCGTCCGACCCGGACCTGGTGGAGCGTGCCCGCGCGGCCAAGGAGAAACTCGGGGACAAGGTGTTCGTCCTCGGCCACCACTACCAGCGCGACGAGGTCATCCAGTTCGCGGACGTCACGGGCGACTCGTTCAAGCTCGCCCGGGACGCGGCCGCGCGGCCGGAGGCCGAGTACATCGTCTTCTGCGGCGTGCACTTCATGGCCGAGTCCGCGGACATCCTGACCACCGACGACCAGAAGGTCGTGCTGCCGGACCTGGCGGCGGGCTGCTCCATGGCCGACATGGCCACCGCCGAGCAGGTCGCCGAGTGCTGGGACGTGCTGACCGAGGCCGGGGTCGCCGAGCAGGTCGTGCCCGTCTCGTACATGAACTCCTCCGCCGACATCAAGGCGTTCACCGGCAGGCACGGCGGCACCATCTGTACCTCCTCCAACGCCAAGCGGGCGCTGGAGTGGGCCTTCGAGCAGGGCGAGAAGATCCTCTTCCTGCCCGACCAGCACCTGGGCCGGAACACCGCGGTCCGGGACATGGGGATGTCGCTGGAGGACTGCGTCCTCTACAACCCGCACAAGCCCAACGGCGGCCTGACCGCCGAGGAGCTGCGGAGGGCGAAGATGATCCTGTGGCGCGGGCACTGCTCGGTGCACGGCCGCTTCTCGGTCGAGTCCGTCAACGATGTCCGCGAGCGGATACCGGGCGTCAACGTCCTGGTGCACCCCGAGTGCAAGCACGAGGTCGTGGCGGCGGCGGACTACGTCGGCTCGACGGAGTACATCATCAAGGCCCTGGAGGCGGCCCCGGCCGGCTCGAAGTGGGCGATCGGCACCGAACTGAACCTGGTGCGCCGACTGGCCAACCGGTTCGCGGCCGAGGACAAGGAGATCGTCTTCCTCGACAAGACGGTCTGCTTCTGCTCGACGATGAACCGGATCGACCTGCCGCACCTGGTGTGGGCGCTGGAGTCGCTGGCCGAGGGCAAGTTGATCAACCGGATCGAGGTCGACCCGGAGACGGAGAAGTACGCCAAGCTCGCGCTGGAGCGGATGCTGGCGCTGCCGTAGGGGCAGTTCCCGCCTGACGCACACGACCCCCGCAGAGCGCTGCGGGGGTCGCGATGCGCCGGAGGGCCGGCCCCGTGAGGCGCGGCCGGCCCGTGGAGGCAGCTAGCAGAACTGGTTGTAGCCCTGGTTGAAGCCCTGGTCGTAGCCGTCGGCGTATCCCTGCGCCCACCGTTCGCCCAGTGACTGCTCGGCTACGAGCCCTGCCCCGGACCTGCGCACGCATTCGTCCCGCGCATCGCCGAATCCATCCCTGAAGCCATGCCGGTAGCCGTCCGCGTACGGAAAGACGATTACGTCTGCAGCTACCGTCTGCGCGGGTTTGGGAGCGGCCGAGGCCTGCACCGCCGGCACGAATGCAAGGCTGCCTGCGAACAGAGCTGAACAGAGAACCGCGAACGCCTTGTTGGTACGCATGGGCTTTCTCCTTCGGTCTGCGAGAACAGCGTGCTTTTTCATGTTGCGCCGGACATGGCCCGGTCGCGACCTCACTCCGAGCGGTCGGAACACTCCGCTCCGCCACTGAAGGAAGCCGCTGGCGGCGGAGCACCCTGCCTGCGCGGGGACCGCCTGCGGCAGCCGATGAGACGGCGCACCCCGCCTGCGCGGGAACCACGTCGGCCCCACTCGACCCGGCGCATCGATCGCCTCTCCGACCGTCCTGGACGGGCCCGTTCACCGGCGTGAGTCCCGTACCGCGCCGTGCCGCGACCTGCCCGGCCTGTGCCGGACCCAGGTGCACTCGCGCGAACTGCTGCGCTGCCGGGAGGACCTGAACGAGGCCCAGATCGAGGAGTACGTCATGTCGCGGCAGGCGAGGCAGAGTCCTCGTCCCGGCCTCCGCCCGGAGCGGCTTCGTCGCCTCATCACGCAGGGCGCGAAAACAGCAGGACCAGCAGAAACGGCGGAGCCGGCAAAATGGCCTGTCCCACGCTCCCGCGTGGGACAGGCCATTGCGGCTTCCACCGGCCCGACTACACGCCCGACGGCTCCGCCGTGCGCGTGCCGTCCGACTCGGCGGAATCGGCCTGGGCGGGAGCGCCCGCCTTCTTCGCGCGCTTGAGCGCCTTCTTCTTCGCGCGGCGCTCCTTGCGGAGCTCGACCATCGTGTAGAGCGTCGGCACCAGGAGCAGTGTCAGCAGCGTCGAGGTGACCAGGCCGCCGATCACAACCACCGCGAGCGGCTGCGAGATGAAGCCGCCGTCGCCGGTGACGCCGAGCGCCATCGGGAGCAGTGCGAAGATCGTCGCGAGTGCGGTCATCAGGATCGGGCGGAGACGGTGGCGGCCGCCCTCGACGACCGCTTCGACGACGCCCATGCCCTGGGTCCGGTACTGGTTGATCAGGTCGATCAGCACGATCGCGTTGGTCACCACGATGCCGATCAGCATCAGCATGCCGATCATCGCCGGGACGCCCATCGGGGTGCCGGTGATCACGAGCAGGCCGAGCGCGCCGGTCGCCGCGAACGGGATGGAGACCAGCAGGATCAGCGGCTGGATCAGGGACTTGAACGTCGCCACCAGCAGCATGAAGACGATCGCGATCGCGGCCAGCATGGCCAGGCCGAGCTTCAGGAACGCGT
Source organism: Streptomyces sp. NPDC102437 (assembly GCF_044765565.1). Lineage (NCBI taxonomy): Bacteria > Bacillati > Actinomycetota > Actinomycetes > Kitasatosporales > Streptomycetaceae > Streptomyces > Streptomyces sp. NPDC102437. The sequence goes on along the minus strand of NZ_JBIWKI010000002.1, from coordinate 38,013 downwards.
CGTTCTGGTCCTCGGAGACACCGCCGATGGTGGCGGTGGCGCCGTCCGGGAGCTTCAGCGCGTTGATCTTCGTCTGGAGCGAGGCACTGACCGCACCGGTGTTGTCACCTGTGGGCTTGGCGGTGATCGTCGCGGCGCGCTGGCCGTCGATCCGGGTCATGGAGACCGGGCCGGGGACCAGCTCGACGTCGGCGATCTGTCCGAGCTCCACCGGGCCGAGGGGCAGGTTCTTCAGCTCGGCCATGGTGGTGGCCGGGTGGGCGGACTTGATGACGACGTCCCGCTCGGTGTCGTCCATGATCGCCTTGCCGGACGGGGTGCCGCGCACCGCTCCGGCGACGGCCGCGCCGAGCGTGGCCTGGCTGAAGCCGGCCTCGGCGGCCTTGGGCTTGGCCTTGACCGAGATCCGCGGGACGCTCTGCGCGAGGTCGCTCTGGACGTCGGTGACGTCCTTCAGCTTCGCCACCTCGGCCCGGACCTGCTCGGACGCCTTCCTCAGCACATCCGCGTCGGCGGCCTTGACCACGACGCTGAGGTCCTGGCTGCCGAAGCCGTCGCCCGCGGAGATGGTGGTGTCACCGATGCCGTCGAGCTTGCCGAGCGCGGTGTCGATGCGCTTCTGCGTGGCGTCGAAGTCGCCCGAGTCCTTCAGGGTGACCTGGTACGAGGCCTGGTTGGCGCCGGTGCCGCCGCCGAAGGCCGCCATGAAGCCGGAGGAGCCGACGGTGACCTGGTAGTCCTTGACGCCCTTGTCGTCGGTGAGGACCTTCTCGACCTTCTCGGCTGCCTCGTCGGCGGCCGCCAGGCTGGTGCCGGGGGCCAGCTCCTGCTTGATGGAGAGGACCTCCTGCTCGCCCTGGTCGAAGAAGTTGGTCTTCAGCAGCGGGGCCATGCCGAAGGTGCCGATGAAGACGACGATCGCGATGACGATGCTGGTGATGCGGCGCCGGGTGGCGAAGCGCAGTACCGGGATGTACAGCCGCTGGAGCCGGCTGCGGGCCTCCTTCTCCTCGGCCTTGCGACGGGCCTCGTCCGGGTTCTCCGTGGCGCCCTTCGGGGCGCGCAGGAACCAGTAGGACAGGACGGGGACGACGGTCAGCGAGACCAGCAGGGAGGCCAGCAGGGCCGCGGTGACCGTCAGGGAGAAGGAGCCGAAGAGCTCGCCGACCATGCCGCCGACGAGACCGATCGGCAGGAAGACGGCGACCGTGGTGAGGGTCGAGGAGGTGACCGCGCCGGCCACTTCCTTCACCGCGGCGATGATCGCCGACTGGCGCTCCTCGCCGTAGCCGAGGTGCCGCTTGATGTTCTCAAGGACCACGATCGAGTCGTCGACGACGCGGCCGATCGCGATGGTCAGCGCGCCCAGCGTGAGCATGTTGAGCGAGAGGTCACGGGTCCAGAGCACGATCAGCGCGAGGACCACGGAGAGCGGGATGGAGACCGCGGTGACCAGGGTCGAACGCAGCGAGGCGAGGAAGACCAGGATCACGATGACGGCGAAGAGCAGACCGAGCGCACCTTCGGTGGTCAGACCGGAGATCGCCTTGGAGACGGCGGGGCCCTGGTCGGAGACGACGGTCAGTTCGGCGCCGGCTCCCAGGTCCTTGCGGAGGTCGGGGAGCTTGTCCTTGACGGCGTCCGAGATGGCGACGGCGCTGCCGTCCTTGTCCATGGTGGCCATCACGGCGAGGCTCGGCTTGCCGTTGGTGCGGGTGATGGAGACCGCGGTGGACGGCTCCTGCTTCACCGTGGCGACGTCACCGACCCGGACCGGCTTGCCGGGCTTGCCCGTGGCCGGGTCCTGACCGGCGACCCGCAGATCCTTGATCTGCTTCAGGGAGGTGAAGGCGCCGCCGACCTGGACGGTGCGGCTCTTGCCCGACTCGGAGAAGGAACCGGCGGGGACGGTCGCGCCGCCGGCCTGGAGCGCCTGGGAGAGCGTCATGGCGTTCAGCCCGGCGGCGGCGAGCTTCTTGTCGTCGGGGGTGACGGAGACCTGGAGGTCCTGCACCCCGTCGACGGTGACCTGGCCGACGCCGCTGATGTCCTCCAGGGCGGGGACGACCGTGCGGTCCAGCTGGTCGGCGAGCGCCTGCTGGTCCTTGTCGGAGGTGACGGCGAGGACGACGGCCGGGATGTCGTCCGTCGAGCCGGCGATGACCTGCGGGTCGACGTCGTCGGGAAGCTGGGCGCGGGCGCGGTTCACCGCCTGCTGGATGTCGGCGACGAGCTGCTTGGTGCCCTCGCTGCCGAAGTCGAAGGACGCCATGATGACGGCGCTGCCCTCGCTGGCGGTCGAGGTGATCCCGGTGACGCCGTCGACGGCCTTGACCGAGTTCTCCAGCGGCTCGACGACCTGCTTCTCGACCACATCGGGGGACGCGCCCTGGTAGGGGGCGATGACCGACACCATCGGGAGTTCGATGGTGGGCAGCAGCTGCTGCTTGAGCTGCGGGATCGCGATCGCTCCGAATACGAGCGCGACGATCGAGATCAAACCGATCAGGGCCCGTTGCGCGAGGCTGAATCTGGACAGCCAGGACATGGGTGAGGTCTCTCTTCTGTGGCTTACGCGGCAGGTGGGCCGGCGGCTGGGGGACAGACCCGGCCCGGACCGACCGGCATATGGGAGGTGGAAGAAGGAGCGGGGTCGGGTGCGTGCAGCTGCAAGGCGGAGGATTGAGCCATGGCGGAGTCATGGTGATGGACGACAACGCCGCAGACGCTCGTGCCCAACCCCGCGACGCCGCCCCCAGGTGCCGGTCGGTCTTATACGATCGCCCACCGGCAGGGGTGAAAGCGTCGGCCCCCGGGTTGCTTTCTTATGCCGCGCATACCGCAGGTGGAGTACGCCGAATCTCCACCCCTCACTCCACTCTGGGGCGCACCAGGCCTGATTCGTAGGCAATTACCACCAATTGGGCCCGGTCCCTGGCGCCCAGCTTCGCCATCGCCCGGTTCACATGGGTCTTGACGGTGAGCGGGCTTACGACGAGCCGCTCGGCGATCTCGTCGTTGGAGTGGCCGCCCGCGACCTGGACGAGCACTTCGCGCTCGCGGCCGGTGAGCGCGGTGAGCCGATCGGAGTACTCCGCGGCGCTCGGCCCGTCGCCCTGCGAACTGTCGCCCTGGGCGAGGAAGGTGGCGATCAGCCCCTTGGTCGCGGCGGGCGAGAGCAGCGCCTCGCCGCCCGCCGCGATACGGATCGCGTTGAGCAGTTCCTCCGGTTCCGCCCCTTTGCCGAGGAAGCCGGACGCCCCGGCCCGCAGCGACTGCACCACGTACTCGTCCACCTCGAAGGTGGTGAGCATGACGACCCGTACGCCGGACAGCTCCGGATCGGCGCTGATCATCCGGGTCGCGGTGAGTCCGTCCGTACCCGGCATACGGATGTCCATCAGGACCACGTCGGCGCCGGTCGAGCGAGCCAGCTCCACGGCCTGCGCGCCGTCCGCCGCCTCGCCGACCACCTCCATGTCGGCCTCCGAGTCGACCAGCACCCGGAACGCGCTGCGCAGCAGCGCCTGGTCGTCGACGAGCAGCACCTTGATGGGTGGTGCCATGCGGTCTCCGCCCGCCGACGTGCCGCTCTCCCCCGGTGTCATGCGCTCTCCCCCGTCCGGCCCGCCGCGCCCCGTCACCCGGACTCCGCCGTGCGGGCCTCGACGGGCAGGATCGCATGGACCCGGAATCCGCCGCCGTAGCGGGGCCCGGCGGTGAGGGTGCCGCCGAGCGCGGTGACGCGTTCGCGCATGCCGAGCAGGCCGTGCCCGCCGCCGTCGCCGTCGCCGTGGCAGCCACCCCCGCCGGAGCCGTTGTCGATCACGGTGACCTCGGCCGTGTTCCCGACCCGTACGACGCTCACCTCGGCCCTGGCCCCGGGACCCGCGTGCTTGCGGACATTGGTCAGCGCTTCCTGGATGACCCGGTACGCGGCCAGGTCGACGGCCGCGGGCAGCGGGGGCCGCCGGTCGGTGCAGGCGACCTCGACGGGGAGCCCGGCCCGGCGGACGGTCTCGACCAGCTCGTCGAGGACGGCGAGCCCCGGGGCGGGTTCGGTCGGCGCCTCCGGGTCGCCGGACTGGCGCAGCAGCCCGACGGTGGCCCGCAGTTCGTCGAGCGCGGAGCGGCTGGCCTCCCGGACGTGGGCGAGTGCCTCCTTGGCCTGGTCGGGGCGCTTGTCCATGACGTGGGCGGCCACCCCGGCCTGGACGTTGACCAGGGCGATGTGGTGGGCGACGACGTCATGGAGATCCCGGGCGATGCGCAGCCGCTCCTCGGCGACCCGGCGCCGGGCCTCCTCGTCGCGGGTGCGTTCGGCCCGTTCGGCCCGCTCCCTGATCGCGTCGACGAAGGCGCGCCTGGAGCGGACGGCATCGCCCGCCGCACAGGCCATGCCGGTCCAGGCGAGGATGCCGAAGTTCTCCTGGCTGTACCAGGGCGCCGCACCGAAGAGCATCGCCGCGGCCGTCAGCACGGCCACCGTCAGCAGCCCGACCCGCCAGGTGGTGGGCCGGTCGGTGCGGGCGGCGACGGTGCACAGCGCGATGACGGTGGCCATGACCACGGGCGCGGGCGGGTCGGACTTCACCAGCTCGACGACGGTCAGCCCGGCGGTGACCGCGAGCACCGCCATGGGATTGCGCCGCCGCCAGATGAGCGCCACGGCGCCGGCCACCATCAGCAGCACGCCGCTCACCTCGGGCCGGCGGGCCCCGAAGGAGGGTCCCTCCCCCGGGCGCGGGTGGACGAACGACCCGATGATCATCGCCACCAGCACGGCCAGGGCCAGGGCGGCGTCCAGCGCGAGGGGATGGTCGCGCAGCCAGTGCCGGACGCGCAGGACACCGGTTCCGAGGGTGGTCACGTCAAGCCACGTTACGGCGTGTCGCGTGGGAACCGGGCCGGTCCCGCGTGAAAGACCAGCATGCGAAACCCGGACGCGGAAGACCGGGATGCGAATGGGCCGGACGTGACCGGATGCGAGAGGCCCGGACACGGCCGTGCCCCGGGTCCGGCGGACCGGACCCGGGGCACGGGTTCATGCGGGTGCTGGAGAGGGGCGGGCGACGTCAGCCGGGGATCAGGCCGTTGTCACGGAGCATGGCGCGCACCTCTTCGAGGGTCGCGTCGGACGACGGGAGGATCAGCTCGGACGGCTCCAGGGAGTCGTCCGGCAACGCTGTACCGAGCTCGCGCACCCTGGCCAGGAGCGCGTGGAGGGTGGCCCGGAAACCCGGTCCGTCACCGCTCTCCATCTCGGCGAGCAGTTCGTCGTCGAGCCCGTCGAGCTCGGCGAGATGACTGTCGGCCAGTGCGACCTGGCCCTCCCCCATGATCCGTACGATCATGACGCCGCCTCAACTCTTGTCGAACCTGTGCGGGGACTGCGACGACTGCTGCTGGGCGGCGTCCTGCGAGCCGCCCTCGATCGCCTGCTGCTGGGTGGAGCCGCCGGCCAGCTCGGCCTTCATGCGCTGGAGCTCCAGCTCCACATCCGTACCACCGGAGATCCGGTCCAGCTCGGCAGCGATGTCGTCCTTCGCCGTGCCGGTCGGGTCGTCCAGGGCGCCGGAGGCGAGCAGCTCGTCGATCGCGCCGGCGCGGGCCTGCATCTGCTGGGTCTTGTCCTCGGCCCGCTGGATCGCGAGGCCGACGTCGCCCATCTCCTCGGAGATCCCGGAGAAGGCCTCGCCGATCCTGGTCTGCGCCTGGGCGGCGGTGTAGGTGGCCTTGATGGTCTCCTTCTTGGTGCGGAAGGCATCGACCTTGGCCTGCAGCCGCTGCGCCGCGAGGGTGAGCTTCTCCTCCTCGCCCTGCAGCGTGGTGTGCTGCGTCTCCAGGTCGGTGACCTGCTGCTGGAGTGCGGCGCGCCGGGACAGCGCTTCGCGGGCCAGGTCCTCGCGGCCGAGCGCGAGCGCCTTGCGGCCCTGGTCCTCCAGCTTGGACGACTGTCCCTGCAGCTGGTTCAGCTGCAGCTCCAGCCGCTTGCGCGAGGTCGCCACGTCGGCGACACCGCGACGTACCTTCTGAAGCAGTTCGAGCTGCTTCTGGTACGAGTAATCGAGGGTCTCGCGCGGATCCTCGGCCCGGTCAAGGGCCTTGTTTGCCTTCGCGCGGAAGATCATCCCCATACGCTTCATGACACCGCTCATGGGCTTCGCGCGCCCCCTTCTGACGGACTGAGCTCCAGCACTCCAACAGAACCCACAGTACGGGCCCTGCCTCTATTACCGCACTGTTCGAGCAAGGATGGGCTCCTACCCAAGGACGACTGCACCGGGTCATCACTCCGGCCCAAGGAGTAGGCGTAGGTCAGGGGGACCCGGTCCCGTCATCCGTGCCGGAGACACCGGTACACCTGCGAGGACGCGGGCCGTTGCCGGATCGTTCCCGACCGGCCTGGGGTCGTGGCGATCGACCCCGTACCCTTGGGCCTTGTGTTCCGTAGCCGTTCGAAGGAAGAGAAGGCGCCCACCGGCAAGGTGACGGCGGACCTCTCCAAGCAGCCCCGCGACCCGCAGGCCCCCAAAGGTCGCCCCACCCCCAGGCGCAGCGATGCCCAGTCGCAGCGCCGTCGCGCCTCCAGTGGCGCGCCTCTCGACCGCAAGGAGGCCATGAAGCGGCAGCGCGAAGCACGCCGTGTGGACATGGCCAAGCAGCGCGAGGCGCTCGCCAGTGGCGACGAGCGCTATCTGCCGGCTCGCGACAAGGGCCCGGTGCGGCGCTTCGTCCGCGACTACGTGGACTCGCGTTTCTGCGTCGCGGAGTTCTTCCTGCCGCTCGCCGTGATCATCCTGATCCTCAGCGTGATCCAGGTGCAGAACATCCAGAACATCTCGCTGCTGCTCTGGCTCATCGTGATCGTGCTGATCGTGATCGACTCGATCGGCCTCTCGTTCCGCCTGAAGAAGCAGCTGAACCAGCGCTTCCCCGATACGCCCAAGCGCGGCGCGGTCGCCTACGGCCTGATGCGCACGCTTCAGATGCGACGCCTCCGGCTGCCCAAGCCGCAGGTCAAGCGGGGAGAGCGGCCCTGAACACGCCCATCTCCGGCTCGGCCGGCGGTCCGTCCGCCGGCCGGCCGGACGATGTCGTTCCGGTCACCGGGTTCACCGGAGCCTCCTCGGTGTGGCTGAAGGGGCTCGGCGGGCTGCGCAACACCGTCCGCCAGGAGCTCGTGGCCCGGCAGCTCGACGAACAGATCGCGGCACGCTTCCCGGTCGGGCAGCGGCTGCGCGTGCTGGACGTCGGCATGGGCCAGGGCACCCAGGCGCTGCGCCTGGCGCGGGCCGGTCATACGGTGACCGGCCTGGAGTCGGACGCGGAGATGCTGCGGGTGGCCAGGGAGGCGCTCGGCAGCGAACCCGCGGGCATCCGCGAGCGGGTCCGGCTGATCGAGGGCAACGGCCTGGACACCGGGGTGCACTTCCTGCCCGGCAGCTTCGACGTGGTGCTCTGCCACGGCGTGCTGATGTATGTCCGGGATCCGGACGCGATGCTGGCGGGCCTGGCCCGGATGCTCGCCCCGGGCGGGCTGCTGTCGCTGCTCGTACGGAACGCGGACGCCCTGGCGATGCGCACCGGGACCGCCGGGGACTGGGACGCGGCACTGGCCGCCTTCGACACGGACACGTACACCAACCGGCTGGGCCTCACGGTACGGGCCGACCGGCTGGACGCCCTGACGTCCACCCTCGCCGGGATCGCTGCGCCCCTGCACGCCTGGTACGGGGTGCGCGTCTTCACCGACAACGTGAGCAACGACGTGGAGCTGCCGGCCGCGGCAGAGCTGGAGCAGGTGCTCGCCGCGGAGGACCGGGCCGGGCGGACGGATCCGTACCGCCGGGTGGCCGCGCTGCTGCACCTGTGCGGCGTCCGGGGCTGAGCGGACACGGCGGCACGTCGCCGGGGCTGCCCGGCGACGTGACCCGACCGGCCGAACTCAAGAGGCCGCCAAAAGGGCCAAAAGCAACAATCGGGGCATGGATATATTCCACTCCCGCGTTCGCCGGCTGCTGCTGCCCCTGGCCGCCGGAGTCTGTGCGATCGCCCTGGTGAGCGGCTGCTCGGACGCGGCCTCCGAATCACCCAGGACCGAACCCAGCGATCCGGCCTCCGCGACCCGGACCGCAAGCGATCTGCAGAGCGACTACCAGGCAGTGATCAAGACCGTGCTGCCGTCGGTGGTGCAGATCCAGACCTCCGAGGGCCTGGGCTCCGGCATCGTCTACGACACCAAGGGCCATATCGTCACCAACGCCCATGTGGTCGGCAACGACAGGACGTTCAAGGTCACCGTCGCGACCGGCGAGAAGGTGCTGAAGGCCGCGCTGGTGGCCTCCTACCCGGATCAGGATCTGGCCGTCATCAAGCTCGACAGCGTGCCGGACGGGCTGAAGCCCGCCAAGTTCGGCAACTCGGAGAAGGTCGAGGTGGGGCAGATCGTTCTGGCGATGGGCTCGCCGCTCGGTCTGTCCTCCAGCGTCACCCAGGGCATCGTCTCGGCGCTCGGCCGCACCGTCAGCGAGAGCCGCACGGGCGGCGGCACCGGCGCGACGATCGCGAACATGGTGCAGACCTCGGCTGCGATCAACCCGGGCAACAGCGGGGGTGCGCTGGTCAATCTGAACAGTGAGGTGATCGGCATCCCGACCCTGGCGGCGACCGACCCTGAACTGGGCGGCAGCGCGGCGCCGGGGATCGGGTTCGCGATCCCCGTGTCGATGGTGAAGACGGTCGCCGATCAGATCATCAAGAGCGGCAAGGTCACCGACTCGGGCCGGGCGGCCCTGAACATCACCGGCCGTACGGTAGTCGACGACAACTACAACCCGGCCGGGGTGGCGCTGGCGAGCGTGACGAAGGACGGCTCCGCGGACAAGGCCGGGCTGCGGCCCGGCGACATCATCACCAGGATCGACGACCAGCCGGTCACGACGATCACCACCCTGTCGGAGGCGCTGGCCTCGGACAAGCCGGGCCAGAAGGTCACGGTGACCTATCTGCGCGACGGGGCGGAGAAGACGGCGAAGGTCACCCTGGGCGAGATCTAGGGCCACTCGTCCGGATCATGCCGGGCTCGCGTGCCCCGGTGCCGCGCCTCGCCGCGTTGTCGTCGGTCGCCGACGCTCCTTTCCCGAGCTGTCGGCTCCGCCTCGCGATGCACGGCACCGGCCCCCGGTCCCTGATTCGAACGAAGGACCCTGGAACTCCCGCGCGCGAGGAGACGGGGAACCCGGGATCGTCTCTCCTCGCGCGCGGAGGCGGATCAGCCCTGGTCCGCCTGGAGGCTCATGGGGCCGTAGATCTTCGTCGAGTCGTCGAAGAGCGTCACCTGGTCCGCCCCGCCGTCGAGGAGTTCCTTCCAGTACTCACCGATCCAGGATTCCGCGTCGCCCTGGGTGGTGAATTCCTCCGGCTGCAGGGCCGGCTCCGTCTCCGTACCGTCGGACTTCTCGAACCGCCACGTCCACGCCATGTCCGCCTCCTGGGTCGCTTTGCTGCCCCGCAGCCTAGTGCCTGCGTCCGGTGCGGGGACCGGCTCCGCACCTGTCCGGACGCACCCAGGTCGCGCACCGGTCGCACGGACACGGGAGGATCGAAGGCGTGGAACTGACTCTGCTCGGCACCGGAGCCCCCGATGGGCTGCCGCGGCCCGAATGCCCCTGCGCCGCCTGCGCCGTCGCCCACGGGGCGCGCTCGCGGGCCGCGACCGCGCTGCTGGTCGACGACGCGCTGCTGCTCGACCTCACTCCGGGGGCCGTGTTCGCCGCGGCCCGTGCGGGGCACTCGCTCACCGGGGTGCGGCAGGTGCTGCTCACCCATCCGCACGACGGGCCCGCCGTGGAACTGCCCGCGGGGCTGCCCCCGGCGGGGCGGGTGCCGGACGGGCGGGAGCTGACGCTGATCAGCGGGCACCGGGTGCGGGCGGTGCCCATGGACGCGCCGGGGACCGGGTACGAGGTCACCGGACCGGCGGGAGCGCGGCTGCTGTACATGCCGCCGGGGGCCGCGCCCGCCGGTCTCACGGACCGGGTCGCGGAGCCGTACGACATGGTGGTCGGCGATGTGGTGGGGCGGCCGGACGCGGTGGCGCGGCTGCGGGCCGTGGCGGCGATCGGCCCGGCCACCGAGATCGTGGCCGTCCATCTGGACCATGACGCGCCGCCCGGTGCCGAGCTGGACCGGCGGCTCGCGGCGGCCGGCGCGCGGGCGGCGGTGGACGGGACGACTCTGCTGGTGGGCGAGTACCGCACGGCCCCGGCGGTGCCCCGGCGCACGCTGGTGACGGGAGGGGCCAGGTCGGGAAAGTCGGTGGAGGCCGAACGGCGCCTGGAGACGTTTCCCGAGGTGGTGTACGTGGCGACCGGCGGCGGCCGCGAAGGCGACGCGGAGTGGGCGGCCCGGATCGGTCTGCACCGGGAGCGGCGGCCGGCCGCCTGGCGCACCGAGGAGACCTGTGAGCTGGTGGCGCTGCTGGAGTCGGACGGGCCGCCGCTGCTGATCGACTGCCTGTCGCTGTGGCTGACCGACGCGATGGACCGGGTGGACGCCTGGGACGACGCGGCGTGGGCGGAGTCCGGCGAGGGCGCCCTGCGGGAGCGGACCGCCGAGCTGGTCGCGGCGGTGCGGGGAACGCGTCGTACGGTCGTCGCCGTCACCAACGAGACCGGCTCGGGCGTGGTGCCCGCGACGGCCGCCGGGCGGCGCTTCCGGGACGAGCTGGGCCGGCTGAACGCCGCGTTCGCCGACGAGTGCGAGCAGGTGCTGCTGGTGGTTGCCGGTCAGGCGCTGGTCCTGCGGGGCTGACCGGGCGCCCGCGCCCGCGGTCCGGGGGAAGTGCATCGCGCCGAGCGGGCGCCGGAAATGCGGCGGGTACTGTTCCGCAGTGAGCCCGCCGCCGGGCTCACCGGCCCACTCGACGCATCGACCCGCGAGGCAGATCCCCGTGAATCTGGACGACTTCTCCGACCTGATCGAACGCCCCGACGGCGGCGTACGGCGCGATGCCGAGGAACGCCGGGAACGCATGGCCGTTCCCGCCGGCGCCCTCGGCCGCCTGGACGAGCTGGGCGAATGGCTCTCGGCCGCGCAGCAGTCCGTACCGGTCAGGGCGATCGAGCAGCCGCGCGTGGTGCTCTTCGCCGGTGATCACGGGGTTGCCGAACTGGGTGTCTCCGGGCGCACGGCCAAGACCGCGCACGAGCTGGTGCGGGCCACGCTGGACGGCGCGACGCCGCTCGCGGTGCTGGCCCGGCAGTTCTCCGTACCGGTACGGATCGTCGACGCCGGCCTGGACTGCGATCCGGAGCTGCTGCCGGAGTCGGTGGTACGTCATCGGGTGCGGCGCGGCAGCGGCCGGATCGACATCGAGGACGCGCTGACGGCCGAGGAGGCCGAACAGGCGGTACGGCTCGGCATGGCGATCGCCGACGAGGAGGCCGACTCGGGCACCGATCTGGTGGTGCTCGGCGACCTGAGCGTGGGCGGGACGACGGCCGCGGCCACGCTGGTCGCGGCGCTGTGCGGTACGGACGCCTCGGTGGTGACCGGGCGCGGCGGCACGGGCATCGACGATCTGGCGTGGATGCGCAAGTGTGCGGCGATCCGGGACTCGCTGCGGCGGGCCCGGCCGGTCCTCGGTGACCAGATGGAGCTGCTGGCCACGGTGGGCGGCGCGGATCTGGCGGCGATGACCGGGTTCCTGCTGCAGTGCGCGGTGCGCAGGCTGCCGGTGATCCTGGACGGCGTGGTCTCCGCGGCCTGTGCGCTGGTGGGGCAGCGGGCCGCCTTCCGGGCGCCGGACTGGTGGCTGGCGGGTCAGGCGAGCGGCGAGCCGGCCCAGGCCAAGGCCCTGGACCGGATGGCGCTCAACCCCTTGCTGGACCACGGCGTCATCGTGGGGGAAGGAAGCGGGGCATTGCTCGCACTCCCGCTGGTCCGGGCGGCGGCCGCACTCGCGGCCGAACTGCCCGAACGCGAACTCGTCGCCGAGGAGGAGAACGACGGCGCCGAAGAGGGAGCCGGGACAGGCGCCGCCGCGTACGGCGACGCGACCTGAGACCGGCCGGTCCCGGGCTCACGGGCCGGCGGTGCTGCGGCCGTTGAACACCGGCCGCAGCGCAGCCCCTCATGCAGTGCGATGCACCATATGATCGCTTTTCATGGGAGAGGTCCGATTGGCCACCGACGATTGCGGGCGGGGCTCCGTCCGGGCACCGAGCACCGTCCGGTCGCGGCGCGGCGCGGCGTTCGCCATCTGGTACCTGCGCGTCGTGTCGTTCATCAATTTCCTGAGCGCCGTCTGGGTCACTCTCGGCAACGATCTGCGCCGCCACAACACGGCGAACTACTTCACCCCCTACCTGCTCACCGCGGGCTTCTCCTCCGGGGTCGTCGCCCTCTTCCTGGCGGTCACCATGCGCCGCCGAAAGCGGGCCGCCTGGATCGTGAACATCGTGGTGAGCGGGCTGCTGCTGCTCCTCTTCGCCCTGGTGATCGCCTCCCCGGAGATGCGGCGGTATCCGCAGAACTGGATCTCGCTGGCGCTGACCGCCGCCTTCGTCCTGGCGCTGGTACTGGGGCGGCGCGAGTTCTACGCGAAGGGCGACCGGTCCAACCCGAAGCTGGCGGCCGTCGTCGCGGTCGGCGGGCTGCTGGTCACCTCGCTGATCGCCGCGGGCCTGGTCACCCTCACCAACACCGCGACCGACGACTACCGCGCGACCTTCCTGGACCGCTGGCGCTACGGGGCGCTGAGGCTGGTCTCCGTCGCCGACAACGACGCCGCCTTCCCCGGGATCACCACCCCCGGCTGGGTCGACGTCTCCATCAACGTGCTCTCCACGCTGCTGCTGATCGCCGTCGTGTACGCGGCGTTCCGGTCCCGCCGGGCCGTCGACCCGATCACCCCCGAGGACGAGGCCCGGCTCCGGGCGCTGCTGGAGAAGCACGGCGACCGCGACTCGCTCGGTTACTTCTCGCTGCGCCGGGAGAAGAGCGTCATCTGGTCCCCGACCGGGAAGGCCGCCGTCGCCTACCGGGTGGTGGGCGGGGTCTCGCTCGCCTCCGGTGACCCCATCGGTGACCCGGAGGCCTGGCCGGGGGCGATCGGGCCGTGGCTGGCCGAGGCCCGCGAGCACGGCTGGATCCCGGCGGTGATGGGAGCGAGCGAGGAGGGCGGCACCGTCTACTCGCGGCACGGCCTGGACGCCCTGGAGCTGGGCGACGAAGCGATCGTGGAGACCTCCGAGTTCACCCTCGAAGGGCGGGCGATGCGGACCGTCCGCCAGGCGTACAACCGGATCAGGCGCGCCGGGTACGAGGTGACCGTCCGCCGCCACGCGGACATCCCCGAGGCCGAGATGGCCGAACTGGTGCGTCGCGCCGACGACTGGCGCGACGGGGCGACCGAACGCGGCTTCTCGATGGCGCTGGGCCGGCTCGGCGATCCGGCCGACGGCCGGTGCGTGATGCTCGAATGCCGCAACGCCCCCACCGAGGAGGGCGCGCCGGGCGAGTTGCGTGCCGTACTGAGCTTCGTGCCCTGGGGGCCGAACGGCCTCTCGCTGGACCTGATGCGCCGTGACCGGGACGCCGAGAACGGGCTGATGGAGTTCATGGTCATCGAACTCCTCCAGCGCGCCCAGGAGATCGGGATCACGCAGGTCTCACTGAACTTCGCGATGTTCAGGTCCGTCTTCGAGCGCGGTTCGCGGCTCGGCGCCGGACCGGTGCTCAGGCTCTGGCGCTCGATGCTCAGCTTCTTCTCGCGCTGGTGGCAGATCGAGTCGCTGTACCGCGCCAACGCCAAGTACCGGCCGATCTGGGAGCCACGCTTCATGCTGTTCGAGAAGAGTTCGGATCTGCTGCGCATCGGCGTCGCGGCGGGCCGTGCCGAAGGCTTCCTGGAGGCGCCCGGCCTGCCCAAGTGGCTGCACCGCTCGCACCTGGGGAACGACGGATGAGACCCGTGCGTGCGCTGCGCCGGGCAGCCCGCCGCGAGTGGGGTCCGCTGCTGACGACCGTACGCGCGGCGCTCACGGCCCGCCGGCTGCGGGCGGCCGGGATGACGGTCGCCGCGGTCTGCCTGACGGCGCTGCTCCATGCGTTGCAGAACCGCTCGTGGGGGTTCGGGGTGGTCCACTCCCTCGGGGCGGTGCGGGCCGAGGACCCGTTGTGGGCGTCGCTGCTGCGTACGCCGTTGTCGCTGTTCGTACCGGCGCTGGATCTGCCGGTCTGGGGGGCGCTGGTGCAGATCCTGCTGGTGTTCGGCGCCGCCGAGATCTGCCTGGGCCGGTGGCGCACGCTGCTGATCGCGTACGTGGCGACGCTGACCGGGACGCTGTACGCGCGGATCGGCGTCGCCCTCGGCCCGGACAGGCTGTTCGGGCTGCCGGCCTCGGACGCCCAGGTCGTCGACACCGGCCCGTCGGCGGCGGTCGTGGGCCTCGCCGTCTATCTCTGCTACGTCCACCGGGCCCCCTTCACCGGGGCGCTGGTGATCGCGGCGATGGTGGCCGAGGTGGTGCTGAAGAACAATCTGGCGGGCAAGGAGCACCTGGTGGCGATCGCCGCGGTCCTTCTGATGTGCGTCCGCGCGCCCCGCCGCGAGCGGGCCCGGAATCAGGGCTTGCGTCCGGGGAGCGGCACCTTGTCCGGTGCGCCGCCGATCAGATCCTCGAACCTGCGCCGAGGCCCCACCCAGCGCACGTCGTGATGGTAGGCGCGCAGCACCGAGCGGGCGCGGGCCCGGTGGCGGTTTCGGTAGAAGCGCCTGGCCCACATCGAGGTCGGCCGGGCCAGCCGGATCGCGCCGATCAGCGCGACGAACGGGACGAGCGTGCCGACGACCGCGAGCCGCGCCTTGCCCTTGAAGAGCGCGATCAGCACGAAGCAGAAGTTGACGATCAGGGTCAGGACGACGCCGAGCCGGCCCTGCTGCTCGTCGCTGCTCAGCTCGTTCACGCCGAGCGGTGAGAACCCGCCCAGCACCAGCAGCACCAGCGCCGCGGTGAGGACCACCACCTCCACGCTCCGGCGGCCCTCCTCGGTCCAGTACACGTCGTCGAGGTAGAGGATCAGCGCGAACTCGTCCAGCACCAGTCCCGCGCCCGCGCCGAAGACCACGGCGCAGATCGCCGCGGTGACGCCCTCCCGCCCGCTGGCGACCGCGCCGAAGCCACCGACGACGCTCAGCACCACCCCGGGGACCACGTGGTGGATGTGCATCCCGCCGGGAGTGACGTTGCGGAACGGGCCCTTCCCAGCCCGGATCATCCGGGTGATGAACCGGGTGATCGCGAAGGTGAGCACGAAGGAGGCCAGGGCGAGGAGCAGCGGCAGCTTCCCCGGCTCGACGATGTTCTGCTCGAACCAGTGACCCATGCCATCCACTCCCGATAAGACACTTCTGTCATGGTCTGTCGCGTTACGGGCAATCTATCGGCCGGGCGCACCGATTAGCCTGCGCGCCGTGACCTCCCTGAACAGCCACGGCGTCCGCTTCGCCTTCGGCACCCTGACCGTGCTCCCCGTCCGCGTCACCCGTTGGGACCGGGAGGCCGCCCGCGCCGGGATGCTGTGCGCGCCGCTGGCCGGCGTCGTCGTCGGGCTGCTCGCGGCTGCGGCCGGCGGCCTGTTGCTGCTGCTCGGCTCGGGACCGCTGCTCGCCGCGGTCGCCTCGGCCGCCGTTCCCGCCGCGCTGACCCGGGGTCTGCATCTGGACGGGCTCGCTGACACCGCCGACGGCCTGGGCAGCGGCAAGCCCGCCGACGACGCCCTGCGGATCATGAAGCAGTCGGACATCGGTCCGTTCGGTGTGATCACCTTGCTGTTCGTGCTGCTGGCCCAGGTCGCGGCGCTGTACGAGCTGTACGGGCGGGGCTGGGCGTACGGCGCGGTGGCGGCGGCGGTCGCCGCGGTCACCGCCCGGCTCGCGCTCACCCTGGCCTCCCGCCGGGGTGTGCCGCCGGCCCGTCCGGAGGGGCTGGGTGCGGCAGTGGCGGGCACGGTCACGGGGCGGGACGCGGTGGCGGTCGGGGCCGTGGTGGCCGCTGGCTGCGCGGGTGCCGGTGCGCTGCTCGGCGGGTACGGGGCGCTGCACCACGCGCTCGCCGCGGTGGCCGCGCTCGGCGTCGCCCAGCTCCTGCTGCGGCACTGCGTGCGGCGCTTCGACGGGGTGACCGGCGACGTGTTCGGCGCGCTGGCGGAGACGGCGGCGACGGCGGCCCTGGTGGTCCTGACGTTCGGTTAGCCGTTCTGCGCGCGGTCCTTCGGGCACTCCTGGCGCCACACGCCGAGTTCGTACTTCTTCAGCAGCGAGCTGAGCCCCAGCCGCCGCGAACCGGCGCAGAACCGGGTGAGGGGCAGCTCGTACTCGACGTGGAGGACGGCCTTGCCCGCCTTCACGAACGGGGTGAGCTTCTCGCACTCCTCGTACTGTGCGCACTGCTCGTTGACCGCGAAGTCGAAGTCCGGCTCCAGCTCCGGGATCTGCCCGAGGTCGTTCTTCAGGCCGACGGCGAGCCCGTGGCGGTGGGCGATCCGGGCGATCAGCCGGTTGTAGCGCAACTGGTCGGCGGCGGTCAGCGGGAAGCCGGTGCGGTTGCGGTAGCCGTCCATGTTGTCGGGCTCCACCGCGTCGAACCCCTTCTCGGCGCACATCTGGATCCGCCGCTCCATCAGCGGCTCCAGGATGTCCGTGCGGCGGATGTCGAGCCAGTACTCCCCCTCCCAGCCGTTGCCCCTGCCGCGTACCGAGGCGGGGAACTTCCCGGCGTCCGGACGGAAGTCCTCCCAGGCTCCGGTGGAGAGGTAGCAGATCACCTTGCGGCCCCGGCGGTGCAGATCGGCCACCGCCGATGCCTTGTGGTCGAAGCCGTCGATGTCGTACACCGGGACGTCCACCGTCGGATCCAGCCGTCCGGAGAGCTGCCACTGCCAGCCGGTGCCGGGCTCCGGCCGCCAGAGGTCCTTCCCGGCGGGCTCGGGCGCCGAAGTACAGCCGGCCAGCAGGGCCAGCAGAATCAGTACGGCGACGGGCAGTGCCCGGCTCCCTCCCGTCACGCGTGCGACCCCACGGGCGCGCATGGTTCTCCTCCCGCGGGTCCGGCACCTCCAACGACCCTATGTCCACCGCCGTTTCCGGCCGCACGGACCCCGGCCCGGATGCCCGGGGCCGGAGCCGTGGCTCCACAACGAGCCATCCACGGCCCGCCGCCGTGTTCCGGCACCAAGGGCGCGCGTAGGCTCATTCCCGGCACATTGCGGCGGCGTCTACGATGCGCCGGGCACGGTCGGCCCACCCCTCGACCGACAACGAACTCAACGGAAGCGAGATTTCACCACCGTGACTGCTCTCACTCTCAGCACTGCCGGTGCGGCGACGCTGCGCGCCGACGCACTCGTCGTCGGCGTCGCCAAGGGCTCTGGATCCAAGTCTGGGAGTCTGGTCCTCGCGCCGGGCTCCGAGGCCGTGGACAAGGCGTTCGACGGAAAGCTCGCCACCGTCCTGGAGGCCCTGGGCGCCGCAGGTACCGAGGGCGAGGTGACCAAGCTTCCCGCACCCGACGGCCTCAAGGTCCCGGTCGTCATCGCGGTCGGGCTCGGCTCCGTCCCGAAGAAGGACGAGGCGTACGACAGCGAGGCGCTGCGCCGCGCCGCCGGCTCGGCCGCCCGTGCCCTGTCCGGCTCGAAGAAGGCCGGCTTCGCGCTGCCCGTCGAGTCCGCCGAGGACGCCGGCGCGATCGCCGAGGGCGCGCTCCTGGGCGCGTACGCCTTCACCGCGTACCAGGGCGGCGAGAACAAGCTCGCCCCCAAGGGCAAGAAGAACGGCAACGGCGCGAAGCTGCCGCTCGGCGAGGTCGCCCTGCTCGGCGCCAAGCCGCGCGACAAGGCGTTCAAGGCCGCCGCCGAGCGCGCCGTCGCGGTGGCCGAGGAGATCAACCGCTCCCGCGACCTGATCAACACCCCGCCGAACGACCTGTACCCCGAGTCCTTCGCCGCCGTGGCCACCGCCGCGGGCAAGGAGCACGGCATCAAGGTGCAGGTCCTCGACGAGAAGGCGCTCGTCAAGGGCGGCTTCGGCGGTCTGCTGGGCGTCGGCCAGGGCTCGACCCACGGCCCGCGCCTGGTGAAGCTCGCCTACACGCACCCGAAGGCGGAGAAGACCCTGGCCCTGGTCGGCAAGGGCATCACCTACGACTCGGGCGGCATCTCGCTGAAGCCGGCCGGCCACAACGAGACGATGAAGTGCGACATGAGCGGCGCCGCCGCCGTGTTCGCGGCCGTCGTCGCGGCCTCCCGCCTCGGCCTCCAGGTCAACGTGACCGGCTGGCTGGCGCTCGCCGAGAACATGCCGTCGGGCAACGCCACCCGCCCCGGTGACGTGCTGCGCATGTACAGCGGCAAGACCGTCGAGGTCCTCAACACCGACGCCGAGGGCCGGCTCGTCCTCGCCGACGCGCTGACCCGCGCCTCCGAGGAGAACCCGGACGCGATCGTCGACGTGGCGACCCTGACCGGCGCGATGGTGCTGGCGCTGGGCAACCGCACCTTCGGCATCATGGCGAACGACGACGCCTTCCGTACCTCCATCCACGAGATCGCCGAGGAGGTCGGCGAGGCCTCCTGGCCGATGCCGCTCCCCGCCGACCTGCGCAAGGGCATGGACTCCCCGACCGCCGACATCGCCAACATGGGCGAGCGGATGGGCGGCGGCCTGGTGGCCGGTCTGTTCCTGCAGGAGTTCGTGGGCGAGGGCATCGCCTGGGCGCACCTGGACATCGCCGGTCCGGCCTTCCACGAGGGCGCGCCGTACGGCTACACCCCCAAGGGCGGCACCGGTTCCGCGGTCCGCACGCTGGTCAGGCTGGCCGAGCGCACCGCCGCCGGCGACCTCGGCTGAGGCCGCTGCTGTGACGTACGGCCCCGGGCATAGGCCCGGGGCCGTACGTGTTAAGCCGACGGCATCGCCGCACGGATCCGGCCGGTTTCGCTCTCGACGAAATCAGTAGGGGTCTACGCAGCGGTAACCCCCTGAGACGGATGATCATCCGTCTCAGACCCGGGCCCCGCGTCCCGCTCACCGTCAACAAGTGCGAAGATGGGTTCTCGGCAGGACAGGGCCCCCACCACAGGGCCGAATGACAAAGCGGCCGCACACCAGCCGACCGGCCGGTCACACCCCAGCGACGGGGCCCGGCGTACGGCGCACATGCATGGAGGACGTGACGTGGCGAACGACGCCAGCACCGTTTTCGACCTAGTGATCCTCGGCGGTGGTAGCGGCGGTTACGCCGCGGCCCTGCGCGGAGCGCAGCTGGGCCTGGACGTCGCTCTGATCGAGAAGGGCAAGGTCGGCGGCACCTGCCTGCACAACGGCTGTATCCCCACGAAGGCTCTGCTGCACGCCGGCGAGATCGCCGACCAGGCGCGCGAGTCCGAGCAGTTCGGTGTCAAGGCCACCTTCGAGGGCATCGACATCGACGCCGTCCACAAGTACAAGGACGACGTGATCTCGGGCCTGTACAAGGGTCTGCAGGGGCTCATCGCCTCGCGCAAGGTCACCTACATCGAGGGTGAGGGACGGCTGTCCTCCCCCACCTCGGTGGATGTGAACGGCCAGCGCGTCCAGGGCCGCCACGTGCTGCTCGCGACCGGCTCCGTGCCGAAGTCGCTGCCCGGCCTGGAGATCGACGGCAACCGCATCATCTCGTCGGACCACGCGCTCAAGCTGGACCGCGTCCCGAAGTCCGCGATCGTGCTGGGCGGCGGCGTCATCGGCGTCGAATTCGCCTCGGCGTGGACGTCCTTCGGCACCGACGTGACGATCATCGAGGGTCTGAAGCACCTCGTCCCGGTCGAGGACGAGAACAGCTCGAAGCTTCTTGAGCGCGCCTTCCGCAAGCGCGGCATCAAGTTCAACCTCGGTACGTTCTTCCAGAGCGCCGAGTACACGCAGGACGGCGTCCGCGTGACCCTCGCCGACGGCAAGACCTTCGACGCCGAGGTGCTGCTGGTCGCCATCGGCCGCGGCCCGGTCTCGCAGGGCCTGGGCTACGAGGAGGCCGGCGTCGCGATGGACCGCGGTTACGTCCTCGTCGACGAGTACATGCAGACCAACGTGCCCACCATCTCGGCGGTGGGCGACCTGGCCCCGACGCTCCAGCTCGCGCACGTCGGCTTCGCCGAGGGCATCCTGGTGGCGGAGCGGCTGGCCGGTCTGAAGACCGTTCCGATCGACTACGACGGTGTCCCGCGGGTGACGTACTGCCACCCCGAGGTCGCCTCCGTCGGTATCACCGAGGCCAAGGCCAAGGAGCTCTACGGCGCGGACAAGGTCGTCGCCCTGAAGTACAACCTCGCGGGCAACGGCAAGAGCAAGATCCTCAAGACCGCGGGCGAGATCAAGCTCGTCCAGGTCAAGGACGGTGCCGTGGTCGGCGTCCACATGGTGGGTGACCGTATGGGCGAGCAGGTCGGCGAAGCCCAGCTGATCTACAACTGGGAAGCGCTGCCCGCCGAGGTCGCGCAGCTCATCCACGCCCACCCGACGCAGAACGAGGCCATGGGCGAGGCCCACCTGGCCCTCGCCGGCAAGCCGCTGCACTCCCACGACTGATCCGGTCGACCGGGCGCGACGACCGACCTACTTCCGCACATTCGTAAGGAGCAACTGAAACCATGTCGGTTTCCGTAACCCTTCCGGCGCTCGGCGAGAGCGTCACCGAGGGCACTGTCACCCGCTGGCTGAAGGCCGAGGGCGAGCGCGTCGAGGCCGACGAGCCGTTGCTCGAGGTTTCGACCGACAAGGTCGACACCGAGATCCCGGCCCCCGCGGCCGGCATCCTGGCCGCCATCAAGGTCGCCGAGGACGAGACCGTCGAGGTCGGCGCCGAGCTGGCCGTCATCGACGACGGCACGGGCGCACCCGTGGCCGCCGCGGCTCCGGCCGCCGAGCCCGCGGCCGCCCCGGCCCCGGCGCCGGTCGCCGAGGCCCCCGCCGCCGCACCGGCCCCTGCGGCCGAGGCTCCGGCCGCCGCCGCACCGGCCGGTGGCGCCGCCGGTACCGACGTCACCCTCCCGGCGCTCGGCGAGAGCGTCACCGAGGGCACCGTCACCCGCTGGCTGAAGGAGGTCGGCGAGGAGGTCACGGAGGACGAGCCCCTCCTGGAGGTCTCCACGGACAAGGTCGACACCGAGATCCCGGCCCCGGTTTCCGGTGTGCTGCTGGAGATCGTCGTCGCCGAGGACGAGACCGCCGAGGTCGGCGCCAAGCTCGCCGTCATCGGTGCCGCGGGTGCTGCCCCGGCCGCCGCTCCGGCTCCGGCCGCGCCGGCCCCCGTGGCCGCTCCGGCTCCGGCTCCGGCTCCGGCCCCGGCCGCTGCCGCCCCGGCCGCTCCCGCTCCGGCCCCGGCCGCTCCCGCCCCGGCCGCTCCCGCTCCGGCTCCGGCCCCGGTGGCGCCCGCTGCCCCGGCGCCCGTGGCCGCCGCTCCGGCTCCGGCCGCACCGGTCGCCGCTCCGGCTCCGGTCACCCCGGCCGCTCCGGCCGCGACCTCCGGTGACGACGGCGCGTACGTCACGCCGCTGGTCCGCAAGCTCGCCGCCGAGAACGGCGTCGACCTGGGCTCGGTCAAGGGCACCGGCGTCGGTGGCCGTATCCGCAAGCAGGACGTCGTCGCCGCCGCGGAGGCCGCCAGGGCCGCCGCAGCCGCCCCGGCTCCGGCTCCGGCCGCCGCCGTTGCTACGGCCGCCTCGAAGGCGCCGAAGCTGGAGGCGTCCCCGCTGCGCGGTCAGACGGTGAAGATGACCCGCATGCGCAAGGTCATCGGCGACAACATGATGAAGGCCCTGCACTCGCAGGCCCAGCTGACCTCGGTCGTCGAGGTCGACGTCACCAAGCTGATGAAGCTGCGCAACAAGGCGAAGGACGCGTTCGCCGCCCGCGAGGGCGTCAAGCTGTCCCCGATGCCGTTCTACGTCAAGGCGGCGGCCCAGGCGCTGAAGGCCCACCCGGTCATCAACGCCCGGATCAACGAGGACGAGGGCACCATCACGTACTTCGACTCGGAGAACATCGGCATCGCCGTGGACGCCGAGAAGGGTCTGATGACCCCGGTCATCAAGGGTGCGGGCGACCTGAACATCGCCGGTATCTCGAAGAAGACCGCCGAGCTGGCCGGCAAGGCCCGCGGCGGCGGCCTGACGCCGGACGACATGTCCGGTGCCACCTTCACCATCAGCAACACCGGCTCGCGCGGTGCGCTGTTCGACACCGTCATCGTGCCGCCGAACCAGGCAGCCATCCTGGGCATCGGTGCCACGGTCAAGCGTCCGGCGGTCATCGAGACCGAGGAGGGCACCGTCATCGGTGTCCGCGACATGACGTACCTGTCGCTCTCCTACGACCACCGTCTGGTGGACGGCGCGGACGCCGCCCGTTACCTGACCTCGGTCAAGGCGATCCTGGAGGCCGGTGAGTTCGAGGTCGAGCTCGGCCTCTGAGCCCTCCGGCTGTAACCAGCCTCACCAGCGGCGCCCCCGTCCGGAACACTTCCGGGCGGGGGCGCCGCCGTATTGTCTAGACACCACCGGTCGCCCCGGCAATCGTGGACGGTGCGGACAGCACCGGTTTGCCTCGAAGGAGCCCCTCATGACCCCGCCCGTCGTCCACTCGCTGCGCGAACAGATCCGCGAGCACATCGTGGACGGGATCGTCAGCGGGCGCTGGAAGCCCGGTGAGCGGATCGTGGAGCGCCGGATCGCCACCGAGCTGGAGGTCAGCCAGACGCCCGTGCGCGAGGCGCTGCGGGAGCTGGAGACGCTCCGGCTGATCGAGTCGGCGCCCAACAAGGGCGTACGGGTCCGCAATCTGACCGCCGCCGACCTGGAGGAGAGCTATCCGGTACGGGCCGGTCTGGAGCAGATCGCGGCGGAGCTGGCGGCGCCGGCCCTCGGCGAGGACTGCTCGCGCCTCACACCGTACGTGAGGGCGCTCTACGAGGCGGACCGGCTGGCCGACGGCGAGGCGCAGGTACGGCACACCGTGGGCTTCCACCGCGAGATGGTGCGGGCCGCCGGGAACGCGGTGCTGCTGCACACCTGGGAGGGGCTGGGCATCGAGGTGTTCACCGCGCTGTCGATCCGGTGGCTGGGCACGGTGCAGAAGTCGTACGCGGAGGAGCACGAGGCGCTCATCGAGGCGTTCCTGCGCAAGGACCCGGACATCGGGGTGCTGGCCAAGGCCCACGTACTCGGCTGCGCGCCGCGCGCCTGAGGACCCTTGAGGGTCGTCGCATCTGTCGTAGAGGGTGCTCGCCTGTGCAGGCGAGCGCCCTTTTTGTGCGCTAAATCCCGTCACTCCGTGCCCCGTTTCGCGGCACCGCATGCCAATTTCTTCATATCGAGAAGTTTTGCGCTTCACCCTTTGATCGATCATCGATCGGCGACTTACAGTTCACTTCGCGGGCCCACCGGCCCCATCGCCCTGTCCTGCCAGTCAGGGCCTTCTCCACCCCCCTCCACTCCGGAAGGCGGCGATCATGACCGACCCCGTAGGAAAGCTTCCGAGCGAGCTCGACCAGCTCCCGGACCGTGACCCCGAGGAGACCGCCGAATGGGCGGCCTCCCTGGATGCCGTCACCAAGGCCGCGGGCCCGCACCGGGCCGCGTACCTGATGCGTCGCTCGCTCGAACACGCCGAGGGCGCCGGTCTCGCGCTGCCCAAGCTGCTGGAGACCGATTACGTAAACTCCATCCCGACCGCCGCCGAGCCCGCGTTCGACGGCGACCTGGAGATGGAGTCCAGGATCACCGCCTGGAACCGCTGGAACGCCGCCGCGATGGTCACCCGCGGCTCCCGCTTCGGTGTCGGCGGCCACATCGCCACCTTCGCCTCGGCGGCCTGGCTGTACGAGACCGGCTTCAACCACTTCTTCCGCGGCAAGGAGGGGGACGGCTCCGGCGACCAGCTCTACATCCAGGGCCACGCCTCCCCCGGCATCTACGCCCGCGCCTTCCTCGACGGGCGCCTCAGCGAGCAGCAGCTCGACAACTTCCGCCAGGAGGCGGGCGGCGACGGTCTGCCGTCCTACCCGCACCCGCGGCGGCTGCCCTGGCTGTGGGAGTTCCCCACCGTTTCGATGGGCCTCGGCCCGCTCTCGGCGATCTACCAGGCGCGCTTCAACCGCTACCTCGCCAACCGCAACATCAAGGACACGTCGAACTCTCACGTCTGGGCCTTCCTGGGCGACGGCGAGATGGACGAGCCCGAGTCGACCGCCGCCCTCGCGCTGGCGGCCCGTGAGGGCCTCGACAACCTGACCTTCGTCATCAACTGCAACCTGCAGCGCCTCGACGGCCCGGTCCGCGCCAACTTCCGGGTGGTCCAGGAGCTGGAGGGCGCGTTCCGCGGCGCCGGCTGGAACGTCGTCAAGACGCTCTGGGGCAACGCCTGGGACGAGCTCTTCCAGCTGGACACCACCGGTGCGCTGGTCCGCCGGCTCCGCGAGGTCCCGGACGCGCAGTTCCAGACGTACGCCACCCGCGACGTCTCGTACATCCGCGAGCACTTCTTCGGCGCCGAGCCCGCGCTCGCCGAGCTGGCGAAGCTGCTCACCGACGCGAAGATCGCCGAGTGCTTCTACACCTCGCGCGGCGGCCACGAGGCCCACAAGGTGTACGCGGCGTACAAGGCGGCCGTCGAGCACAAGGGCGCGCCGACCGTGATCCTCGCCCAGACGGTGAAGGGCTTCACACTCGGCAAGGGCTTCGAGTCCAAGAACGCCAACCACCAGATGAAGAAGCTGTCCGTCGACGAGTTCAAGGACATGCGCGAGCTGCTCGGACTCCCGATCCCGGACAGTGCCTTCGCCGACGGCCTGGTCCCCTACGGCCACCCGGGCGCCGGCTCACCCGAGGTCCGTTACCTCCAGGAGCGCCGCGCCGCCCTCGGCGGTCCCGCCCCGGCCCGCCGGGTGCACGCCGCGGCGCTGCCGCAGCCCGAGGATCGGGCGTTCGCCGCGCTCAAGAAGGGCTCCGGCAAGCAGGAGATGGCCACGACCATGGCCTTCGTCCGCCTGGTCAAGGACCTGATGCGGGACAAGGAGACCGGCAGGCGCTGGGTTCCGATCGTCCCGGACGAGGCCCGTACCTTCGGTATGGAGTCGCTGTTCCCGTCGGCCGGCATCTACTCGCCGCTGGGCCAGACGTACGATCCGGTCGACCGCGACCAGCTGATGTACTACAAGGAGGCCAAGGACGGCCAGATCCTCAACGAGGGGATCACCGAGGCCGGGGCCATGGCCGACTTCATCGCCGCGTCGACGTCGTACGCGACGCACGGCGAGACGATGATCCCCTTCTACATCTTCTACTCGATGTTCGGCTGGCAGCGCACCGGCGACCAGATGTGGCAGCTCGCCGACCAGCTCGGCAAGGGCTTCATCGTCGGTGCCACGGCGGGCCGCACGACGCTGACCGGTGAGGGCCTCCAGCACGCGGACGGCCACTCGCAGCTGATCGCCGCCACGAACCCCGCGTCGCTCAACTACGACCCGGCGTTCGCGTACGAGATCGCGGTGATCGTCAAGGACGGTCTGCGGCGGATGTACGGCCCCGAGGCCGAGAACGTCTTCTACTACCTGACGGTCTACAACGAGCCGAAGCCGCAGCCCGCGATGCCGGAAGGCGTCGAGGAGGGCATCGTCAAGGGCCTGTACCGCTTCAAGGAGGGCACGCCCGCCTCGGCGGACGCCCCGCGGGCACAGCTGCTGGCCTCCGGTACGGCGATCCACTGGGCACTCAAGGCGCAGGAGCTGCTGGCCTCGGAGTGGGGGGTCACGGCCGACGTCTGGTCCGCCACCTCCTGGGGCGAGCTGCGCCGAGAGGCGCTGGAGTGCGACGAGGCGCTGCTCCGCGGTGAGCAGCGGGTGCCGTACGTGACCCAGGCGCTGGAGGGTGCACCGGGTCCGGTCCTCGCGGTCAGCGACTGGATGCGTCAGGTCCCGGACCAGATCAGCCAGTGGGTGGAGCAGGACTGGTCCTCGCTCGGCACCGACGGCTTCGGCCTCTCCGACACCCGCGACGCCGCCCGCCGTCACTTCGGTGTCGACGCGCAGTCCATCGTGGTCGCGGCGCTGGCCCAGCTGGCCCGCCGCGGCGAGGTGCCCGCGTCCGCGGTCAAGGAGGCCCGGGAGCGGTACGGGCTGTGATGCCTGGGCGGCCGGGTACGCCCGGCCGCCGCTTCGCCCCCGGTCGCCGGGCGGTCCCCTGAAGCGGGCCGTCCGGTGACCGGGGGCGCGCGTTCTGCGCTCACAATGGCAGGATGCGTGCTGCCCGTCTGATCAGAATGGTGCTGCTCCTGCAGTCCCGCCCGGCCATGACCGCCGCCGAGCTCGCCCGCGAACTGGAGGTGTCGGAGCGGACCGTGACCCGGGACGCCCAGGCGCTCTCGGAGGCGGGTGTCCCGGTGTACGCGGACCGGGGCCGGGCCGGGGGCTACCGCCTGATCGGCGGCTACCGCACGCGCCTGACCGGCCTGGCCCGTGACGAGGCGGAGGCGCTCTTCCTCTCCGGGCTGCCGTCCGCGCTGCGCGAGATGGGGCTGGAGGACGCCGCCTCCGCCGCCCGGCTCAAGGTGTCGGCGGCCCTGCTGCCCTCGCTGCGGGACGCCTCCGAGAACGCCGCCCGGCGCTTCCACCTGGATGCTCCGGGCTGGTACCAGGAGCCGGTCACTCCCGAACTGCTGCCGGCCGTCGCCGAGGCCGTCCGGGACGACCGGATCATCCGTGCCCGCTACCGCCGGGGCGGTGCGGACGGCGAGGTGGAGCGGGAGCTGGCACCGTACGGGCTCGTCCTGAAGGCCGGGGTCTGGTACGTCTGCGCCCGGGCGGGCGACGACTTCCGGGTGTACCGGATCGACCGGTTCTCGGCCGTGACGGTGTCGGACGAGCGGTTCGAGCGCGACGGGCGGTTCGATCTGGCGGGCTTCTGGGAGGAGCGGGCCGCGCAGTTCGCCCGGTCGCTGCTGCGGGCCGAAGTGACGGTGCGGGTGTCGCCCGAGGGTGTACGCCGACTGCCGTACGTCATGGACCGTTCGGCGGTCCATGACGCTCTGGACGCGGCCGGCCCGCCGGATGCCGAGGGGTGGCTCGCGCTCACCCTGCGGGTCGAGTCGATGGAGGTCGCCTACAGCCAACTGCTGTCTCTGGGGCCGGAGTCGGAGGTGCTGGCGCCGGCCGCCCTGCGGGAGCGTTTCACCGCGGCCGCCGAACGTCTGCGCGAGCTCTATCGCTGAGGAACATCTCTCGCCGCGTCCGCGTGCATGGGCCGCTGCCAGGGCCGATGCTTGACCCGTGATGGACGAGACGGAGTTCTGGGAGCTCATCGACGGCACCCGCACGGCCGCCGGGGGCGATCCCGAGGATCAGGCCGACCTGCTGGTCGAACGGCTGGTGCGGCTCGATCCCGATGCGGTGCTGGACTTCGCCCGGCACTTCGAGGCCCGTTTCAACCGCGCCTACCGCTGGGACCTGTGGGGCGCCGCCGCCGTACTGCTCGGCGGCGCGAGCGACGACGCCTTCGACTTCTTCCGCTGCTGGCTGATCGGCCAGGGCCGGGAGGTCTTCGAGGGGGCTCTGCACGACCCGGACAGCCTCGCCGATCTCCTCGACGACTTCGACGAGGAGATCGACGGGGACGCCGAGGATCTCGGCTACGCCGCCGACGAGGCGTACGAACAGCTCACCGGCGTGGTCGCCCCGGACCTCGGCCTGCCGCCCCAGGCCGCCGAGCCCGAGGGGACCCCCGTGAGCTTCGAGGACGACGCGGTCCTGGCGGAGCGCTTCCCCTCGCTCTGGGAGCGGTTCGGGCCCGGCTGAGGGGCTGTCGCCCCGGACCTCAGAAGTGGGTGCCGCCGTCGATACGGATCTCCGTACCGGTGATGAAGGCCCCGTCCCGGGAGCCGAGCATCGCGACGACGCCGGCGACGGTGTCCGGGCTGGCGAAGCCCGCGCCGAGCGCCGGGGCCAGCTTCATGAAGAGCGACATGTCGGCGTCGGCGGGCAGACCGGGGCCGTGGCCGCTGGTCATGTCGGAGGCGATCGAACCAGGAGCGACGGCGACGAACCGCAGCCCCTGCTTGCTGTACTCGCTCGCCAGCGCGTGCGTCATCGACTGGATGCCGCCCTTGCTCGCCGCGTACGCCGACATGTAGGGGTGCGCGAAGCTCGCCGAGGTGGAGGAGAAGTTCACGACGGCCGGCTCGTCGCCCGCAAGCAGGGCCGGGAGCGCCTCGCGGATCATCAGGAACGTACCCGTGAGGTTGACGGCGAGGATCTTGTTGAAGAACTCCAGCGTCGTCTTGTGGGTGTGCTCGGAGCGCAGGATCCCGGCCGCGTTGACCAGCACGTCGAGCCCGCCGAGGGTCTCCACGGCGGAGGCGACGCCCGCCTGGACCGCGGCCTCGTCCGAGATGTCCAGGGCGAGGGTGGTGAGGCGCTCGGCGGCGCCGTTCGCCACGGCCGTCTCGTACGTGGCCTTCAGCCCAGCCTCGTTGACGTCGGCCGCGACGACGTGGCCGCCCTCGGCGAGGACGCGGTGGACGGTGGCCTGTCCGATGCCGGAGCCGCCTCCGGTGATGAGTACGCGGCGACCTTCGTAGCGGTTCATGTCTGTCTCTCTTCCGATCCCGGTGACTGCTGTCACGAAGCGGCTCGGCGGCGCCCCGGTGACGTCCCGATCGATGTCCACCGTACGCCCGAGTGGCACGTTTTGCCACAATGGCATGTCGCGCATGCTTCTACTCCGCCGGGGTAATCTCCTGGGAATGAGCACCGAGCCGAGTCAGCCCTCCCTCACCGAGCGCCGGAAGGCCGCGACCCAGCTGGAGATCGCGCGCGCCGCGGCGGCGCTCTTCGCCGAGCACGGGCCCGACGGCACCACGGCGGAGGACATCGCCGGCCGGGCGGGGGTGGCGCTGCGCACCTTCTACCGCTACTTCCGCTCCAAGCAGGACGCGGTGGGCCCGCTGCTCTCCGGCGGCGGCGATCGCTGGCGGGCACTGCTGGAGGCGGCCGAGCCCGGGGAGCCGCTCGCCGGGGCCCTGGAGCGGGCGGTCGCCGAGGCGCTCCGGCCACCGGGAGCGGACGGCGCCGAGCAGCTGGGCGTGACGCGCGGGCTGCTGCGGGCGGCGGCACAGGACCCGGCGCTGCGGGCCGTCTGGTACCGGGTCAATCAGGATTCGGAGGAGCGGCTGCTGCCGGTGCTGGCCCGGCTGGCGGGCGACGGGGCGGACCCGCTGGAGATCCGGCTCGCCGCGGCCGCCGCGACGGACGCGGTACGGGTCGCGCTGGAGGCCTGGTCGGAGACGGACGCCCCGACGACCGGGCCCGGCTCACCCGCCGAGCTGGCGGTGCGCTGCCTGCACGAACTCATGGGCGGCATGCGTCTGTTCAAGCCGTAAGAAGCCTGAGGCCCCCCAAAAAAATTGCCGGTCGGTCTACTCACGGGGCGAGCGGGCGGCCCATCAGCACGTCGTCCACGTAACGCCCGTGCAGGAAGAACTCGCCGGGCAGCACCCCTTCGACGACGAATCCCTCCGACTCGTACAGGGCGCGCGCGGGTGTGTTGTGTCCGAGTACCCGCAGCGTCATCCGGTTCGCCCCTTCGCGGCGCGCCGCCGCGAAGGCGGCCCGCAGCAGAGTCCTCGCGACACCGCGGCCGCGCGCCCAGTCGGCCACGGCGAGGCCCTGTATCTGCCGGACATGGGAGTTGCAGGCCAGCGGGGTCGGCAGGACCAGCCTGAGGTATCCGGCCGTGTGCCGCTCGCCGTCGGCGTCCGCCGCCTCGGCCACCAGGAAGTCCTCGGGCAGGTGGCGCTCGTCGAAGAACGGCTCGTACGGCGGCTGCGGCCTGGGCACCACCTCGTGCAGCGGCGACCAGGTGGCGCGGTCGAGCTCACCGAGTGCGGCCTCGTCGGAGAGGACGGCGGGGCGGACGAGGACCGGATGGGTGTGGGTCTCGGACATGCGTGCCACTGTGCCATGGCGCCCCCGGCCCGGTCAGCCCGGTTTCACCGCCCGGCCGGCCCGGTTCCGCCACCCCGGTACGCCCCGGTGAAACGAGGGGCAGGCGGCCCCGGCAGGTGGGCCCCACAGGGCCGCTGGGGCAGGATGGACCCATGCCGCACTCCCGTATCGCTGTCACCGGAGCATCAGGACTCATCGGAGCGGCGCTGATGCGCTCGCTGCGGGCCGACGGGCACGAGGTGGTGCGCCTGGTGCGGCACCCCGCGCGGGCCGGCGACGAGGTGGAGTGGGATCCGAAGCGGGGTTACGTCGACGTGGCGGGCCTGGTGGGCTGCGACGCCGTCGTCCACCTCGCCGGGGCCGGGGTCGGCGACCACCGCTGGACCGCCGCGTACAAGCGGGAGATCCGGGACAGCCGGGTGCTGGGCACGGCGGCGATCGCGGAGGCGGTCGCCTCGCTGGACGTGCCGCCGAAGGTGCTGCTGTCCGGGTCCGCGATCGGCTACTACGGCGACACCGGGGACCGCGCCGTCGACGAGAGCGCCCCGGCCGGTGAGGGATTCCTGCCGTCCGTCTGCGTGGAGTGGGAGGCGGCCACGGCCCCCGCCGAGGAGGCGGGGGTACGGACGGTGCACGCGCGCACCGGTCTGGTCGTCGGCCGCGAGGGCGGCGCCTGGGGCCGGCTCTTCCCGCTGTTCCGGGCGGGGCTCGGCGGCCGGCTGGGCGACGGGCGCCAGTACTGGAGCTTCATCGCACTGCACGACGAGGTCGCGGCGCTGCGCCACATCCTGGACACGGAGTCGCTCTCGGGCCCGGTGAATCTGACCGGCCCCGACCCCGTCACCAACCGCGAGGTGACGGCCGCGATGGGGCGGGTGCTGCACCGCCCCACGCTCTTCACGGCACCGGCACCGGCGTTGCGGATCGCCCTGGGGGACTTCGCCGAGGACGTGCTGGCCAGTCAGCGGGTACTGCCGGGTCAACTGCTGGACTCGGGCTTCGTGTTCGCCTTCCCGGGAATCGACGCGGCGATCCGCGCGGCACTGCGCTGAGCCCGGACGCACCCTTCACCCAATCGGAC
Source organism: Streptomyces sp. NPDC102437 (assembly GCF_044765565.1). Lineage (NCBI taxonomy): Bacteria > Bacillati > Actinomycetota > Actinomycetes > Kitasatosporales > Streptomycetaceae > Streptomyces > Streptomyces sp. NPDC102437. Next base: position 6,897 of record NZ_JBIWKI010000002.1, on the reverse strand, counting down.
GGGCGTGCGACCCCGTGCAACGGTGCCCCGGGTGCGCGCGACTGCGCCTTTAGCAGCCGCCTTCCTACCCTCCTTGCGAACTCGGGCATTCCGGGGGCCTGTTGGGGGCAAGAGCCTCCCACCAGTTGCGCCGACTCGGGGAGGGCACGTGCTCAGCACGGCACACCACGCGGACGTCGTCATCATCGGGGCCGGGATCGCCGGCCTGTCAGCCGCCCACCGGCTGACCAGCGCAGGGGTAAGCGTCAGCGTCCTGGAGGCCGGCCCCCGGGTCGGCGGCCGGATGACCACCACCGACATGGACGGCTTCCGGCTCGACCATCTCGGGCCACTGCTCAGCACCTCCTACCCGGCCCTGCGCACGACGCCCGGCCTCGAAGGGCTGGTGCTGCGCAACTTCGCCCCGGGCGTCCTCGTCCACAGCGAGGGCCGTCAGTACCGGACCGGCGATGTGCGGGGCGCGCGGGGCGCATTCAAGGCAGCGCGCGCCCTGGCAAGCGCCCCCCGGCCACCGATGGGCGGGCCGATCGACCAGGCCCGGCTGGGCGCCGCCCTGACCCGGCTCGCCGCCACCCCGTCCGCCCGCATCCTGGCCCGGCCCGAACAGACCGCGCTCGCCGCCCTGTCCCACCGCGGCCTGCCCTCCCGTACGGTCAACGGCTTTCTGCGCCCGCTGCTCTCCGCGCTGCTCAGCGACCCGGAGCTAGGCACGTCCAGCCGGTGCGCCGATCTGGCCCTGCGCGGCTATGCGAGCGGCAGGCTGTGCGCGCCCGAGGGCGGCGCGGCGACGCTGCCCGAACTCCTCGCGGCGGCGCTGCCGCCCGGCACCGTACGCACCGGGGTGCATGTCACGGCCGCCGACATCACCTCGGTCCGCACCAGGGAGCACGGCGAACTGGGCTGCCGTTCCCTGCTGCTGGCGACCGGTGCGGGCGCCGCCGCCGAGCTGCTGCCGGGTCTGCGGGTGCCGCCCTTCCATCCCGTGACGGTCCTTCACCACACCGCCCCCGCTCCCCCGCCGACCGGCGCCGCGCTGCTGCTGGACGCCGACCGCTCGGGCCCGGTCGCCCACACTGCGGTGATGAGCGCGGTCGACCCCTCGCGCGCCCCGCGGGGCCGCACGCTGATCAGCTCGACGGTGCTCGGCACCCCGCCGCCCGACCTGGACCGCACGGTCCGCACCCATCTCGCCGCGTTGTACGGCACTCCCACCGGCGACTGGGAGCTGCTGGCCGCTCACCACGATCCGGAGGCGGTCCCCGCGATGCCCGCCCCTCACGATCCGCGCCGCCCGGTGCGGCTGCTGGCCGGCCTGTACGTGTGCGGCGACCACCGCGACACGAGCACGGTCCAGGGGGCCCTGTTCTCGGGCCACCGTGCGGCCGACGCGATCCTCACCGACCTGGGTGTACGGCCGGGGAGCGGGACGGCGCTGCCCGAGGCCGCGTAGGCCCGGCCGCGATCGCCCGGGGCTCGTCCGACGGCGTCATGTCCGCGACACCGGGCCGGGGCGCGCCGGTGGCCTCCCCGGGCTCAGCCGAGCGCGGCCACCCGGTCGCGGTAGCCGCGTACCGCGGCGGCGTCCCGGTACGGCTCCAGGCGCCGTTCGAAGTCCCGCACGTACTCCGTCGCGCGCACCGACCGCATCTCCGTGGCCTGCTGGGCGGCCTCGGCGCCGAGCGCGCACGCCTGGTCGAGCTCGCCGAGCCCGAGCCGGGCGGAGGCCAGCACCACCCGGCAGAACAATCTGCTGCGGGCGTACGCCGGGGAGCGCAGCTGGAGGGAGCGCTCCGCGTGCTGCGCCGCGGCCCGGTACTGCTGGAGGTCCCGGTGGCAGTGCCCGAACTCGTCGGCGAGCTGGGCCTCGTCGAAGTACCGCGCCCAGTGCGGGACCTCGTCACCCGACCGGGCGATCTCCAGCGCGTGTTCCGCCCGTGCCAGCGAGGTGGTGCAGGGCCTGGCCTCGCCGAGCACCCCGTGGCCGCGCGCCTCGACGGCGTGCAGCAGGGCCTGGACCACGGGTGGCGCCGAGGAGCCGATGCCCTGCTGGGCCACCCGGGCCAGCTGCACGGCCTCCCTGCCGTGGCCGAGGTAGACCGCCTGCCGGCTCATGGTGATCAGCACGTAGCTGCCGTACGCGCGGTCCCCGGCGGCCTGGGCCAGCCGCAGCGCCTGGACGAAGTACCGCTGGGCCAGGCCGTGGGCCGCGATGTCGTACGAGGTCCAGCCCGCCAGCCGGGTCAGGTCGGCGGCGGCGGCGAAGAGCCGGCGCCCGGTGGCCTCCCCGTACGTACCGCGGAGCATGGGTTCCGTCTCGTGCTCCAGGTACCGGACGAGGGCCTGGCGGGCGTGACCGCCGCCGTAGGTGTTGTCCAGGGCCCGGAAGAGCTCGCCGACCGAGCGCAGGGCGGCGACGTCACCGCCGCTGACCCGCTGGCCGGGGGCGCGTTCGGACTGCCGTTGCCGCGGGACGCCGGGGGCGCCCGGCAGCCCCGCGGCCAGCGGGGCCGGAGCCGTCGCAGCGGTGGGGGATCCCGGTGGGGCACCGGGACCGAAGGGCCGGGAGGGGACGGGTCCGCGGGCGCCGCCCCGGCCACCGGCGCCGTTCGCCGGGCTCCCGCCGTGCCCCCCGTACGGGCCGCGCGCCGCGCCCGGACCACCGGGCCGCGCGGGGGCACCGGCCTCGGCGGGCCCGGCGGCCCCGGCGGGCCTCGTGATCCCACCCGCCCCGTGGTCCCCGCCGGTCCCGCCGGGCGTCTGGGGCGCGGGCTCGCTCCCCCGCCCCACCCACTCGTCGGCCCGTCCGATCAGCCAGTCCCGGCTGGGGACGACGAGCCCGGCCGGGGTGAAGGCGATCTTGCGCAGCTCCGCATGGCTGCCCGAGTCCTTCCGCCACAGCCCGCTGACGATGTCGACCGCCTCCGCGGGCGTGGCCGCGAACTCCAGGCCCGCGTAGACCGGGGCGCAGGCGTCGAGGCCCAGGTCCTGTGCGGAGAGACGGCGCCCGAGCCGCCGGGTGAAGACCTCGGCGATCAGCGCGGGGGTGGTTCCGCGGGGCTGCTGACCGCGCAGCCAGCGAGTCACGGAGGTCTTGTCGTACCGCAGGTCGAGGCCGTGCTCCAGGCCGAGTTGGTCCACCCTGCGGGCGAGGCCGGCGTTGGAGAACCCGGCCTCCGTGATGAGCGAGGCGAGTCGGCGGTTGGGGGTGCGCTGCGGAGGTCGTTCCGACATCAGCTGTACGGTCTCCTGCCTTCGGGGCCGGGCGGGCAGCCCTTATGGAACGGCGCGAATTTAGCGGCCTACGCAGTGGTCACAGCCACCTTCGCTTCACTTTCATCCGATCGTGTGAGGATTGAGGTCGGCGCTGACGGGAAGACCTGCCGGGCCATCGCCCGAGTGCCGGTCGTACAGTGGCCGGGGGCGTGATTTCAGTGCATGGTGACGCGGCTCCGGGCACCCCGGACGCACGGCACCACAAGTAGGGAGGCATCTGTCGTGGCTGAGCTTCGGTTCGTCCGGCTGGGATTCGGCGAGGAAGCCGTCGACTACCAGGAGGCCTGGCAGAAGCAGCGCGAGGTGCACGCGTCCAGATTCGAGGACACCGTCCCCGACACCTGCCTGCTGCTGGAGCACCCGCCGGTCTACACGGCCGGTCGGCGCACGACCGACAGCGAACGCCCGCTGGACGGTACCCCCGTCATCGACGTGGACCGCGGCGGCAAGATCACCTGGCACGGCCCCGGTCAGCTGGTCGGCTACCCGATCCAGAAGCTGCCCCGCCCGGTGGACGTCGTCGCGCACGTCCGGCGGCTGGAGGACGCGCTGATCCGTACCGCCGCCGAGTTCGGCGTGGAGACCACCCGGGTCGAGGGCCGCAGCGGCGTCTGGGTGCTCGGCGACCCGGTCGAGGACCGCCCGGCGATCGGTGGACTCTCGCTCGACTTCGACCCGCGGCTGCACGACGAGGAGTTCGACGCCCGGCTGAACGGCCCCGAGTACGCCCCGTCCAACGCCGGCCAGCGCCGCGAGGACCGCAAGCTGGCGGCGATCGGCATCCGGGTGGCCAAGGGCGTCACCATGCACGGCTTCTCCTTCAACGTGAACCCGGACAACACCTGGTTCGACCGGATCGTGCCGTGCGGCATCCGGGACGCCGGCGTCACCTCACTGGCGTACGAGCTGGGCCGCGACATCACCATCGCGGACGTGCTCCCGGTCGTCGAGAAGCACCTCCGGGACGTCCTGGAGAACGCCGAGCTCGCCCCGCGCACCGTCGAGCGCCCGACCGATGCCGTGGCCACGGCATGACTTACGGATCCCCCTCCGGGGAATAGGGCCTGCCGGCCACAGGTTGGCCACACGTAAAGCCGTATGAACCACGGGCGTACCCTGGTGTTCGCCGAAGAATCCAATGCAGTGAAAGCAAAGGGGAGTGCCGGAGTGTCCGCTGTCGCACCCGACGGGCGCAAGATGCTGCGCCTTGAGGTCCGGAACAGCCAGACCCCCATCGAGCGCAAGCCCGAGTGGATCAAAACCCGGGCGAAGATGGGCCCCGAATACAACCAGCTGCAGAAACTCGTGAAGAGCGAGGGTCTGCACACGGTGTGCCAGGAGGCCGGCTGCCCCAACATCTTCGAGTGCTGGGAGGACCGCGAGGCCACCTTCCTCATCGGGGGTGACCAGTGCACCCGGCGCTGTGACTTCTGCCAGATCGACACGGGCAAGCCGCAGGCGCTGGACCTGGACGAGCCCCGCCGCGTCGGCGAGTCCGTCGTCACGATGGACCTGAACTACGCCACCATCACCGGCGTCGCCCGCGACGACCTGGAGGACGGCGGTGCCTGGCTGTACGCGGAGACCGTGCGCCAGATCCACGCGCTGACCGCTGAGCGAGAGGCCGGCCGCACCAAGGTCGAGCTGCTGATCCCCGACTTCAACGCGGAGCCCGAGCAGCTCGCCGAGGTCTTCTCGTCGCGCCCCGAGGTGCTCGCGCACAACGTCGAGACGGTGCCGCGGATCTTCAAGCGGATCCGCCCCGGCTTCCGTTACGAGCGCTCCCTGGAGGTCATCACCCGGGCCCGTGAGGCCGGTCTGGTGACCAAGTCCAACCTGATCCTCGGCATGGGCGAGACCCGTGAGGAGGTCAGCGAGGCGCTCCAGGACCTGTACGACGCGGGTTGCGAGCTCATCACGATCACGCAGTACCTGCGGCCGTCCGTGCGCCACCACCCGGTCGAGCGCTGGGTGAAGCCGCAGGAGTTCGTGGAGCTGAAGGAGGAGGCCGACGAGATCGGCTACTCCGGCGTGATGTCCGGGCCGCTGGTCCGTTCCTCGTACCGCGCGGGCCGTCTTTTCCAGCAGGCGATCGAGCGTCGCGGCGCGACCGCCGCGGCGCCCACCGTGTGAATCCGAGCACAAGAAGCTACCGAGCGGTAATCGCTGTTTCGACGCGGCCCGTACGTTCCCCCGCAGGCCGGGGGCGCGTATGGGCCGCTTCGGCGTGCGCGGCGCCCGTATCAAGGTTTCATTGGTGTTTGACCGACCGGTCATGCGCTGGTAACACCGAGCAGTGACGCTGGGTGCACACGACGCGGTGGCCGGCAGCAGCCGTCCGGGCCGCTGCCGCCGCCACGCCCCACACCCCAGCGCCCGCCACCCACTTCGCGCAACGCAGTCCCGGGCAGTTCGGCCCGGGCAGCTGAGTCCACGCAACTCAGTCCGCACATCCGCTCCGAGGAGATCTCCACGATGCAGGCCGTGCCGGTACGCGCCACCGCCATCCCTTCCGTCACCGATGCCCTCCGTGCCGTCGAGTCGCTGTTCCTGGGCGGCGGCCAGCGCACCGCCCGCCGCAACGCCTGGAACGCCGTCCTGGAGGACCGGCGCCGGGCCAAGGACCGGGTCGAGGCCGAGTACGTACTGGAGGCCGCGGCCGACCACCATTCCTAGGCCACGTAAACTTCTGTACATGGCGAGGAAGGCAAACACTGAAGGCGCGGACAGCGCCGAGAACGCGGGGCGGCTCAAGCAGATCGCCCTGACCTACAAGATGGCCAGGCGGTCCGACCCGAAGGTCGGTCTTGTCGTCGCGGGCGTGGGAATTGTCACCTTCGGTGTCCTCCTCGGGGTCGGCTTCCTGATCGGCCACCCGATCTATCTGGGCATCCTGGGCTTCGTGCTGGCCCTCCTCGCGATGGCGATCGTCTTCGGACGGCGTGCCGAGCGTGCCGCCTTCGGGCAGATGGAGGGGCAGCCGGGCGCCGCTGCGGCGGTGCTGGACCGCGTGGGCCGCGGCTGGACGACGACACCCGCGGTCGCGATGAACCGCAGCCAGGACGTCGTGCACCGCGCCGTGGGCAAGGCGGGCATCGTGCTGGTCGGCGAGGGCAACCCGAACCGCGTGAAGCTGCTGCTCGCGGCCGAGAAGAAGAAGATGGCGCGCATCCTGGTGGACGTCCCGGTGCACGACATCATCGTCGGCAACGACGAGGGCCAGGTGCCCCTGAAGAAGGTGCGCACCAAGATGCTCAAGATGCCGCGCGTGCTCACCGGCCCGCAGGTGACGGCCGCGAACGACCGGCTGCGCGCGATGGGCGACCTGATGAGCAACATGCCGCTGCCCAAGGGCCCGATGCCGAAGGGCATGCGGATGCCGCGCGGCGGAAAGATGCGCTGACGCCGTACGCACGAGGAGTCGTCGGACGGCAGACAAAGAGGCGGGGGGGGGGGGGGGGGGGGGGGGGGGCCCCCCCCGGGGGGGGGGGGGGGGGGGGGGGGGGGGGGGGGGGGGGCCCCCCCCCCCCACCCCGACGACCTTCTCCAGGGCGAGCAGGTTGCGGGAGACAGCGGCCTGGGAGATTCGGAGTGCTACGCCCGTTCCACGCGCGCCGATTGAGC